>NZ_PSYW01000004.1 GCF_003383095.1 Haloferax sp. Atlit-12N
GGCTCGTCGCCGCCTTCCGGCGACATGTTCTGCCAGAACAGGTCGTGCAGAATGTGTCCCGAGCCGTTGTGGGTGACGTTGCGGAGCGCGCCGGCGGACGAGCCGAACTCGCCTGCTTCGCGGTTCTCGGCGAGGGTCTCCTCGGCCGCGTTCCAGCCGTTGACGTAGCCCTGATGGTGGGTGTCGTGATGCCACGTCAGCACCTGCTCGGAGATGTGGGGCTCAAGCGCGTCGTACTCGTACGGGAGGGGGTCAAGTTCGTAGTCTGACATTGGTGTTTGCAATTAGACCGAGGGACCAGACACACATGTACTTTCGCTGAACGCGATTTACGTAGTGGATGTGATACTTTACGCTCGCATTGTACACCGCGATTTGCTAGCTCTCGGACGGTGTCCGCGGTTCGACGAGTGGAGCGCCTTCGAACAGGCGACTCTGGTCGTTCACCTGGTCCGAAACCTGGTAAGACGCGACCCCTGAGCCGGGAGAAACACCTGACCTCGCGGCGTTCCCATTCGTGTTTGACAGCCAACAATTTATTATAGTAGACTGCCGTCACGAACTGACGTGCCCGAAGAGTTCAACCATTCGTCATTACAGACTGACGGAGCCGGTCCACCCTCCGAACCCGAGCCTCCCGCCCTCTCGGTGTCAGATCTCCACAAGCAGTACGAGGGGAGCGACGGGCCGGTTACGGCGGTCGAGCGAGTCGACTTTGACGTCGAGCGAGGCACCGCCGTCGGATTACTCGGCCCTAACGGGGCCGGGAAGACGACCACGATTAAATCGTTGCTCGGACTCATCGTCCCCACGAACGGGACTGTTCAGGTTCACGGGACTGACGTGCACGATGAACCGGAGCGCGCGTATCGACATATCGGGGCGATGCTGGAGGGCGCTCGGAACGTCTACTGGCGGTTGACGGTGCAGGAGAACATGCGGTTTTTCGCGGCGCTCGCCGGGGAGCCGACACGGCAAACGGAGCGGCGACAACGGGAACTCCTCGAGAAGTTTGGACTCGAAGAGAAAGCCGACGCGACCGTCAGGGAACTCTCTCGGGGTCAAAAGCAGAAAGTCTCCCTCGCGTGTACGCTCGCCAGGGACGCCGACATCGTCCTGCTCGACGAGCCGACGCTCGGACTCGACGTCGAGAGTTCGCTCGAACTTCGCAAGGAGCTTCGTCGTCTCGTCACCGATCAGGGGACGACACTCCTCCTGTCGAGCCACGACATGGACGTCATCGAGGACATCTGCGACCGGGTCGTGGTGATGAACGACGGCGAAGTCGTCACCGACCAGAGCGTCTCGAACCTCCTCGGCGTGTTCGACATTCAGTCGTATCGAATCGTGGTCGACGGGACGCTCTCACAGGCGGTCCGCCGGCGTCTCTCGGCTCAGTTCGACGCGAGTTCCTTCGAGACGAGAGATGAGTCGACGCAGTTTTCGGTCCGCGTCGGCGGCGACGAGTTCTATCGACTCGTGGACGGACTGCGCGAGGCCGGGTGCGAGGTCGAATCGTTCACTTCGGTGGAACCCGACCTCGAAGAGATATTCATCCAGCTGACGAACGAAGAATCGGAAGGCTCGGTTGACCCCGGCCGACCGCAGGTGAGTGAGTACACATGAGTTCGGAACCAGCCAACCCGAACAGTCCCGGCACGGAGGCCACGGTTACTGGCTTCGGCCGTCTCCTCTGGGAGATACTCAGAAAACAGTTCACCGTGATGCTCCGGTACCGCGTGAACTTCGCCATCAACGTGGCGACGATGTACGTGTTCTTCGCCATCGTCTTCTTCGGCGGGCAAGCGGTCGTCGGTGGCGTCGGCGGGTCGACCCAATCGCTCGATTCGACGCTCAACGGAGTCATCGTCGGCTGGTTCCTCTGGACGATGGCGCAGGGCGCGTACTCCGGGCTCTCCGGGAACATCACACAGGAGTCGCAGTGGGGAACCCTCGAACAGTTGTACATGTCCCCGTTCGGATTCGGGCGCGTCATGCTCCTGAAGGCGACCTCGAACGTGATTCAGAGCATGGCCATCGGTGGGGTCATCCTCGTCCTCATGCTGGTGACTACGGGGCGAACGCTCTCCGTCGACCTGCTCACCATCGTGCCCGTCGTCATCGCTTCGCTCCTTTCGGTCGTCGGAATCGGGTTTGTGTTCGCGGGCCTCGCGCTCATCTACAAGCGAATCGGAGCGGTTTCGAATCTCATGCAGTTCGCGATGGTCGGTCTCGTGGGTGCGCCGACCGCAGACGTGCCGCTTCTTCGACTACTGCCGCTCGTTCAGGGGTCCGCACTCCTCCAGCAATCTATGCGTAGCGGGATTCGGCTGTGGGAGTTCTCGACCGAGGAACTGTCTATTCTCCTCGGCGTCGGCGTCGGGTACCTCGTCTGCGGATACGTCGTCTTCAAGTACTGCTCGCGGGTTGCTCGGCGTCGCGGCGTCATGGGACACTACTGAGCGGTCGTCCACGCATCGGAGAGTCGTCTCACTCTCCCCAGCGACCGCACGGGCTGAATTTATGACAATTGCCAGTAGATTTATAACATGTCGTCCAGACATACTTTTTGATGTCAGTAGCATTGGACATCGATATTGCACGTACTGTTGATAAATCACACTACGACGGCCTCTTCGGGTCGATCATCTCCGACAAGTTCGAGATGTCCCACGACAGTACCGGGACGGCGTCGTGTTACCTCCCGTGCCACACGGCCTCGAAGCTCCCCTGCTGCGACACCACCAACTGAGGTGTCTCCGAGCCTTCTCCGCGTCGCTCGACCGCGGAGAAGCGCATCGGTTTTTTCTGGCAGTTCGCAGGCGCTCTCCGATTCACTCCGTAGCGTACCGATTCACACCTACTATGACGACATCGACAGCTGACGAGATGGTGTTCACACAACAACAACGTCGCGAAATCGCCGGTCGCGCCCGGACGCTCCACGAGCGTCTCGAAGGTCCCCCGAACGACCCCGGCCCCGACCCCGAGATATCTCCGAACACGATTCTGGACGAGTGGGAAGGGCTTTTCGCCGACGAAGAACAGTTCTCCGAGCGGCTTGCGGCCGACGGAATCCGACGGGCAGACGTCGAGGCGCAGTCGGCGGCCACGAAGTGGCCGAGCGACGAGCCGCTCCCTGCGTGGCTCGAGACAATCGAGGAACTAATCGAGTACCTCCGGGCTTCCGACCCGACACGCTACGCGAGCGCGCCTGATGACGTCCCGTTTCGAGAGCTGTTGACCGGGTTCAGCGA
Source organism: Haloferax sp. Atlit-12N (assembly GCF_003383095.1). Lineage (NCBI taxonomy): Archaea > Methanobacteriati > Methanobacteriota > Halobacteria > Halobacteriales > Haloferacaceae > Haloferax > Haloferax sp. Atlit-12N. The sequence continues at coordinate 3,258 of NZ_PSYW01000004.1, forward strand.
GTTCGCTCGGAGTCGGCTCGGCACGCTCTCCGTTCCGGACGACTCGTTGGAACCGTTGGTCGAGGGGCTAACCAGACGATTTCACGCGCTCTGCGTCCGGCCGCTGTACGTCGAGTTCAAGAGCTTCGTAGAGCACTTCGACCCCGAACTGGCCGCCACCGACCCCGACGAGTTCGACGACCCGCCGACGGAGTACTACGAGGAGTTCATCGACGCGATGTTCGCACACGGGATGTCCAACCTCTGCGTCGAGTACCCCGTTCTCGCCCGGCAAATCGCCGTCATCATCGACAACTGGGTCGACGCAATCGCTGAACTCTGCCAGCGGATTCGGGACGACACCCCCGCGCTCGAAGAGCGGTTCGACATCGACGGCCCGGTAACCTCACTCGAACCCCTCTCGACGGACGCGCACGCGAAGGGCCGAATTCCCGTCCGCGTCTCGTTCGGTTCGACGGACGTCATCTACAAACCGAGGGGCGTCGACGGGGGCGTGGCCCTGTACGAAGTGCTCGAACGGGTGAGCGAACGCACGTCGGTCGCGACCTTTCAGTCCCCCGAATACCTTCCCAGAGACGGCTACGGTTGGATGGAGCCGATAGCGTACGACGACTTGGCCGACACCGACGCAGTACGGCGGTACTACGAGCAAGCGGGCGTCCTCACCTGCGTCGCGTACGCGCTCAACATGACCGACTGCCAGTACGAGAATCTCCTTATCGACGGCGAGAGTCCGATGGTCGTCGACGGTGAAACAATCTTCCACCCCTACGTCGACCCGGCGGCCATGCCGACACCGACGGAAGTATCGACGGTCGCCCACAGTACGATTCTCGCTACGCTCTTGGCGCCGTGGTCGGTCGGCGACCCGCGTACCCCGAGCGACGACGACGCCGGCGTTCCGCACGCCGGCTTCGGTAGTTCGAGCGAGCGTGGGTTCAAAGACGTCTCCAAACCCGGCATCGAAGCGGCGAACACGGACGTCATGACGGTGACGGAGGTTCGGCCGGAAGTCAATCTGACCACGAACACCGCGAGCACCGAGGAACGCGACCATCCCCCGGTCTCGTACACCGAGTCGCTCGTCGAGGGGTTCACCGAAGCCTACGACACCATCCGCTCGTTACACGAAGCCGGCGCGTTCTTCGGCGAGGTGTTGCCTTCCAGCCTCGTCGATGGTATCGAAAACCGATTGGTGTACCGAGCGACGGCCCGATACGGTTCGATTCTCCGGTCGGCGGCCGCACGCGACCCGCTCCGAGACGGGGCCCGTCTCTCGGTCGAACACGAGAAACTCGCGGTACCGTTCTTCGACGACCGAATCGACGCCGACGGCTACTGGCCGTTGTACGCCGCCGAACGGCGGGCGCTCCGCCGCCGCGACTTCCCGCGGTTCGCGTCGTCGCCGACGAGCAGTACGGTCGTTCACGACGGGGAGGAGTTACCCGTCGACGTCGATGTACCCGGACTGGACCGGTGCCGTCAGCGCGTCGCCGCGATGAGCGACGACGACCGCGACCGACAGGCGTGGCTGCTACAGTACGCGTTCGGCCCGCAGGTGCCGGGTTCGACACCCGATGCCGCCGTCTCAGCCGACGCGTTCGATTCGACCGCGAGAACCCTGTTCGAGGAGGTGCTGGACGCCGGTATCGAGACGCCGGACGGCGACGCCTGGGTCTCTATCTCACCGACGAAGACGGGCATCGACCTCTATCCGACCGACTTCTCGCTGTACCACGGACGCGGTGGCATCGCGCTGGCGGCCGCGGCGCTCTTCGAGACGACGGGCGAGACGCGCTATCGAACCGTGGCGGAGGAGGTCTTATCGCCCGTGCTCGACGCCATCGACGACGGCGGCCCGCCACCGAATCTGGGCGGGATGCTCGGGGTCGGGTCAGTCGTCTACACCCTCACGGTCGTCTCGGAACTCCTCGACGCCGACGAGTACCGCCGCGCCGCGCGGTCCGCCGCGGGCGTCGTCACGGAGTCCCACGTGGCGAACGACGAGACGTTCGACGTGCTGGAGGGTGCCGCCGGGACTCTGCTCGGCCTCCTCGCGTACCACGACCGGTACGGCGACGAGTCCGTCCTCGACCGGGCAATCGCGTGCGGAGAGCGCCTCCTCGACGGTCGCACGCTCGAAGACGGCTACCGAGTGTGGCGGACTTCCGACGACGAACCGCCGCTCACGGGGTTCTCACACGGTGCGTGCGGAATCGGCTACGCGCTCGCCCGCCTCGCCGATGCGACGGGAGACGAGCGGTTCTCGGACGCGGCACGCGAGGCGCTCGCCTTCGAATCGGCGCTGTACGACCCGGACCGGAACAACTGGGCGAAATCGAACGAGGACCAGAGTTACGACGATAAGTGGTGCCACGGGCGGTCGGGAATGGCGCTCGCCCGACTCGGCATCGCGGACGCGCTCGACGACGGCGACCTCCACGACACCGCGATCGACGCGCTCTCGGAGACCGCTCGCGCCGAACCGTCGAACATGGACCACCTCTGTTGCGGAAACTTCGGGCGGGTCGAGTCGCTCCTCGCCGGCGCGCGTCGCGGGCTGCTCGCGGAGTCACACGCGACCGAACTGGCCCGTCGATGCCTCACTCGGAGGGACGCCCACGGCGAGTTCTCGATGACTGGACACACGGAGACCTTTCCGAACCCGATGTTCTTCCACGGTCTCTCCGGCGTCGTCTACTCGCTGTTACGACTGGAGAACCCAGACCGACTGCCCTCCGTTCTGCTCTTGGAGTGAGCGGCCTTCCGCTCACCCGTCGTCGCCGACCCGGGCGTCCTCGAGTTCGGCCTGCACCGCACCCCACGACACCGGCGGTTCGAACGCGGCCAGCGTCGCCTCGAACGACTCGATTCGGGCCCCGTACTCATCAGTCCACGACGGACGGGCGAGGCCGTCGAGTCGCTCGCGGAGCCGTTGCACACGGGCGGCGAGGTCGTCGAGCTCGGCGGCGGCGTCGCCGAGGCCATCGCTTTCCGCGGCCGAATCGGGGGCTAACTCCCGCAGGTCGTCGAGCTCGGCCCGGACGTCATCGACAAGCAGGTCGGAGACGCGGGCGCGGAGCGCGGCGTTGTACCACTCGGCCGCGCGCTCGTCGTCAGCGTCCTCGGAGCCGTCGGCGCTGTCTTCGGAACCCTCCACGTCGGCGACGGCCTCGACCCGGTCGGCCAGTCCGTCGAGCGACTGTTCGAGCGCCGCCACGTCGCCGTCGAGCCCCCGCACGCGAACGTCGTGGTTCGAGAGCCATCGGTCGAACTCCTCGATATCGAGTTGTATGTTGTCCGCGTGCGCGGTGAGCGCCTGCGACTCGGACGCGACCTCCCGGAGTCCGAGCACGATGTCGTAGACGGACCGGGGGTTGTCGCGCCAGTCTGAGAGTTCCTGGAGCTCTTCGCCGAGCGACTCGACCCGCTCGGTCGCGTTCGCGACCTTCGACTCGAACACGTCGAGACGGGACCGAACGGCACCGATGGCCGCGTCGTCACCAGCGGCCTCGCGGGCGTCGTCGAGGTCGATGGACGCGAGTTCGACGCGCGTCTCCGCGGTCGACAGAATCATCGACGTGTCCGTGACCGCCGAATCGACGCCGTCGGCCGTCACCGTGCCGTCCTCGGTCACGTGGTCGAGCATCGCACGAACGGTGTCCGGGTCCCGGGCGTCGTCCGCGGCGATAACGCGGTCGACCGCCTCGGATTTCGACAGACCGACGATACGTTCGGAGCCTGTGGTTCCGTCTTTCTGGGCCATCGAGCGTACGTATCCCGGGAGCCGTTATATTTTCTGTCGTCTCGATTACGTTCGCGTATATAGTTCTCCGTACTGATGTGTGCGCTAATATCGGACTATTTCGTCTCTTAGTGTTACGTTGAACTCTGATAGAACTAAACCGGTATTATAAACGCATTTTATTTAAAACCGGGTCAGTCCACGTGATGGCGCAAGATTCCAAGAAGTTGGCAGGCAGCGTATCACGTCGGCAGTTCCTCGTCGCTTCGAGCGCGGCGGGCGTCGCGGGGCTCGCCGGTTGTTCGGGGCAGTCGAATCCCGAGACCGACGCGCCGGCGACCGAAGAAGAGGAGACGGACGCTCCGGAGACCACGACCTCGACCCCCGAAGAGACGAGCGAATCGAGCGCGCCGCAGATGCTCACCGCCGAGGGCTCCTCGACGGTGTATCCCATCGCGAACAAGGGAAGTTCCTACTGGAACTCCAACGCGCCGCCGAGCGACGGCGAGTACTGGGGTTCGAACGACGAATCTACCGTCCCCGGCTGGGACGAACTCGGCGCACCGGACATGCGTCTGGCCGACTACTTCGCATCCCTCTACGGCTTCGAGCCGACCGAGACGCAGGCGAACCCCGCGTTCGCGACATCCATCGGCCTGAGCCACTCCGGGACGGGGTGTAAGTCCGTCCGCGACGGTCTCGTCGACATCGGTAACTCGTCGGGTCCGATCACGGCGGAACTCGGCATCAGCGAAGAAGAGCGCGACGCGAACTACGTGGACCACGTCCTCGGCCGCGACGGCCAGCCCGTCGTCGTCTCGAAGGACGTCTACGACGCGGGCGTGACGGAACTCACCGGCGAAGAAGTCCGCAAAATCTACCAGGACGAGATCACCAACTGGAGCGAAGTCGGCGGTCACGACCAGGAAATCTACGTGGTCGGCCGCGCGGAAGGCTCCGGGACGGACACCTCGTTCCGCCTCAACATGCTCGGCAGCGCCGACGCCTCGATGGAGGGCGTCGACACCCGTAAGGGCCAGAACCAGCAGGTTGCGACCGTCGTCCAGCAGAACGACGGTGCCATCGCGTACATGGCACTCGCCTTCACCGGCCCGGAGGTCCAGCCCATCGGTATCGAATTCGAGGGCACGCTCTACGCGCCGGACAAGAGCGCTGAGCACACCATCTTCGACAGCGACTACCCGCTCAACCGCGACCTCCACCAGTACACGACCATCACGGAGGACACCCCGAGCGGGACGGACATGCGCGAAGCCGCGTTCATGAACATGTTCCTGACCACGTTCGGTCAGAAGGTGTTCGTCGAGGACAACAACTACATCCCACTGCCTGACAAGGACCTTCAGTCCGAGAAGGACAAGCTTCCGAGCCAAGCGTAACGCGGCTCGGACGCGGTAGCGGTTCCTGAACCTCGTTCTTTCCATTCATCGACGCTCCAATCATGAACGTACTTCCAAACTCCGACGGTGCCGGCCTCCGAGCGGCGGCTCGGCGAGGGCTCCGGCGCGGTCGCGACTTCGTCGACGAGACGCCGCCCGACGCGCTCGTCACGGTCACGGTCGCGGCGGTATCGCTCCTCGCGGCGTTCGCGGGCTTTCTGGCCGTCTCGTCGCTGACGGCCGTCCCGTTCGCGGTGTTCCTCGTCGCGACGGGCTACGGCTGGCTCAGACACCAAGAATTGACAGCGCGCGTGCTCACGTTGACGACGACGGTCTCGACCATCCTCGTCCTCGGGCTCATCCTCGTCTTCATCTTCGCGGAGGCGTGGCCGACCGTGCAGTACGCGACCGTGAACGTCTTCGGTATTCCGATTCCGGGCCTGCGGCTCTTCATCGAGACGCGCTGGAGTCCGGTGACGCCGCCGATTCAGTACTCGCTCGTCCCGATGATTCACGGGACGGTGCTCGTCACCATCATCGCGACGGCCGTCGCCGCCCCGCTGGGCGTAGCCGCGGCGCTCTTCCTCAGCGAAATCGCGCCGCGGACCGTCCGCGAGGTCGTCAAGCCGGGCGTCGAGATTCTGGCGGGTATCCCCTCTATCGTCTACGGCTTCATCGGCTTCACCATCCTCAGCCCGTGGGCGGCCGACCAGTTCGACATCGTCGGGCAGGGCACGTACCTCTTCGTCGGCATCGTCGTCGGACTGATGGCGCTGCCGACGGTCGTCTCGGTCGCCGAAGACGCACTCAACAGCGTCCCCGAATCGATGAAAAGCGGGTCGCTCGCCCTCGGAACGACCGACTGGCAGACGATGACTTCCATTACCCTGCCGGCGGCCTTTTCGGGTGTCTCGGCCGCGGTCCTCCTCGGCGTGGGTCGCGCCATCGGAGAGACGATGGCCGCGACCGTGATGCTCCGCGGCAGTCCGGGCCTCACGAAGCCGCTTTACAACGTCTTTTACGGTAACGACACGCTCACGTCGCTCATCGCGGCGAACTACGGCGACGCCGACGGCCTCCAGCTCTCCGCGTTGTTCGTCGCGGGCGTCATCCTGTTCATCACGGTGCTGTTCCTCAGCATCGGGTCGCAGTACATCGAGGCGCGCATGCGCCAGAAGCTCGGAGGTGCCGACTGATGGCGGGCGCGACTGAATCCACGCTCGTCAGCGAAGACACCTCCGAGACCGAGGCGGTCGCCGCCGGCGCGGTGGGGCTGGCGGCGGTGCTGTTCGCCCTCTCGCTCGCGGCGATGTTCGAACTCGTGACCATCACCGACCCCATCGCGGGCGTGCCGATGGTTGCGCTCCTCGGCGGGCTGTTGGTCCTCCTCGGCCTCGCCGTCATCGGCTTCGGCGTCGGCTCTCGACTCGGCTACGTCGCCACCGACCCCAGACCGACCGCCGGACTGGTCGCTTCGGCGGCGTTCGCGCTCATCTGGTTCGTCATCGGCGGGTTGGTCGCCTCCCAGACCCTCGGTCTCGGGACGGCCGGGTGGGTCGTCGCGTCGCTCGTCACCGGCGGGGTCGGGTTCGCGGTGAGCGCGCTCCCCCGCGAGGACATCGGCTCGACGCTCCCCGCCGGCGCGCTCGCCGCGTTCGCCGGTATCGTCTTCCTCACCGGCGTCATCGGCCCGTCGTGGGCGTGGGACCTCGGCTGGGAACAGCAGGCGTCGTTCAACGCCGAGTTCACGATTCCGGTCCTGACGGGATTCTGTTCCCTGCTCGTCGGCTGGGCCGCCGCGAAGGCCTACGGCGGGTTCGGCGCGCGCGGCCGCCACATCGGCGCGTACGTCCTCGTCTACCTGAACGCCCTCTCCATCATCGCGGTGCTGTTCCTCCTCGTCGCGTTCACGGTGCTGAAGGGCCTGCCGGGGCTGTTCAACGGATTCGCGTTCGGCGCGGGTGCGGGTCCCGAAGTGACGCTCGTCGGCCTGACGTTCTCGCTTCCCCTCTCGTGGCCGTTCGTGATGAACGGCGTCGCGCTCCTCAACGACGTGAACGGCGTTCTCCCGGCCATCGCAGGCACGATTTGGCTCGTCATCGGGGCGGTGCTGTTCGCCGTCCCGCTGGGCGTCGGTGCGGCCGTCTTCATCACCGAGTACGCGGACCGCGGGCGCTTCACGCAGGTCGTCGAAATCGCAACCAACGGCCTGTGGAGTACGCCTAGCATCGTCTTCGGACTGTTCGGTCTGGCGTTCCTCGTCCCCCGACTCGGCAACCAGAAGTCGCTGCTCGCGGGGATGCTCACGCTCGGCTTCATGCTCCTCCCGCTCGTCGTCATCACGAGTCGGGAGTCGATGCTGGCGGTCCCCGACGAGTACCGCGACGCGAGCGCGGCGCTCGGCGTCACGAAGTGGCAGACGATTCGGAGCATCGTCCTCCCGGCGTCGCTCCCGGGTATCGTCACGGGCATCATCCTCGGCGTCGGACGTATCGCCGGCGAGACCGCCCCGATTCTCCTGACTATGTCGGGGAGCGTCGCCCCGCCGGGCAGCCAGACGGTCGACGTGCTCGGCGGCTTCCAGTTCCAGTCTGCGCCGCCGTTCGTCACCAATCCCGAACTGATGCAGGCGACGTCGGCGCTTCCGTATCAGCTCTACTCGCTTATCACCGCGGGCGTCGGGCAGTCGTCGAACATCGGCGCTATCGACGAGTTCCGGTGGGCGACGGCGCTCATCCTGCTCGTGGTCGTCTTGGGCTTCTACGCGGTCGGCATCGCGACGCGGTACTACTTCCGGAGTAAACTGCAGCACGAGTAACCATGAGTGAAACCAGACAGACGGCGGACGACGCACAGACGACGACGGACAACGAACCCGGCGGCGCGAGCCCCGGCACCGACCAGCCGCTCGAGGTCACGAGCGGTGAGACGCGCGAGCGGACCCGCGAGGAGTGGGTCGAACACGAGTTCGAGGGCGAGGCGAAGCTCTCGGTCTCCGACCTCGACGTGTACTACGGCGACGACCACGCGCTGAAGGGCGTCTCGATGGAGATTCCCGAGAACAGCGTCACGGCGCTCATCGGCCCTTCGGGCTGTGGGAAGTCGACGTTCCTCCGGTGTCTCAACCGGATGAACGACCGCATCAAGGCCGCGAGCATCGACGGCTCGGTTCAGCTCGAAGGCGAAGAAATCTACCAAGACGGCGTCAACCTCGTCGAACTCCGCAAGCGCGTCGGCATGGTGTTCCAGTCGCCAAACCCGTTCCCGAAGAGCATCGCGGACAACATCTCCTACGGGCCGCGGAAGCACGGCGACCTCGACACCGGCCTGCTCGCCAACCTGCTCGGCCGGAGCGACGACGACGCGGTCGACGAACTCGTCGAGCGCTCCCTGCGGCAGGCGGCGCTGTGGGACGAGGTACAGGACCGACTCGACGACAACGCGCTCGGGCTCTCCGGCGGCCAGCAACAGCGGCTCTGCATCGCCCGCGCGCTGGCGACCGACCCCGAAGTGCTTCTCATGGACGAGCCGGCGTCGGCGCTCGACCCCATCGCGACCTCGAAAATCGAGGACCTCGTCCACGACCTCGCGGAGGACTACACGGTCGTCATCGTCACCCACAACATGCAGCAGGCGGCGCGCATCTCGGACCAGACGGCAGTGTTCCTCACCGGCGGCGAACTCGTCGAGTACGGCGACACCGACCAGGTGTTCGAAGACCCCCAGAGCCAGCGCGTCGAGGACTACATCAGCGGCAAGTTCGGGTAGTCGACGCCGGACCTAGACCAGCCGTCTCGGCCCGGACAGGTCGCCGACCCGCCCGCCTGTCCCCGCAGCGGGCGTCCCGACTTCGGCCACACGACGTGACGACGACGTTCGACGACCTGCGGCCGTCGAAGCCGGACCGTCGGTCGGCGGCGCTCGCTTCTCACCAGTCGAGCCACCCACCGAGGCGGGGTCGGCGTCACCGCGGAACTGGCATGCAGACAACACGAACTCAGACAGCCAACACAATGGAGACACGCAAGATACAGCAGGTCAGCAACGGGACGTTCACCGTCTCTCTCCCCCGAGAGTGGGCGGACGGCGAGGGCATCTCCGCCGGAACCGTCGTCAACCTCCACACGCACCTCGACGGGATGTTAGTCGTACAGGCTCCCGAGTGCGAGGACGATTCGTCGATGCAGTTCACGGTGACTGTCGGTGGGAGCGACGCGGACGGCGGAGTCGACTCCGCAGGCGGCGACTTCCTCGAACAGACGCTCCGAGCGGCCTACGCCGCCGGGTCGAAACAGGTCGTCATCGAGGCCGACGGGACGTTCGACGCCGAACAGCGACAGGCCGTCAGGCGGGTCGCACGGAACCTCGTCGGCGTGACCATCACGGAGGAGTCGGACACCGCCGTCACGGTTCGGAACGTCCTCGACGCGAACGAGGTCTCCATCCGCCAGTCGGTTCGACAACTCCAGTTCGTCGCCGTCTCGATGCACCGCGACGCGACCGCCGCGCTCACCGGGGCCGCACCCCTCGACGGCTTCGCGGAGCGCGACAACCGCGCCGACCGCCTGTTCGCTATGGTCGACCGGCACTTCACTCGCGGGCTCGACCGCCTCGACGAGGTGGACGCCCTCGGCGAGACGCGCCCGGAACTGTTCCGCCTCCACACTGCGGCCCGCGAGTTAGAGCGCGTCGCCGACCAGGCCGAGCGAATCGCCGCCGTCGCGTCGGCGGTCTCCGACCCTCTCCCGCCGGCGGTCGCCGACGAGGTATCCGAACTCGCCGAACTGGTTCCAGAGGCGCTCGAAGCCGCGGTACAGGTCGCGCTCGAAGGCGACGACCCCGACGCGGCGCGGGAGGCGCTGGTGGCACGCGACCGAGTGTGCGAGGGCCTCGCGGACGTGGAACAACGGCTGTTCGAGGACGTGGACGCCGACGCCGACTACCGGTTCGCGCACGCGCTCCACGCGCTCGAACGAACTGCCGAACACGCCGGTAACGTCGCCGAAGTTGGGCTCAGGACGGCGGTCCGGACCCGAAACATGGACGAAAAGCCCGCCCGCGAGGGCGGCACCGAGTCCGCGGAACACACCCAGCGCGCGTAGGGCGTCCGTTCGGCGGTCGTACTGACTTTCACCACTCGAGGAGCGTCCGAAGGCGAGGAACCGGTCTGTACGTCCGTCCGCGGTCGTCGAAGTAGGCCCGCGTCCGACGCTTGCCGTCGACGATGAACCGAAGGCGGTCCCGTGCCGTTCGGTTCCGCAGGTGGAACGAACTGGCGGGGTCGAACACCAGTCCGCGCGCGTCCCTCCGACACCGGCCGCGGATGAGTCGCTGTTCGAGGTTCGCGAGGTCCGCGTCGTGCCAGTGGACGAGGACGCACGCAGGTTGGCCGTCAGCCGGCGTCACGTCGTCCGGCGGCGTCAACCGGAGCCGACCGTCGCGGACGGTCGCAGACGAGACCGGCCAGCTACGGGGATACCCCGCGTCGTCGGTGACGGTCGCGACCATCTGGTCGTAGGTCTCCGCCTCTCCGCTGTCGACGCCGGCCGCGCTCCACGTCGGGACCGTCGTCGTACCATCGGTCGGCCGCTCGTCGATTGTAGTCGGCCGAATCTCGACGAGGATTCGGAGCCCGTACCAGTCCAGAAGCAACAGTCCGAGCCGCGTCCCGAGGAAGTCGGCGGCCTCGACCATCGCCCGCCGTTTCGGCGACGGCGGTTCGTCGCGGATGAGCCGCTCGACGACAGCGGTGTTCGCTTCCGGGTCGACGTCTCGAACCGTTGCCCGCCCAGTCAGGTGCAATCGACCCTCGTCTTCGCGGAGTAGGAGCGACACCCGCGGGTTGGCCGCCGCTTGCTCGGCCTTCCCCGCGAACGCCGGCGCGGCCGTTACGACGACGACCTCCCGTTCGCGGTCGAAAAAGGGCGTGACCGGCACCACCGCCGGGCGGTCGTCGCGGGCCGTCGCGAACTCGGCCGTCAGCGAGTGGTACACGGCGTCCCGAATCCGCTCGGTTGCGGTCGACGCCGTCATGGACGCCTCCTACGGCGCGGCAATCGACCGGTCGTTTCGGGAGCTTCGACGGGAGCCAAGCGCCGCGGCCAACAGTCAGTCATCCAGTCCCCAGCCGCTCGTTCGCAGACCTCGGAAGGTCGACCGCAGTCCGCGCTCGGCCTCGCCGGGGTGTGGAAGCCCCAGCCGAAACGCGACTTCGTCCTGCCGCTTCGGCGGGTCGAACAGTTGTGGCTCAGACAGTTCCCAGACAGTCGGCGGCGGTGCTCCGGCTCCCGTGCGCTCGACGATGCCGCCAACGGCTCGGCGGGCTGCCTCGTTGGCGCTCTCCATCGTCGCCAAGTCAGTGTCCGTCCGGACGTAGTCGGCCGCCAACACGAGGTTCGGCGCGTCGGTCACCGCCGGGGGCCGGTCTCGGAGCGAGCCGACCGTGTTAATCAACAGCGGTTCGTGGTTCTCCATGCCGTCGCCGGTCTCGACGATTGCGGGGTCGAGTACCCAATCGTACAGGTACTCGGCCGAGAGCCGCTCCGCATCCCGGTTGAGGTGGGCCGTCAGTTGGTGCCAGACCTCGGTTTTGATCTCCTCGCGGCTACACTCGCGGGCCGGCTTGTCGTACACCGCACCCGGGGTCTCCCAGTCCGAGATAATCGCGGAGAGGACCCCCTGAATCTCGCCGTCGGCGCACGTCTCGATGTCGAACGGGCCGTCGTCCCAGAACTGACGCTGCGAAATCGCCGTCAGCGCCCACGGGGAGTCGGTGTACGCTTGATGGCCGCGCACGAGCGGTAGGTCCTCGGTGAGATAGAACTGAATCCCGTTCATCCAAGCGGTGTCGAGTCGCCCGACGGTCCCGAGCGACGGGGCCGCCAGCTGCAGTTCCGGCGTCACCAACGAGGCCATTACCTCGACCGGAAGCGCCGCCACGTAGTAGTCCGCGGTCACTCGTTCCCCGCCGGCGAGTTCGACGCCAGTGACGCGACGGCCGTCGGAGTCGATTTTCGTGACAGGCGACTCCGTGCGGACGGACACGCCCAGCGATTCCAGATAGGACTCCCACGGCGTAATCCAGACCTCGCTCGTCGGGCCGTTGAGTACCGCCTCGGTCGGCCGGTTGGGGTCAATCTGATCGAGCATCAACTGCGCGTATATCTGTCCGATAGTGCGGGCGCTCCCGCGCTGGGGTTTCAACGCGACGAGCGCCTGCGTGCTCTCGGCGAGGTGCTTGCGGTAGGCCGGCGACTGCGCCTCCGCGTCGACGAACTCCCACCACGACACGCGGTCGAGTTCCCGTTCGCGGCGCGCCCGGCAACTCGTCAGCAGCACCAGCAGACGCCGGAGGAAATAGTTCGTCTCGGCGGGGGTGATTTCGCCGCCGCCGATTGTCGGTTTGAGTGCGGCGACCCACTCCGCAATCGTGTTCGGCGTCCGCGTCTCGGAGCGCATCTCTTCGCCCGTCGTCGTCGCGATGAGCGTCTCGTCCGTCTCGACGAGGTTGTCCGCGACCGTGCCCCTGGACGGCCGCGGGATTCGGCCGAGCGTGTCGCGGAGATTTCGATAAAACCCCGGGAAGAACCGAAATCCGTGTTCTGCCGGCAGCGAGTGGCCGTCGTCACCGGAGGGGACCGAGAAGCTCCGAGCTTTCCCGCCCAGTCGCGATTTGGCCTCGTACACGGTCACGTCGAAGCCGCGTTCTCCGAGTTCGTGCGCCGCGCTCAGCCCACCGACCCCTCCCCCGAGAACGGCGACTCGAAAACTGCCTGCTGACATACGCTACTCGTGGCGCGAGACGGAATAATTATTTGCAATATCGAAGCATCTGCCGTCTCAGCGGCTGAGAACCGCGCGGACCCGTCCCGTCACAGAAAATAGGGCGACCGAGACAGCGAGAGCGTCGCTACAACGTGGTCGTGTCTTCGGGAACCGACGTCCAACACCGATTCCGAGCGTTGTCAGCGGAGACGAGCGGGGTGTCAGAACAGAGGGGTATGTTCGCGAGTCGATAGACGAGATCGTCGTGGCTCACGTAGTATCCCGACGGAATCGACGCATCGTGCTCCATGCGGTCGTAGTACGGGAGGTCCTCCAGCGCGGCCGCGACAGCTGCGTACTCGTCTCTGTCCAGTCGGAAGTCCATCAGACTGTAGGGTTCTCGTCGGGTCACCCGGTCAAGCGCTCGCTGTATCAACTCCGCTCCGTCGAGTCGTTCGTCCGAGGCGGGAACGACCTCCGCGGCTTCCGGTGACGAGATGTTCATCACCGTGAGCACGCCCCCGTTGACCCCTTCGACGTTGAGACAGCCGCTCAGCGCGGCGACCGAACCGAGCCCGAGCGTTGCAAGTAGCGACCGCCGATTCACGACGCTGTAACTCCGACGAAATCACATCACAGTTCCGGTTCCCGACGCGGTCCGACCGGACCGCACGCCCCACGCGGACCGGCCAGTTCACACGTCCTCGGGAACGAGGTTCGTCAGTGTGCGGTCGCCGAACAGGACGACGAGCGCCGCACCGACGAGGTTGAAGACGAGGTCGAGCGCGGTGTCGACCCGTCCGTAGGAGACGAGCACGGGGTCGATGCCGAGCGCGTCGGCCCCGCGGTGGATGGCGTACTCGGCGAGTTCCCAAAGCAGGCCAGCGCAGACGACGACCGCGAGGACGCGGGTCGAGGGGTCGCGGCCGCGGCGGCGCGAGAGCACGTGGACGACCCCGCCGAGAATCGTCGCCGAGTGTGCATGGGTCAGGTGGTCCCACCACCACACGTCGTCGTAGGGACCGAGCATCCCAACCGAGTGGGTCAGCATCGCCGATTCGACGTAGAGGCGCTGCCACGGGTGGAACTCGACGCCGACCAGTCGCTCGACGGCGTCGGGGAGGTACGTGCCCGCGAGCCCGAACACGGCGTTCACCATCGCGGCCGGGTTGCGGCGGCGGAGCCCCGTCAGGAACACGACGACGATCGCGTATCTGATTCCGTCGTCCGGTCCCGGCCACGCCCTCGAATCGCTCGTTTCGGTCACGGTGGTTCTCACCGAGACTGTCGTCGGCTTCGGGTAAAAACGTTGACAGCCAGCAGCGGCCGGTTTGCGTCCTCAGACGACGGTCGCGAGCGCGTCCATCACGCGGTCGACCTTCTCCACGTCGGCGTTGTAGCCCATGTGGCCGACCCGGAGGATGTCGTCGGCGAGGTCGGCGAGCCCGGTCGCGAGGACGATGTCGTGTTCGGCTTCGAGTTCCGCTTGGACGCGTTTCGCCTCGCCGGGGAGGTGGAACGCCGTCACCGTCGGGGCGCTCCGGTCGGCGCCGGGGTAGAGGTCGAGTCCGAGGTCGGCCCCGCGCTCGCGGCAGTGCACGGCGGCCTCCTCGTGGCGCTCGTAGACGGAATCGAGGCCCGCTTCGAGGAGCATCGACAGCGACTCGTCGAGGGCGGCGACGTTCGCGCCGAGGTGGGTGTACGGGAAGCCCTCACTCGTGTCGCGCCACGGCAGGAGATTCGTGTAGAGGGAGTCGAGGTCGCGGTCCTCGATGACCTCCCACGCGCGGTCGCTGACGGCGACTGTCGTCAGTCCCGGCGGCGAGCTAAACGCCTTCTGGGACGCACCGAGGTTGATGTCGATGTGTTCGCTCGGGACGGGCGTCCCGCCGAGCGAGGAGACGGCGTCGACAATAGTCAACACGCCGTGGTCGTGGAGGAGTTCGAGCACCGGCGCGATGTCGTTGAGCGTGCCCGTCGGCGTCTCGCAGTGGACCATCGTGGCGACCTCGAACTCGCTCTCGTCGAGCGCCGCTTCGACGCCAGCGAGGTCGAGCGAGTCGGTGTAGTCGGCACCGACGAGCGTCGGGTCGCCGCCGTAGCTCTCGACGAAGTCGGCGAAGCCGTCGCCGTAGAGGCCGTTCGAGACGCAGAGCACGTCGTCGCCGGGGGCGACCGTGGAGGCGATAGCGGCTTCGAGGCCGAGGATGCCCTCGCCGCCCATGACGACCACGTCGTCGTCGGTGTCGTAGACGCGCCCGAGTTTCTCGCAGACGCCGTCGTAGGTGTCGAAGAAGGACTGCTCGATGTCGGGGTTCGGCATCGGCTCGCTCAGTCGGTCGCGGACCCGCGGCGGAACGGCCGTGGGGCCGGGTGTCATCAGCATGGGTTCCCGTTACGAACAGAGCGTCTTAGCAGTACGGCATCCGCGGCGGCCTCGAACACGACCGCCCGCGTCGGCAGCGGACGGGAAGGCACAAAAGCGCCCTCGCCGTCAGCCACGTGTATGGGCAAACTCTCACCTGCGGACCTCGACCGCTACGTCTTCTCGCGGACGGGGGCCCCCAACGACGACCTGCTCGTCGGGGCGGGCTACGGCGAGGACGCCGCCGCCGTCGGCACCGACGAGGGAACGATGGTCGTCAGCACCGACCCCATCTCGCTCGCCGCCGAACGAATCGGCACCCTCGGCGTCGCCATCGCCAGCAACGACGTGGCCGCCTGCGGGGGCGTCCCCGAATGGCTCGTGAGTACCGTCCTCCTCCCCGAACCGGACGTGGACCTCCTCGACGACATCACCGCCCAACTCGACGCGGAGGCGAGCAGACTCGGCATCAGCATCATCGGCGGCCACACCGAGACAGTCGCCGGCCTCTCGCGCCCGCTCCTCTCGCTTACCTGCATGGGACCGACCGACCGATACGTCCCGACGAGCGGCGCAGAACCCGGCGACTCGGTGGTTCTCACCAAGGGGGCCGGCATCGAGGGCACCGCCGTCCTCGCCACCGACTTCCGCGCCGACCTCGATGCTGCCGGCGTCGATTCCGAGACGGTCGACCGCGCCGCGGGCTTCTTCGACGACATCAGCGTCCTGCCCGAGTCCGCGGTGCTCGCGCCCGCCGCAACCGCGATGCACGACCCGACCGAGGGCGGCGTCCTCAACGGGCTGGTCGAACTCGCCTGCGCCTCGGGCGTCAGCATCGAGGTCGATACCGACGACGTGCCCGTCCGGCCCGAGACGCGGACGCTCTGTGACGCGATGGGCGTCGACCCGATGCGGATTCTCGGCTCCGGCGTGCTCCTCGCGGCGGTCCCCGAAGACGAGGCCGACGACACACTCGCCGCGCTCGACGCCGAGGGAATCGAGGCGACGGTCGTCGGAACCGTCGAAGCGGCGGACGACGGCGCGAACGCGGATACGGACTCGGCCGCTCCGGCCCCGGGCGTCGTCTACGACGGGAGTCACTACGCCGACGGCGTCGAAGACGACATGTACGACCTCTGGGACTGAGCCGAACGCGAGTCGCCGACTACGCCGCCCCTCGGCGACCCGACCCAACACAACTTTGACTACTGAAGATGCACTTGTAGACATGACTGCCGAACGCCCGTCTCGACTCGCGAGCGACCCGCCGGAAGCGCCGTCCGCGACGCGGACCGCGGTGACCAGATGAGAGGCGTCGTCGTCGCCGGCACGGCCTCCGGCGTCGGGAAGACGGTCACGACGCTCGCGGTGTGCCGCGCGCTCGAACGAGAGGGGTACGCGGTCCAACCAGCCAAGGCCGGTCCCGACTTCATCGACCCCTCGCACCACGCGGCAATCGTCGGAAAGCCGTCGCGGACGCTCGACCCGTGGCTCGAAGGGGAAGACGGCATGCGCCGGACCTACGCCCGCGGCGAGGGCGACATCTGCGTCGTCGAGGGCATGATGGGCCTCTACGACGGCGACACCTCGACGGCCCGCGTCGCCGCCCTCCTCGACCTCCCCGTGGTCCTCGTCGCGGACGCGAGAGCCGGGATGCAGAGCGTCGCGGCGACGGCCTACGGCTTCCGGACCTACGCGGACCGGATGGGAATCGACGCCGATGTGGCCGGCGTCATCGCCTCCCGCGCCCACGGCGGCCGCCACGCCGAGGGCATCCGCGACGCGCTTCCCGAGGAACTGCCGTATCTCGGTCGAATCCCGCCGAGCGACGACCTCGAAATCCCGGAGCGCCACCTCGGCCTCCACCTCGGCGACGAGGCCCCGCTGTCCGACGAGGCGCTCGACGCCGCGGCCGAGGGTATTCGCGCCGACGCGCTCGCGGAAGTGGCGCGGGAACCGGAGTGGGACACCGGGGAGTTCGAAGCGGGCATTCGAGCCGAGTCGTCCCAAACACCGGATTCGGACGGTCCGACGGTCGCCGTCGCCCGCGACGAGGCGTTCTGTTTCGTCTACCCGTCCACGTTGGAGCGATTGGAATCACTCGGCACAGTCTCGTACTTCTCGCCGGTCGCCGGCGACGACCTCCCCGACTGCGACGGCGTCTACCTCCCCGGCGGCTACCCCGAGCGGTTCGCCGCGGACCTCGCGTCGTCGCCGACGCTCCCGGCCCTCGCCGACCGGGCCGCCGACGACCTGCCGGTGTTCGGCGAGTGCGGCGGCCTGATGGCGCTCACCGAGTCGCTGACGACGACCGACGGCGACACCCACGAGATGGCCGGCATCCTCCCCGCCGACGTGACGATGCAAGACCGGTATCAGGCGCTCGACCACGTGGAACTCCGCGCGACCGACGGGACGCTGACCGCCGACGCGGGCGAGACGCTCCGCGGCCACGAGTTCCACTACTCGTCGGCGGACCCGGCGACGGACGCCCGGTTCGCCTTCGACGTGGAGCGCGGTTCCGGCATCGACGGCCGCGAGGGACTCACCGAGTACCGAACCCTCGGCACCTACGCGCACGTCCACCCCGAGAGCGGGGCGTTCGACCGCTTCGTCTCGCGGCTGACGGACTGACTGCGACGAGAGCGCGAGGGCGCAAGAGCACGGGCACAAGACCACGAGGACGGCGAACCCCTATATACGAAGCCGAGACAAGCACCGACCGACGACCGACCCCGACTTCGACACCGGCTTCGAACTCACTACGATGACCGACGCACCCGACGGAACCCCCGAGACAGACGACGAGACCAGCCCCGACTCGGTTCGGGCGAACACCCCCGGCCGCGGCGTCCGCCCCGAAGCGGCCGCCATCGAACCCGCCGCGCCCGACGACTTCGGCCTCGTGCAGGTGTGGTGGGGCGACGGCAAGGGCAAGACCACGGCCGCGATGGGCATGGGCTTCCGCGCCGCCGGCCACGGCTACCGCGTCCACATGCTCCAGTTCCTGAAGGGCGGCGCGGACTCCGTCGAGGCCGTCCGCGGGGAGTACAACGCCATCGCGGCGATGCCCGGCTTCTCCTTCGAGAACCTCGGCCACTACGGCTGGGCCGGCATGGCCGACGGGAGCGACGACGCCGACCACGAGGCGCAGGTCGCCGCCGGTCTCGACCGCGCCCGCGAACTCATCGACGCCGCGGCCGACGCCGACCTCTCGAATCCCCTCGACCTCGACGGCCCGCCCGAGAACGGCGTCCACTTCCTCATCATCGACGAACTCCTCTACGCCGTTGCGATGGGGCTGCTCGACGAGGAAGACGTGCTCGACCTCGTGGAGCGAAAGCCCGAGAACCTCGAACTCGTGTTGACCGGGAGCCACGAGGAGCCGACCTACATGTACGACGCCGCGGACCTCGTGACCAACGTCAGAAAGGAGAAACACCCCATCGACGCCGGCCAGCGCGCGAGAAAAGGGACCGAATACTGAACCGCGTTATTCCGGCTCAACGCCGACTGAGCGCTGAGACAGCGCCGATTCAGAGCCGCCGAGCGATGTCCAGCGCCTCGTCGGTCGGCACCGGTTCGTCCAGCGACCGGAGCGTCTCGACGAGCGCCGCGACCCGCGCCTCGCCGGGGTCGTCGTCGCCGACGCGCGCCAAGAGCCGTCGGGCCGCGCCGGTCCCGCTCTGCGGACCGAAGTAGAGCGTCCGCGACCCGCCGAAGACGACCGGGTCGAACGGCTCGAACGTCGCCGGATCGTCCAGCATCGCCGCCGTGTGGAGCCCGGACTCGTGGGAGAACACGTCCGCGCCGAGCACCGATTTCTCCGCCGGCACCGACTCGCCGAGCGCCGTCAACACGTCGTTCGCCCGAGGGATGAGCGTCGAGGGGTCGAGCGCGGGGCGGTTCACGGCGCGGCTCGTCTCGGCCGCGACGACGAACTCCTCGACGGGGACGTTGCCGGCGCGCTCGCCGATACCGCCGACCGACACGTCCACCTTCTGCACGTCGTGGGCGACCGCGGTGAGCGCGTTAGCGGTCGCGACGCCGAGGTCGTCGTGGAAGTGGACGCCGAGGCGGGTCGGGTCGGTGTCGAGGTCGTGGAGGAACGACGACACCTCGAACGGCGTCTTCGAGCCCACGGTGTCCGCGATAGTGAGGTACGTCGCGTCTATCGAGTCGAACAGGTCGTCGAGGAACGCGGGGTCGGTCCGGAAGCCGTCCATCGCGGTGAAGTGGACTTCGAGTCCGGTCTCGGTCGCAGAATCGACCGTCTCACCGACGAGCGAGCGCAGTTCGTCCTCGTCTTTGCCGAGCAGTTCGGTCCGCTGTCGCTCACTGGTCGGCGCGAACACGTCGATGACGTCGACGCCGGCGTCGACCGCGGCCTCGACGTCTTTCGGAACGGCCCGGGCGATGCCCGTCAGCTTCGTCTCCACGTCGACGGCGTCGCAGACCGCTCCGGTCTGTTCGCCCGCGATGGGGAAGCCGACCTGCACGTAGTCGACACCGAGGTCGGAAAGCGCGCGCACGGCTGCGACCTTCTGCTCCGTCGTGTATGACGCGCCGGGTCGCTGTTCGCCCTCGCGGCAGGTCACGTCGAGGAGGACCGGCTCCGAGGCGGCCATTCAGACCCCTCCCGCGCGCCGGAGCGCGTCGATGTCGGCGTCGTCGTAGCCGAGCGACGAGAGGATGGCCTCGGTGTGCTCGCCGAGCTTCGGCGGGTCGGTCGATTCGGGGCGGTCGAAGCCGCTGGCGACGACGGGGAACCGCGGGACGCTGACCGACCGCGACGTTCCCTCGGCGGTCTCGACCTCGGTGAAGAAGTCGGTCGCCCGCAGGTGCGGGTCCGCCGCGACCTCGTCCATCGAGTTCACCTTGGCGACGGGGACGCCGACCTCGCGCAGGCCGGCGACGAGGTCGGCCGCGGGGAGCGTCTCACATTCGGCGCGGAGCAGGTCCATGAGTTCGTCGAGGTTCTCCCGGCGGTCCGGGAGCGTGTCGAACCGGTCGTCCTCGTGGAGGTCGAGACCGAGCGCCTCGCAGAGCGCGGTCCACTGGCGCTCGCCGGAGGGGCCGATGAACACCCACTCGTCGTCGGCCGTCTCGAACACGTCGTAGGGTGCCCAGTTGGGGTGCGACGCGCCCATCGGCCCCGGCACGTCGTCGTAGGCCTCGGTGTACGCGAGCCAGTAGCCCATCATCGAGACGGTGGACTCGAACAGCGGCGCGGTCACCTTCGACCCCTCGCCGGTCCGGTCGCGGCGGTAGAGCGCCCCGAGGACCGCTATCGCGCCGTAGAACGACGCCGCCATGTCGGCGATGCTCGTGCCCGACCGGACCGGGGGCATCCCCTCGTGGCCGGTGACGCTCATCAGCCCCGACAGCGCCTCCGCGATGGGGTCGAGCGCGGGGTACGACTCGTAGGGACCGGGGTTGAACCCCTTGATGGAGCAGTAGACGAGGCCCGGATGCGTCTCTCGCAACTGCTCGTAGCCGATGCCGAGTCGCTCTGCGGTCCCCGGCGCGTAGTTCTCGACGACCACGTCGGTCTCGTCGAGCAGGTCGAAGAACGCGTCGAGCGCCGCGTCGGACTTGAGGTCGAGCGTGAGGCTCCGCTTGTCCCGGTTGACGTAGTTGAACGAGCTGTTTCCGACCGGCGACGACCCGCGGATGAGGTCGCCGCCCTTCGGGTGTTCGACTTTGATGACGTCCGCGCCGAGGTCGGCGAGGAGCATCGAGCAGAACGGCCCGGCGATGATGTGGCCGAGTTCGAGGACGCGCACGCCGTCGAGCGGGAGCCCGGACGACGCCGACGCGGTCGCAGAGCCGGTCGCGTCCGCGGCAGTCTCGGTACTTTCGGCGCTCTTGGCGCGCTCGGCGCTGTCGGCGCTGTCGCCGCTCATGGAGTGACGCCCCCCGCCCCCGCGGGCGACGACGAGCGCTCGCTGGCGCGTTCAGACCCGAAGAGTATCGTCTCGCCGTCCTCGCCGAAGACGAACGCGTCGGCGAGGTCGAACGACACGTCGAGTCGGTCGCCCGCGACCGCGTCGTCGACGGCGTCGCTCACCACGTCGAAGGGAGTGCCGTCTTCGAGGCGGCCGTGGACCACGGACTCGGTCCCGAGCGTCTCGACGACCTCCACGTCGACCGAGAGCCGACACGCCCCGTCGGAGCCCACGTCGAGATACTGCGGCCTGATGCCGAGTCTGACGCGATCGCTGGTCGGGGCCTCGACGCCGGCCGGGAGCGAAAGCTCGAACCCGGGGCCGACGAGCGCGGTCCCGCTATCTCTCGCCTCCACCGCGCAGTCGACGACGTTGGTCGAGGGCATGCCGATGAACTGCGCGACGTACTCCGAGTTCGGGTAGTCGAACAGCTGTTTCGGCGGGTCGACCTGCGCGAGTTCGCCGTCGCGCAGGAGGACCACCTGGTCGCTCATCGTCATCGCCTCGGTCTGGTCGTGGGTGACGTAGACGACGGTCGTGTCGAGTTCTTGGTGGAGTCGCTGAATCTCGACGCGGAGGTCAGACTTGAGCTTCGCGTCGAGGTCGGACATCGGCTCGTCCAGAAGCAGCACGTCGGGGTCCTGCACGAACGCGCCGCCGAGGGCGACGCGCTGTTGTTGCCCGCCGGAGAGCTCGGCGGGCATCTTCTCCAACTGCGCCTCGATTTGGAGGACTTCGGCGGCCTCGTCGATGCGCTCGTCGCGTTCTGCCTTCGGGACGCCGTGAATCTTCAGGCCGTAGCCGATGTTCTCGCGGACGGACATGTGCGGGTAGAGCGCGATGGACTGGAACACCATCGAGACGTTGCGCTCCTGCGGCGGGAGGTCGGTCACGTCCTCGTCACCGAACGAGACGGTGCCCGAGGTGGGCGTCTCCAGCCCGGCCAACATGCGTAGTGTCGTCGTCTTCCCGCAGCCCGAGGGGCCGACGAAGGTCGTAAACGAGCCTTCGGGGATGTCGAGGCTAAGGTCGTCGACGGCGACGTGCGTGTTTCCGAGGGTGCGAAACTCCTTTCTGACGGTGTCGAGGTGGATGCTGGTTGCCATTATTCGAGGCCTCCAACGCTGAAGCCCTGGAGGAGGTATCGTTGCAGGAACAGTGCGATGAGGAACGGCGGAATCGAGATGAGAAGCGAGACGGCCATCGTCTCGCCCCAGCCGATGCTGACGCGGTCCAAGAACAGCGACGCGCCGACGGTGATGGTGTACATCTCGTCGCGGCTCATCACGACGCGTGCCATGGTGAAGTCGTTCCACGCGACGGCGAACGCGAAGATGGCCGCGGAGATGTAGCCGGGTCGGGCGACCGGTAGGACCACGTCTCTGACGGTGCGCCAGCGACTCGCGCCGCGGACCCACGCGGACTCTTCGAGCGCGATGGGGACGGTCTGGAAGTACTGCCACATCAGCCAGATGCAGAACGGCGCGGAGATGGCCGTCAGCGCGAGGGTGAGCGCGAAGTGGCTGTTCAGCAGGCCGAGCGTCGAGAAGACGACGTACAGCGGGATGGCGAGGACGATGGGGCTGAACATGTACGAGAACAGCACCGCCCGCGCCGCCAGCGACTTCCCGGTGAAGTCGAAGCGCGTCAGGCCGTAGCCCGCCGCGACCGCGATAGTCGTCGAGAGGACGGTCGACCCGAGGGTGACGACGAGGCTGTTGACGAAGTACCGGACCGTGTCGGTCGACCCGAGAAGCACGAGGAAGTTCCGGAGCGACGGCTCGGTGGGAAGCAGGTTCACCCGCCCGCCGGCGAACGTCGTCGCCGGTGACTGGATGGCGATGACCACCATCACGTACACCGGGATGATGGTGAACACCGAGATGAGAAGCGCCGTCAGGTAGACGGCGATTCGCTGGAGGCGTTTCTGGGTGTCGTGGGAGACGAGGCCGCGACCGGAAGATGTCGCCATCTCACGCCACCTCCTTTTCGGGGGCGAACGCCCGGAAGTAGACCACCGCGACGCCGGCGAGGAGGAAGAACATGACGCCGGCGAGCGCCGTCGCCATGCCGAAGTTCACCTCGCTGAACGCGAGTTGGTAGACGCGAATCGGGAGCGTCGTCGTCTGCTGGAGCGGGCCGCCGCGAGTCGAGAGGTAGATGATGTCGAACTTGTTGAACATCCAGATGCCCCTGACGAGGAGGATGATGAGAATCGCGCCGCGGAGGTGCGGGAAGGTGATGTCGCGGAACGCTTGCCACGTCGTCGCGCCCTCGACCCGCGCCCGCTCGTAGAGGTCGGGGTCGATGGCCTGCAGGCGGGCGAGCAGGATGAAGAAGGCGAAACTGGCGAACTTCCAGACGCTCGTGACGACGACCGCCGGCATGGCGAACTCCAGGGTCGAAAAGAACGCTATCGGCTTGTCGATGAGCCCGGCGTCGACGAGGAACTGGTTCAGAATCCCGATGTTGGGGTCGAGGATGAACTTCCACATGAAGATGACAACGAGCGTCGGCAGGAGGTACGGGAAGATCATCAGCGTCCGCAGGGCGTCGCCGCCGCGGATGCGCTGGTTGATGACGAGCGCGAGTCCCAGCCCTATAATGAGGCTCAACCCCGTCGTCGCTACCGCGTAGACGACGCTGTTCCAGAGGAAGCCCCAGAACGCGCCATCGCCGAGGAGTGCAGCGTAGTTGCCGAGGCCGACGAACTCGGGGTTCCGCACCGGCGACGCGAACAGGCTCATCCCGAGCGCGTAGACGATTGGGATGACCCAGACCACGACGAAGAACGCGAGCATCGGGACGAAACACGCCGCCAACAGGAGCGTCGTGCCGTCCACGTCGCGCTCTCGGATGGCCGACCCGGCGGCCGCCAACCGCGATTTGAGGGCCGTACTCATTGCAACCCGCGGAGTTGCTCGGCCAGCCAGTCGACCGTCTCGTCGGGCGTGAGCCCGCCAACGAGAAGCTGGTCAGCCGCCTGCCCGAAGAGCTGTTCGCTGTAGGCGTCGGCCGCGACGATGTTCGGCGCGCCGTCGTCGCCGGTGGCGAGGACGCTCGTAAAGGCGTCCCAGTTGTCGCGGACGAGGTTCATCACGTCGGGGTGCTGCTGGATGACCTCGTTTTCGGTCACCTCGGGCGCGTCGAGTTGCTCCCGCGTCGGCGGGAACTGGAACAGCGGCGCGGAGAGCACGAAGTCGAAGAAGCGCGACGAACTCGTGAAGAAGTCCACGAACGCCTGTGCACCCTCGGTGTTCTGGCCGTCGTTGCGGACGAGGTGGCCCTCCATGTACGCCCACCACTTGTCCTGCGCCGCCCCGCTCGGCACGGGGAACGGCATCGGACTGAGGTTCTCGACGAGGTCGGGGCGGTTGGCCTGAATCGTGAGGATGGGGAGGCCGCCGACGCTGGCGATGGCCGCGGCGTTCTCCTGTTGGAGCGCGCCGATGGCGTCGCCCCACGCCCACCCAGAGCCGTTCGGCGAGTGCTCGGCCATCGACTGGACCCACTCGAACGTCTCGACGGCCGCCTGTCGGTTGTCGTCGTTGTCGAGTCTGACCTCGATGCCGTCGGAGGGGCCGCCGTAAACCTCCACGTCGTTCTGCCAGAGGTACTGCGTCATCTGGGTGTCGGCGTTGTTCGTCTGACCCGACTGGATGACGTAGCCCTCCATCGACTCGTTGGCCGACACCTCGCCGGCGGCCTCGACCCACTCGCTCCACGACGCGGGCATCTCGGAGTACACGTCGTTTCGGTACCAGCCCATGAGCGGTTCGACCATCGCGGCCGCGAAGTACGACTCGCCGCCGACGCTGACCGGGTCGGGCAGGTCGTTATCTTGGACGGCCCCCGTGACCGGCGCGAGGACGCCGTCGCGCTGAAGTCGATACGCGTCCGTCGAGGTGTCGAAAAGCAGGTCCGGCGGGTTGCCCGCGGCGACCATCTTCTGCATCTCGGCGTCCGAAGATGTCCCCTTCGCCGTGTAAATCATCTCGACCGTGTGGTCGGTCTCCTCCTCGAACTCGGCGATGATTTCGTCCATCACGTCCTTCGAGTCGCCGCGGTCCGAGAGGTATCGAATCGGCTCGTTGGAGCCGCTGCCACCGCCGCCGCCCAGACAACCAGCCGTCGTCACCGCCGCCGCGCTGCCGACTGCCGCGAGGAACGTCCGCCGCGACGACCCGCGCGTTTTCCGCCCGTCACCACCACGAGAGTGATTCCCATTTATCATGGTAATTGCAAACAATACGTACACTGCTAGAGGCCACGGGAGTAGTGCCTACCCCTGTTGGCTCTTTATATCGGGACCGCCGGATATGATGACGCGTTTCAGGTGTACTAGGCGCTTAAAACCCGACTCGCGGCGCGTGAGGAGCCGAATCAGGGGGAGTCGAGAGGAGTCGGGGGCTATGTGCTGTCGGGGTTCGCGGGCGTCGTCGCGTCGGCGAGCGCGTCGCTGAGGAGTTTCTTTTCGGCCCGGCGGAGGTGTTCCAACACGGTCGGCCTGCTCACCTCGAACGCCGCCGCGATTTCCTCGACCGTGACGCCCCGCGGCCAGTCGTAGTAGCCGCGTTCGAGCGCGTAGCCGACGACCTCGGCCTGCCGCTTCGAGAGCCGCGTCGAGGGGCCGACGAAGGGTTTCAGCCGCCGGAGTTCGACGGTGCCGAGCGACCGGAGCCCCGAGATGATGGCCTTGAGGTCCGCCCGTCGGAACACGACCACGTCGAAGACGCGCGAGCGACCGTAGAACTGGCTCATCCGCTGGAGCATCCCGTGGTTCTCTCGGATGACGGGGAGCGCGCCGGACGACCGCTTGGTGATGAGCAGTTGGTCGTCGCCGACGAGTTCGAGGTCGCGGACGACCTCGCTGGCGGCGAGTCGTTCCGCCATCTCGTCGCGGTGTTCTCCGGCGTCGACGACGAAGCGGATGTCCGTCTCGCCGAGCACCTCGCAGTTCGTCACGACGACCGGCCCGTCGACGAGGTCGCTCACGTGCGACAGCACGTAGTCCTCGTTCAGTTCGAGGAGGATGGTCGCGCGAAGCATCGCTATCGAGACCTCCGGCTGTCGGGGCTGGACGGGCGTCCGAGACGGTCCTGTTCGACCACGGCTACTGCGCCGATACGTCGCCCGTGGGTAATAGCTGTATCCCGAGGCGGGCGGCAGGCGGCGGGCTGCCCGATCACGTTGGGCGGTCCGCGGCCGCCAGTTCGACCCAGTTACTCCTCGCCGGGCGACACCGTGATGACGGGTACCGGGGCGCTCCGGACCGTCTGCTCGGCGACGCTCCCGAGGAGGATTCGGTCGACGCCGCTCCGCCCGGTCGTCCCCATGACGACGGCGTGGATGTCGTTGCCCTCGACGTACTCCCGAATCGCCTCGCTCGGCGAGCCGTGTTCGATGGTCTCGGCGAGTTTCGTGACGCCGTGTTCGTTCGCCTCCTCGACGACCTTCGAAATCGCCTCGTTCGCCCCGCGCTCGCTCTCCTCGCCGGAGAGCATCGACCGAACGTCGAAGCCGAGCGCCGAATCGTCCACGACCGACAGCACGTGGACCGTCGCGTCGAGTTCGGCGGCGAGTTCGAGGCAGTGGCTCGTCGCTCGTTTCGCGGAGCGGCTCCCGTCGGTCGGGATGAGGATGCGCTCGTAGGGGAACGTCAGCTCCTCGTCGGGCTTCATGCGGGCGGTGAGAACCGGCCGGTCCGACAGGCGGACGACCTTCTCCGTGACGCTCCCGCGGAGCTGTCGGGAGATGCCTTTGCGCCCGCGGGTCGGCATCACGACGAGGTCGTAGTCGTACTCCTCGGCGTACTCGACGATGGTGGGCGCGGGGTTGCCCTGCACCACGTCCGTCGAGTAATCGACGCCGAGGTTCTGGAGCGTCTCCGCCGCCTCCTCGACGACGGCCTCGCCCTCGCGTTCGAGCGCGTCGACCACGTCGTTCCCGACCACGGTGACGCTGTCGCGGGTCGTGTCGGCGACGAAGAGCAGTCGTATCTCCGCGTCGTCCCAGTGGGCGAGTTCGCTGGCGTGGTGAAGGACCGCGCTCGACGACGTGCTCTCGTCGACGGGCAGGAGGATGCGCTCGTACATGGCTTGTCATACACCCGGTCGCCGGTAAGTCCTTTCGCCGGACAGCGACCGCGGACAGCCCGCCCCCGGCGTCACGGACCTCGGCGCGCCACACAGTTATCAGACAGCAGTCACAACCGAACGGTCATGGCACCGACAGACGAGTCACCGCCGGGCGGCGAAACGCGGACGCGGCAGCGGCGACAACGACGCCAACGACGTGACGACGACGAGACCGGCGTCGACGCGTGGCTCGACGCGACGGTCTACTTCGGGCTCGGACAGCACCTCCTCCTCGCGCTGCCGATGCTCTGGGTCGCCTTCATGACCGTCTCGACCCCGGTGGCGGTCACGACCGCGGCCGTCGTCTCGCTGGCGGTCGCCTGCCTCGCCATCGGCGCGCTCCGCATGGACGCCGTCTCCGTCGGCGCGCCGTGGCACCGCATCGAGGACAACGAAATCGGTCTCGGCCCCGACGCGGGGTACGGCTTTCTCCTCCGCCGAGCGGCCTATCTGAACGCGACGCTTGGCCTCGGGACGTTCCTCGGTGCCCGTGCCGACCTCGCCGGAGCGGGGCTCTCCGGTTCGGCCGTCGTCGCCGGCGGCGTCGCGCTCTGTGCGATGCTCGTGCTCCCCCGACTGCGCGCCGCGCCAACCCGCGCGTCGGCTGCAGCCGCCGGAGCCTACTACGCCGTCTCGCTCCTCGTCGTCGCCACGTTCCCCGGGATGGTCGACCTGTTCTCCCTGTCGCCGTCGGTCGGGCTCTGCGTGCTCGCGGTCGCAGTCGCCGCCGCGTTCGATGTGTCGACCGGCCGGGACCGGCGCTGACTCGGCCGACTTCGGCCGACTTCGACCGACCGCCCGCCGTCTTCCTCGGTCATCAAGTTTTCAACCCTCGCGCACCGACTCGTCGGGCATGACACCGATTCCGCGAACGGGCCGCCCTCCCGAGGTGCCGCGGCGTGACTGACGCCGCGCTCGCCGACGACCCCGTAGCGGCGCTCCGCACGGCGGCCGACACCCTCAGCGACCGGCGCGAGGCGGTCGACGAAATCGGCCGCGAAGAGCTTCAGACGCTCGCGTCAGCCGTCGGCGACGTGATGGGGATTCTCGACCGGTTCGAAGAGCGGGCGACCGACGACCTCGAAGGCTACGTCGCGTTCCGCGAGGCGCTGTCGAACCGACTCGAGGAAGTCCCCGCGGACGTGCGCCACAGCGACGCCTTCATCGACGCCAACGACTCGCTCACCACCGGCATCACGTCGTCGCTGTCGGCGTCGGACTTCGAGCAGGCCAGACGCGAGTTGGACCCCGCCCGCGAGGAGGCGGCGCTCCTCGACGAACTGGACGAGGCGAGAGAGGACTACCGGAGCGCCCGTCGCCGGGTGCAGGAGCGCGCGGACGAACTCGACGCGCGAATCGAGCGCCTCGAACGCGTAGAGCGACTCGGTGAGGTCGACATCGACGCGCCGGTGGACGAGCTTCGCGACCCCATCGAGCGGTACGACGACGCCGTGACCGAGGCGTTCGACCGGTTCCGCGCCGAGTCGCCCGCCCGCGAGGTGCTCGCGTGGCTGGCGGCCGCGGAGTCCTATCCGCTCGTCGAGACGCCCAGTCCTCCCGAGCGACTCCGCGAGTACCTCGAAACCGCCGCCATCGGCGACGAGCCGATTCCCACGCTCGTCGAGTACGCCGGCTACTCGCGGTCGAAACTCGACCACTACGTGGACGACCCCAAACAGTTCTCCGCGGCCGTCGGGACGAACAAGCGGTTTCTGGAGACGCTCGACGCCGACCCGCTGACCGTGTCGTGGCCGCCGGAGCCCGCCTCGGAGCTCCGCTGGCGGACCAAAGAACTCGTCGCCGTCGTGAGTCGGTTCGCCGGCGACGAGGCGGTCGCGCGGGCCCGCGAGGTCCACGAACTGACGTACGACGAGTCGTACGATCACCTCCGCACCGCTGCGGTCGCGCGTGCGGAACTCACGGAAGACCAGCGTGACCGCCTCCGGCGGGGCGTCGTGGCCGACGAGTTGGCCTCGGCCCGCGAGGAGCGCGAGCGGGTTCGAGACTGCCTCGACGCCCACCCGCGACTGGACGACTGAGCGTCGCCCGGCGACCGCGACGATGAAACCGGGAGGCGAGACAGCGGCAGAAGACACTTACCGCGCTCGGCGGAACAACCGACGATGCGTCTCCGGAAACTCGCCCTCCTCCTCGCGGTGGTCGGTCTCGTCTGTCTCCCCGCGCCGGTGTACCTGCCGGCGCTCGCGGAGGCGACGTCGCCGCCGCCGCAAACCTCGCAGTCGTACCGAGCCGAGACCGTGTCGCTCGCGAACCAATCGGACGTCGAGACTATCGTGAGTCGCCACGGGCGGACGGTTTCGATTTCGGTGCACCAAGTCAGCCACCGGTACTCGGCCGGCGAGTACCGCGCGCCGAACGAGACCCGCGAGACGCTGGAGGCGGCGATGCGGAACGGCACCGCCCGAACCGCGGCGGCGGACGCGAGAGCCGACCTCCGCGCGATAGCGCGGAACAACACGTACGTCCACGACGCCTACGGCGAGCGCGAGCAGTACTACCGGTTCAGCGTGGAAGAAAACGGCTCGCTCGTCACCGCCCGAAACGTCACGCTCCAGCGCGTCGCTAACACCACCGTCGAGCGAGGCGCGTATCGCTATGAGGACCTCTCACCAGAGGAGAGGGAGACGGTCGATAGAATCCTCCGGAACTCCTCGGATGAGGACTTCGGCTACCGCCTGCGGGTGAACGACGCCTTCGTGGAACCCCTCCCGGCGCTCGTGGAGAAGGATGGAACGCTTCACAGTATCACCGTCTACGGGCACGTCGACGACTTCGGCTTCGGGGCCGCGTTCGTCGTCGGCCTCGGCGTGGCTGGGGTCGGCGCAGTTCTGATTCTCGTCGGCGGCGTGATGTACGCCGTCGCTTGGTGGCGCGAATAGCGGGAGAAGAACCGCAACGAACCGCGAGACTACGGCTTAGTTCGCGTCGACGATTTCGACGTCGAAGACGAGCGTCTCGCCGGCGAGCTCGTGGTTGAAGTCGATGCGGACCACGTCGTCGTCGGCGTGGACGATTTCGCCGAGACCGCCCTGCTGGGTCTGGACGTACAGCCCTTCCTCAGGCTCGTCGCCCAGCACTTCGCGGAGCTGTTCGGTCTCGTGCTCGCGGATGAGGTCTTCGTCGTGCTCGCCGTAGGCCTTCTCCGGCGGAATTTCGATGCTTTCCTCGTCGCCGACGGACATGCCGACGAGCGCCTCGTCGAGGCCCTCGATGACGGTCCCCGCGCCGACTTCGACCACGAGCGGTTCGTAGTCGCGGTCGCCCTGCGCCTCGGAGAGCCCTTCGGCGTCGGCCACGTCCTGCCGCGACGTGTCGAAAACCGTGCCGTCAGGGAGCTTTCCAACGTATTCGAGCGAAACGGAGTCGCCGGTTTCTATCGTCATACCGCCTACTCTCTGCCGGAGACGGATAAGTGACCGTACTGGCGGCGAGAATATAAGTAGTCTGATACATCGGGGCGCGTGCTCATGCTCTCAGCGCGCCACTAGGTCGCATGGCGTTCGCCCGAACGAACGGTATCGACACCTACTACGAGCGGCGAGGCGAGGGGCCGCCGGTGGTCTTCGTCCACGGGGCGATTCTCGACCACGGTCAGTGGGACCGACAGATGGTGGCGCTGTGCGACGACTACACCACCGTCTCGTACGACGTTCGGGGACACGGCCGAACCGGCGGGTCCGACTTGGCGACGTACTCGATGGAACTGTTCGCCGACGACCTCGCCGCGCTCGTCTCGGAGTTAGGCCTCGACAGGCCCGTGGTCTGCGGGCTCTCGACCGGCGGCTGTGTGGCGCAGGCGTACGCGATGCGGTATCCCGACGGGCTCTCGGGGCTCGTCCTCGCGGACACGTTCTCCCCGGTCGTCTTCGACCGTCTCGAACGGTTCCAGCGACTCGTCGTCCCGCGGTTGACGATTCCGTTCGTTCGACTCGTCGGCTACGAGCGCGTGGAGAAGGTCATGGTCTGGTTCCAAGAGCGGTTGTCGGGAACGGCCGCGGGCGGCGACTACGGGAACATCGAGGGCCTCCGAGACCGCGGCCCGCCGATGGCGACCGACGAGTTCGCGAAAGTGATTCGGGCGGTCAGCCGGTTCACCGATTCGTCGGTCGTCCTCGGCGACATCGACGTCCCGACGCTGGTCCTGTACGGCGAGCACGAACTCCCGTTCGTGCGCAGGCACGCTGCGGCGTTCGGCGACGGGATTCCGACCGTCGCGGTCCGCGCGGTTCCCGACGCCGGCCACGCGTCGAACCTCGACAACCCCGCGTTCTTCGAGGACGCCCTTCGGGAGTTCCTCGACGGCCTCAGAACAGTCGCCAGATGAGCGACCGGAGTTTGTAGCCCAGCGACCCGCGCTGGTAGCCGTTCCACCCGCTCATGCCGCCCGCGAGTGTCGCCGCGTCGTACCCCTCCTCGCGGAGGAGCCCCGTCGCCCGCTTCGCGACGATGCCCATCTTACAGACGACGACCACGTCGCGGTCCCGCGGAATCTCGTCCAGCCGACCTCGAAGCGAGGCGTCGTCGCCCGACCGGAGGTCGTCGTAGACGGGAACGTTGTGACTCCCGTCGGGTTTGTTCGCTCCACTCACTTCTCCGACGTAGTCACGTTCGCTGACGCTCACGTGACTCCCGTCGATTGCGCCGCGCTGGTAGTTCGACTCTGGGCGGATGTCGAGGACGAAGGGGTCGTCCCCGTCGGCGAGGCGGGCGTCGAGTTCGTCGGGGCGAATCGAAGGCACGGCTCATCACACGTCACTGGCGCGGAAAGCGCTGGTGCTTCCGGCCCCCGGCGCTCCCTCATCGGTTCCGCGTGAGCGTTCGACGCCGTCCCGTCCGCCGGGAACGACGCCGTGGCTTGAACACGGCGGTCCGCGTAGCGCCCGTATGGAGTGGGACGAGCGCTACCGGACCGGAACGTACCCGACCGACCCCGAGCCGTCGCCGGTGCTTCGGGCGTACCTCGACGAACTTCCCGACGGTCGCGCCCTCGACGTGGCCGCCGGAAACGGGCGCAACACGCTCTTTCTCGCTGAAAACGGCTATCGGGTCGACGCGCTCGACCAGTCGGGTGAGGGACTCAGTATTATCGACGAACGCGCCGCCGACCGCGGGTTCGCCGACCGCGTGGAGACGATGCAGGCCGACGCGACGGCCCACGACTTTCCCGAGTCGACGTACGACCTCGTCACCATCAGCTACTTCCGGACGCTGGACCGCCTCGCTGACATCAAGGCGGCGCTGAAACCCGGCGGCGTGCTGTTCTACCAGCACCACCTGCGAGCCGACCCGCCGGCGACGGTCGGGCCGAGCACCGACAGATACCGCTTCGACTCCAACGAACTGCTCCGGGCCTGCCTCGACCTCACCGTGGTCTACTACGACGAATCGACCGAACTGCGCGACGAGCGGCGGTCCGCGACAGCGACGATTATCGCGCGGAACACGAGGGGTGGCGCGCAGTCGTACCCGGAGAGAGGAATAGAGAAATAAGGCTCTGTTGAAACCCTCTTCACGTCTGGCAATTTGCTGAGAGGCTAATTTCTAACCGGACCGACGAAATCAGGTGAAAAGAGTAGCTCCCCTCAATGTCAACGCTGAAGGATTTCAACAGAGCCAGTATTAGCGTATATCGGCTCGGATATGCACGGCAAGTGCGTACATCTACTGAGCGGCTGATTCGTGCTGGACTATACCGGAGATAAGCCACGCATCAGAATCATCCTCCGAGGTTGTGGCTGTCCCAAATTCGGAGGATGGGTTTTGTTGCGTGTCTTATTTTCACACTGTTTAAATTTGAATAGGCTCTTGTCTTGCGGTTTTTCGAATCTATAGTGGTGAGAAAGCTAGGAAAGGTTTTCTGAGTGACATAAAATCAGAATCGACAGGCTGCTCCTATTTCATCAGTATAATGCTTGAACAGAAGACATGCACACTTCCATCCTCCGAAACCGTGGTTGCGAATGCCGGTCAAAACGTTCACGAGATACAGGTACCACAGCGCTTGAGACGCGGACCAACCCGACTTCACCAGGGAGGAATTCGCTATTGAGCCGTAATCAACGGGCGAGAACAAAGAAATGGTTGAACAACTACTGTTCGCCTATTGCCACACCACGGACACTTTTAGTCCCCCACTTTTCGAGAACAGCTCGCTTACTCACTCTGAGTCGATTATCGTAATCCTCGATATCGTTGAGTGGGATACCCAACCTCCAGTTCTAGCGAATCGGACTTCCTTGACGCCAATTTCATAGGTAAATCCGCATCCTGAAGAACTCTCACCACACTCTACTTAAGTTAATCTCCAATTCACGTATAAACTTTTTATAATAGTGAGCCGTATTATGGCATATGAGCCATCAGACGGAATTAGATGACACACACGGTATCTCGATATCTCTCTCAATACCGGCTCAGAACCCAGAATTGTTCAAAAGTAAGGCGACGAACGACATCTTGCTCTTTTTAACCAACCACCGATTCAATCAGTTCTCGCTCCGCAAAGTCGCTGAGCAGATCGACCACTCCCAGCAGACGGTTCGGAGGGCCGTCAACACCCTCGTCGACAATGGGCTGGTAGTCGAGTCACCAAAGAGCAATCAACGGCTCGTCCAAATCAACCGGACGCGGCTCTCCGTTCCAGACGATCCGCTCCTCCGAATCCCTCAACCGGAGTACCAAGGACCTGCAAAAGCCGCCGTCGACGAACTTACCAACCGTCTCGACGGCGTTGTAGGCGTCATCCTCTACGGGAGTGTTGCCCGTGGAGATGCGGACCGACGTAGCGACCTTGACCTCTGGGTACTCACCCAGGGGAATCGTGCCGCAAATCAGCGAGAGGCGAACGCTGTCGCCCGAGACTTAGAAGACGCTGAGTTCAACGGAGACAGATTCGCCTACGATATCGACGTCGAAGCAGTCCAAGCTATCCCCACTTACACGGACGACATTCGGGAGATTGTCATCTCTGGCATTCCAATCTACACGACCAGCAAGTTTGAGACCGTCGAGAATCTCCTCCTTGAGGAAGGTGGAAACGGTGAGTAATGGGTCTGACCCGGCTGACGTCCGTATGCGTTGGATCGCGCTCAAGACGCCTTCGAGATGGTCGGTCGTGGCCGAACAGAGTTCGAGGTCGGGATTAGCGACGGTGACGATTGGAAGACGCAGCTGACGAAAGCATGCCGTCTCATCGAAGTTACTGAAACGCTCCAAGCAGAGGGGAGGTACTACACGGCAGTTATCGAGGTCAGTTTTGGAGCTGTTGAACGGTCTATCGAGGCGTACGCGCTCGCGATGACGAACGATTCGCTGCAGGACTTCCAAGACCATCAGTTCGCGTACGAGCGCGCCCACAAGATCGGTCTGTTCACCAGAGAGACTGCGATGGATATGAAGGACCTGTACCGCGAAAACCGCACAGAAAGCTACTACGGGGGTGGACGTCCCACGAGAGAGCAAGCCGACGCAATGGCTGACCTCGCAACTGCTGTTCACAAGTTTTCCGTGAGCCAAATCCGGCAAGGTGGCGTCTGTCTCTGTGAATCACAGTAGCTCCAGCACGCACATTCTGTCAGGCCCAGGATGGGGAGAGTGTGGCTCTGTTGAAATCCGTAGACTTTGCAGAATCCACGTGACACAGACAGAGGGTGTATGTATCACAGTGACCACTTTAGTTCGACACACATTCTCTGAACCTATCGAGCAGTAGGTCTGCGAATCACCCAATACGTGGGTTATCGCGATTTGAAACAATGGGAGTAAGACGCCGATTCAGTGCTGCAACAACTCCAATAAGAATGAAGAGGCAACCGCTGGCAATCAAGAGATACAGCCCCGGCTCGACTACATACCGCTCTACTGCTAAATAGCTCTGGAACACACTACCGAACACAACGAGTATCAGTCCGCCAGCACCGATGAGAACGACATCCGTCCGCCAGTTCCGGTAGTGTCCCAACACGACAGCCACAACGACGGCCATAACGAGAACGATAACAAGGAAGTCGATGTCTGAAAAACCGGCGTCCAAACCCGCTATGTATTCATCCGTGATGCCGACTGTTTGTTTCCGAACCCATGGAAGCCACGCACCGACGACCGCCAATACTGCAGCCACAATCGTCGCAGTAATATATGCAAATTTCTGCTTGGAGGACATATGTCAGACGAAACGCTGTTCGATTAAATGCTTTCCCTGTACTGAGCGATTCACTTTGGTCACATAGAGTGCCGAAGCGATGACCGACTTGCGCTCTGTATTCAGCACGGCCTCAACAAACTATCAGTGATTAAGGATTTCAACAGAGCCAGAAATAATAAAACCGACACACCAAATCGGGAGTGGCATAGGATTCCTGATGAGCGTTATAACGACCGAAGTAAAATAAATCATAGAGAGTTTTTGAAATACTCGTCTTTTTATTCCGAGTTGAATTGCGCTCACACCCGATATTAGGATTTTTTCAGGGTGCCGGCGGCGGAGTTAAAACATAATATAGATTTGAAAGGTAGTTTATCTAAATCTTCGTTGCGAGACTGCCCGGCGGCGCGCTGTCTTCTTTTGAGAAAGTGTTCGAATGATATTATTTTTTCAACGCTCCCCCGGACCAGTCGGTCGGCGAGAGCAGATAGGGTCCGAACGATGTCCCGGACACGAAGTCGGACTACCGGCCCGCCCGGATTCGGTTCTCTAATCTGAGAAACACATATGTTCTTTCGGGTTCGAACCGATGGTATGTCAACGGACTGGTTCGCTGAATCGGGTTCGACGGGAGAGGTGACCGTCGACGAGGTTTTGTGGGTCAACAAGAACGACACCGGGACGCCGGACATCCTCGGCTACCTCACCGACGAGAGCGCGCCCGAAGGCGTCGCGTTCGTCGTCCCCGATGGCGTGGGTCACCCGTACCTCGGCGAGGGCGCGCGGTTCGAGTTCGCTGGTGCGAAGGACCACCACTACCGCGCGAAAGACCAAGTACAACTGCTGATAACGGACGCGACGCAGTTCACTCAGCTCGCGTCGTCAGGTGAAGGCGTCCACGGGTCAGGACACATCGGCGAGCGAACACGGAGTCGGTCACCAGACGACCGCGAGAAACTCGGAAGTCTTCGAAATATCGCAGAGAGCGCCATCGGCGACGAGACGTTCGTCGAGACGCAATCGGGCGACGACTCGCTCGTCGGGGCGGCGAAGCGTCGGGCTCGAAAACAGCAGCGCGACCCCGCCATCGACCCGCGAACGCGCGCCCTCGCCGAGGACGGAGGAGAGGGTTCGAACCGAGACGACGACTGACCGGCGACCCAAACAGGATTGGCCGGTGACTGATTGGGCTGCGCGTCGAACCGCCTCTGTGGCGGTACGCCAACGCCGCCGCGCCATCATTCAGTCGCCCGTCCGTTCGATTTTTATCGCTCGGCGACAGTCATACACGAATGACCGTGTTGGATTGGCTCGACGAGCCGCGCATCATCGACACGCACGCCCACCAGCCGACCGCGGAGTTCCTCGAAGACGCCGGCGGGGAGATGATGCAAGACGCGGCGAACAGGTTCGGCGCGGAGATGGAGACGTGGAGCTACGAGGAGATGATAGCCGAGTACCGCGAGCACAACATCGGGCGGGCGGTGCTTCTCGGGTGGGACGCCGAGACGAACACCGGGAATCCCCCAGTACCGAACGACTACGTGGCCGAGGTCAGAGACGCGCACGCTGACTTCTTCGTCGGGTTCGGGAGTGTGGACCCGCTGAAAGACGACTGCGTCGAGGAGGCGGTCCGATGCGTTGAGGACCTCGGTCTCTCGGGGTTCAAGTTCCAGCAAATCGCGCAGGGGTTCGACCCGAGTGACGACGAACACAGAGCATTATTCGACACCATCGAGGACCTCGGCGTGCCTGTCGTCTTCCACGGTGGGA
This sequence comes from Haloferax sp. Atlit-12N, assembly GCF_003383095.1. Classification (NCBI taxonomy): domain Archaea; kingdom Methanobacteriati; phylum Methanobacteriota; class Halobacteria; order Halobacteriales; family Haloferacaceae; genus Haloferax; species Haloferax sp. Atlit-12N. The sequence goes on from NZ_PSYW01000004.1 coordinate 40,554, forward strand.
ACTCCACGCTCGGCGCGTGCTCGCCCGGTGGCAGAGGCCTGAAAATCAAGTACGGCAACCCGATGCTCATCGACGACGTGGCCGCGGAACATCCGGACCTCCAGATTCTCATCGCCCATCCGGCGTACCCGTGGGAGAAAGAGCAACTCGCCATCTGCCAGCAGAAGGGCAACGTCTACATGGACCTCTCGGGGTGGCTCCCGAAGTACATCGACGAGCAGGTGCTCCACTACGCCAAGACCGTCCTGCAGGACAAGGTGATGTTCGGCACCGACTACCCGATGATTCGGCCGGGACGCTGGTTCGAGTCCTTCGAGGAGCACTTCGACGCCTCCGAGGAGGTAAAGCGAAAGCTCCTCTGGGAGAACGCGGAGCGATTCCTCAATTTATAGATATATCTGACGGTCTAGTTCAGTAACATTCAATATGTGTTCTGAATGCGTTCTCGTATGGGGATTGGGATAGTTAACATTCAGATGCGGTATAGTTGGGGAGTGCGATGAAGTACGAGAATAGACAGCTTACTGCGAAGCAACAGGCAATTCTCTATAAAAAGAGAGACAACCCGGACTGGTCTAACACGCGTATAGCAACTGCCGTTGGTTGCTCTGATTCACACGTATCAGAGACGTTGCGTAATTACGACCCAGACAAGCTCAACGACGATGGAACAATTGCGGTACCTGTTGAATCAGAAAAAGAGTCTGCAGGAGGCAGATTGAAATGGGTGATCGCGAGTTTATGTGTCCAGTTTTGGGGCATATTGTACGCGTTTGGCGGTCCAAATAGCGGCGCAATAAGTGGGGACCAAGCACTACTCGTGTTTCTCTTCGCATGGATAGCCACACCTGTCTTAATATTCGCTGATGCCCAGTTACAACATGCTGAGCAGGTGTCCACCCGGCCAAACAGAGTAGTGTGGCCGATAGCGTCATTTTTCATACCCATTGTTGCATCACTGTACTACGTTGTGAAGCGCGTCTAAGCTATTCGAACTCCGGCCGCCGTTTCTCCAAGAACGCGGAAACGCCCTCCTCGTGGGCGTCAGTGTCGTAGGCGAGCGTCTGGGCGTGCGCCTCGTGTTCGAGGCCATCCGCCCACGAACGGCCGAGGTTCGCGTGTATCGCCTCTTTCGCCAGCGCGAGCGTCTCCGTCGGCTGTGCGGCGAGCGTCTCCACCGTCTCGTCCACGGTGGCGTCGAGATTTTCGGGGCCGACCGCCTCGTTCACGAGGTCGAGTTCCGCGGCGCGCTCGGCCGAGATGAGTTTCCCGGTGAAGGCGAGTTCCTTCGCGGCGCGGAGGCCGACCAACCGGGGGAGCGTCACCGTCGCGCCCGCGTCGGGGACGAGACCGACGTTGACGAACGACGCGCCGAATCGAGCGTCGCGGGCGGCGTAGGCGAAGTCGCAGGCGGCGACGACGGAGGTCCCTGCGCCCACGGCGTCGCCGTTGACGCGGGCGACGACCGGCACCGGAGCGGTGAGAATCGCCTCGGCGACGCGGCCGAGGGTGCCGCGAACGCGCTCGTAGGCCTCGCGGGCGGTCTCGTTGCGCTCTGCCATCGCCTGAATGTCGCCGCCGGCGCTGAATGCGTCGCCGTCGCCGGTTATCACCGCGGCGTCGAACGCCTCGGGCGTGAGTGCTTCGAGCGCCGCCGAGAGCTCTCGGGCCACGTCGGCGGTGAACGCGTTTTTCGCCTCGGGTCTGTCGAACGTCACGGTCCGGACGCCGTCGGCGTCGTCGACTCGCATACCCGCGCTACGGGGACGTGGGGTAAATAGCCTCGCCGGCGGACCGCCGGGCGAGCCGAGCGAGTCGGCCGCGGTCCCAGCTCATGCGAGCAGCGCCCCGAACACCGACTGTTGCGCCCGGCGGAGCCGTTCGAGGAACGCCGACTTGCTGATTTCGAGTTCGTCCGCCACGTCCTGAGCCGTGATACTCCGGGGGAGGTCGAAGTACCCCATCTCGACGGCCGTCCGGAGGGCGGCCTCCTGCGCGGGCGTGAGGTCCCACGCTCGACCAATGGGAGATTCCTCGTCCGCCCGAAGCGGGTAGACGCGCTGGAGCTGGATACCGACGGTGTCGCCGGCCGTCTCCATCACGCCGCGGAGCACGTCGTAGCCGACGACCGCCCCGCGCATCGTCGCGCCGCCGTCGTCGTACCGCATCGACTCGACGAGGAAGCCGGCGTCGACGAGTTCGTGAACGACGCAGGGATGTTTCGAGAGACAGCGGAAGGTGTACGTGTCGTCGCCGCTGGTGACGTGGAGGTAGCGGATAGCGTCGTCGTCGTCGAGGGCCTCGGGAAGTCGGTCGTCCGCGGGGGCGGAAAAGTGAAGCAAGACGTTGCCATCAGCGCGGAGTTGCGGCGCGTTCGCGTCGACCGCGACGGGGACCGCGTCGGTCGCCCGCGCCAACGGGCAGTCGTCGCCGTCGATGCGAAACTCGGCCACCAGGCACTCCGCTATCATCGGCGTGTGTGTACGCGACATGGATATAAAAAGGCAGGCCATGGACGGGTCAATTCGTAAGTAGTTATAGATGATAGTTCCTGATAGAAAAATGGACCTCGAAACCGTCAAAGAACGGGCGGGCCCGCGGCAGTTCGCTCCGAAAGACGACATGCCAGAGGAGTACCGCAAGGCCGCGACGCGGATGATTCAGTTCCACGCGAACAGTGAGGTGATGGGCGGGTACCTCGAAAAGCCGTTCATCCGGCAAGCGCCGAGCATCGACCGAAAGCTGGCGTTCTCGGCGAAGGTGCAGGACGAAATCGGCCACGCGCAACTGCTCTACCGCGCGGCCGAGTCCCTCGGCATCAAGACGCGCGACGAGATGCTGGACGAACTCGCCCGCGGCGACGGCAAGTTCCTCAACTGCTTCCACTACCCGATGGAGTCGTGGCACGAGGTGCCGATGATAGCGTTCTTCGTCGACGGCGCGGCCATGCACCGGCAGGCGACGCTCAAGAACACGTCGTGGACGCCGTACGCCCACGCGATGGACAAGGTGTGCTTCGAGGAGGGCTTCCACGTCAAACACGGCGAATCCATCCTCTCCGAGTTGATGAACGGGTCGAAGGCGACCCAAGAGAAGACGCAGGCCGCTTTCGAGACGTGGTGGCCGCGCATCATCCAGTTCTTCGGCCCGACCAACGACAAGTCCGTCCACAACGACTTCGCGCAGGAGGTCGGCCTGAAGACGAAGTCCAACGACGAGCTGCGCGATACCTTCCTCGACACCTACGTTCCGAAGGCCGAAAAGTACGGCCTCGTCGTCCCAGAGTACCCACGCATCGAGTACGACGAGGAGCTCGACACCTACCACGTCAACGAGGACGACCTGAACTGGGACGAGTTCTGGACCATCGCCAAGAACGCCTCGGCGGGGAGCCACGAGCAGATTAACTCCCGCGCACAGGCGCAGGAGGCGGTCGAGTGGGTGCGCGAATCGATGCACAGCTGGGAGGGCGCGTCGGGGGCCGGAACCCCGCAGGCGGCGGACTGAGAACTATGATTTGGGAAGTATTCAGACAGGATAAACCGGGAGCATACCACAAACACTGCGGCAACGTCCACGCGCCGGACCGCGAGTTGGCGCTCCAGTTCGCGGCCGTCCAGCACGGCCGACGGATGAAGACCCACAGCCTGTGGGTCGTCCCGCACGACGAAATCGGCGAAATCGACGCCGACGAGACGAGCTTCGGCGGAACGACCGACAAGACCTACCGCTGGGCGACCTCGTACACGGACATCGAACCGGCCGCGCCGGAAGTCGCCGAAAGCGAGGCCGAGCAGGCCGACGTGGAGAAATCGCTCGAGGCGGACAGCTAACCATGCCCGACGCACTCAATCCCGAAGACCTCGACGCCGAACAGCGCGCCGCGCTCGAAGAGCTGCTGTTCCGCCTCGCGGACGACGAGTACGTCCACGGCGAGCGCCTCATCGAGTGGCAGATTTACGCGCCGACGCTGGAATCCGACCTCGCGTTGGCGAACGTCGCACAGGACGAGTTCGGCCACGCCCGCCTGTGGTACGACCTGCTCGAAGAACTCGGCCACACCGAGGCGGAACTCATCTGGGAGCGCCCCGCCGACGAGTTCAGACACGCCACGCTGGTCGAACTCCCGTTCGCGGAGGGCGACTGGGCCGACGTAGTCCTGCGGTGCTACCTCTACGACGCCGCCGAGCGCCTGCAACTCGACGCGCTCGTCGAAACAAGCTACGCGCCGCTCGCCGACCGCGTCGGCAAGGTGCTGAGCGAGGAGCGCTACCACCTCGAAAACGCCCAGAGCTGGCTCGACCGCCTCGCCGAGGGCGACAGCCGCGACCGCGTGCAAGACGCGCTCGACCGGCTGTTCCCCCACGCGCTCTCGCTTTTCGCCGAGCCCGACCACGAGGCGGAAATCAGGGACCACGGCTTCCGGACGATGTCCACCGCCGACCTCCGCATCGAGTGGCTGGAGACGGTCATCCCGTACCTCGAATCGCTCGGGCTCGACGTGCCCGAACCCGACGAGGTCGAGCGCCCGAGCGCCCGCGGTCGCGACGGCACCCACACCGACCACTGGGACGAACTGGCCGGGGAGTTCCGGCGGACGTACGAGGAGCTCGAAGCGCCCGAGCCGGCGCGAATCGGCAGGGAGCGTGTCTGACGTGAGCGCCGACGACGCGCCCGACGCGACCGCCTGCGGCTACACGGAGTACGTCGACGGCGAGGTGCCCGAGGGATTCCCGAAGACGGGAGTCGGAGCCACGGGCGTCGAAGCCGACATCTGGGACGCCCTCTACGAAATCGAGGACCCCGAGATGCCGGTGAGCATCGTCGACCTCGGCCTCATCTACGACGTTCGCGTCGTCGAGCAGGAGGGCGAAGACGGCGAGACGAAGACGCTCGGTATCGTCGAGATGACGCTGACGTACACCGGCTGTCCGGCGCGCGACTACCTCGAAAACGACGTGCAGTGTGCGATTCTGGCGGCCGGCGTCGACGAGGCGTCCGTGCGGCTCCGGTTCACGCCGGAGTGGACCGTCGACATGGTGACTGAGGCGGGCCGCGAGGCCCTCCGCGAGTTCGGACTGGGGGTGTGAGCGATGCGCCGCTTCGACCCCAGTACCGAGACGACGGGCGAAACGTCGGGCGCGGAGTGCCCGTACTGCGGCGGCACGAACACCGTCCGCGAGCACCCGAAGGGGCCGGGACTGTGCCGGTCGATGCACTTCTGTAACGACTGTCAAGAGCCGTTCCAGCGGTTCGAATAGCGTCGGCGGAGAGACTGGAGACGCACGGTTTTTCGAGAACGATGTCCGCGGAGCGCCGCGGCGGTCGGTCGGGGGCGGCGGGTCGAGGGCCGCCGAAGCTTCAGCGAATTGCGAGCCGAATTCGCGGGCGAATCAGCCGAGGTTGAGGTTCACGTTCTTCGCCTGTGTGAACTCGCGGACGGCCTCCGCACCCTGCTCGCGGCCGTGGCCGCTCTGTTTCGTGCCGCCGAAGGGCGTCTGCGGGAACGTGACCGGGTACTCGTTGACGCTGACCATTCCGTAGTCGAGCGCGTCGGCGACGTCGTGGGCGCGAGAGAGCCCCTCGGTCCAGACGCCGGCGAGAAGCCCGTACGGCGAGTCGTTGGCGAGTTCGACTGCCTCCGCTCGGTCCGAGAACTCGGTAACGACGAGGACCGGACCGAATATCTCCTCGCGGGCCACGGTCATGTCGTTCGTCACGTCGGTGAGAACCGTCGGCTCCACGAAGTAGCCGGTCTCTTTGTCCTCGGGGACGCCCCCGCCGCAGGCGACGGTCGCGCCCTCCTCGACGCCGAGAGAGATGTACTCCAACACGTCCTCGCGGTGGGACTCGCTGACGACCGGCCCCATCCGGCCGTCGTCGTCGATACCGGAGCCGAGCGGGGTCGACTCGGCGCGCGCGACGATTCGCTCGACGAGGTCGTCGGCCACGTCCTCGTGGACGAGCAGGCGCGACCCGGCCCAGCACATCTGGCCGGCGTTCATGAAGATGCCGTAGTGGACGCCCTTGGCGGCGGCGTCGAGGTCGGCGTCGGGGAAGACGACGTTGGGGCCCTTCCCGCCGAGTTCGAGCGTGACCCCGGTCACGTTGGCCGCGGCGTCGGCCATGACGCCTTTACCGACGTCGGTGCTGCCGGTGAAGGTGACGTGCGCCACGTCGGGGTGCGACGCGAGCGCCGACCCCGCCTCGGACCCGCTTCCGGGAACCACGTTCACCACGCCGTCGGGGAGGCCGGCTTCCTCGGCCGCGAGGCCGTAGTAGAGCGCCGAAAGCGGCGTCTGGCTGGAGGGCTTTACCACCGCCGTGTTGCCGCAGGCGAGCGCCGGCGCGAGACTGCGCCCCGCGAGTTGGAAGGGGTAGTTCCATGGGACGATGTGTCCGGTGACGCCGAGCGGTTCGCGGGTCGTGTAGTTGACGCGCCGGCCGGGGACGGGGTTGTACTCGCCGGTCACCTTGTCGGTCCACCCGGCGTAGTAGCGGAAGGTGTCGACGACCATCTGGACCTCCATACCGGCCTCGAACGGCGTCTTGCCGTTATCGTGGGACTCGACGAGCGCGATCTCGTCTTTCCGCGCCTCGATGAAGTCGGCCATCGCGCGCAGTTTCTCGCCGCGCTCGGCCGCGCTCGTGGTCTCCCACTCGCCGCCGCGAGCGCCCGCCGATTTCGCCGCCCGCACCGCAGCGTCGACGTCCGCCTCGCCCGCGCTGGCGACCTCGGCGTAGGGCGCTTCGGTCGCCGGGTCGCGCGTCTCGATAGTCTCGTCCGATGCCGCGGCTACCCAGTCCCCGTCGATGTAGAGACTGGTCGGGCCACTGTATTCCATTACGAAATACCCTTTTCGCGCACAATATTAACTATTGTTGATTACTAACTTCGCGGCGGGCGGGGAACTCAACCGGTCTTGTAGACACCCCTCGCGGTCGCCACGTGATTCCCGTCCGTCGCGTACACGTCCACGTCCACGGTTCCCACGTCGCCGCCGAGTCGGACCACGTCGGCCTCGGCGCGGAGGTCACCGGTTCCCGCGTTGAGGTAGTCGATTCGCATGTCGATAGTCGGGACGGGCTGGTCGACCTCGCTGACGAGCGCCGCGCCGCCGACCGTGTCCGCGAGGGTGAACGTCACGCCGCCGTGGGCCATCACTCGGTCGGCGTTCCACGACAGTTCCTCGCGCATCTCGATTCGACCCTCCGCGTGCCCGTCTGCGGCCTCGGTGACTTCGACGCCCAAGAGCCGCGCGAACGGCATGCTCTCGAAGAACTCCTCGATGTCCATGCCATCAGTTCGCACAGGTGCGTTAAGTTCGTTTCGTCGGTCGGCCCCGGCCGGGCGGCCGACGAGACCCCGGGGGTCGTCAGTCAGCCATCGAGACGCCGAGGTACCGGTCGAGCACCTCGTCGGCGGCCGCGACCTCGTCGGCGGGGCCCTCGTGGACGACCCGGCCCTTGTCGAGTATGTAGACGTAGTCCGCGGCGTCGAGGGCGACCTGTACGTTCTGTTCGACCAGAAGGATGGTCGCGCCGTCGTCGTTCAGTTCCTCGATTTTTCGCTGGACCTGTTTGACGATAGCGGGCGCGAGCCCTTCGGTCGGTTCGTCGAGCAACAGGAGGTCCGGCGCGGAGACGAGCGCGCGGGCGATGGCGAGCATCTGCTGTTCACCGCCCGAGAGGTTCGCCCCCCGGCTGTTCCGGTGGCGCGCGAGGTTCTCGAACTCGTCGACGATGGCGTCGACGCTCGGTTTCTCGACGTCTCGACGACCGCCGATGCGGCCGATTTCGACGTTCTCGGTGACGGTCAGGCCGGGGAAGACGCGGCGCTCCTCGGGAACGAGTGCGATGCCCTCGCGGGCGGTCTTCTCCGGCGACAGCGTCGTGATGTCCGTCCCGTCGAAGGTGATGGTCCCCTCGGACGGCGGGACGTTCCCGAGGATGCTCCGGAGCGTCGTCGTCTTGCCGACGCCGTTGCGCCCGATGAGCGTGACGACCGACCCCCGAGGCACGTCGAGGTCGATGCCCTGCAGGACGCGGGTCGACCCGTAGCCCGAGACGAGTCCGCGGACGGACAAGAGCGGTTCGTCGCTCACGCCTCGACACCCCCGAAGTAGGCCTCGCGGACCTCCGAGTCCTCCGAGACGGCCTCGGGCGTCCCCTCGGCCAGTACCTCGCCGCGGTGGAGGACCGTGATGCGGTCGGACACCCGCATCACGAGGTCGATGTCGTGTTCGATGAGCAGGAGCGTCCGGTCCGACAGCACCTCGTCGATGAGGTCCATCGTGGCCCGCGTCTCCTCGGCGCTCATGCCGGCGGTCGGTTCGTCCAGAAGCACCATGTCGGGGTCGGTGGCGAGCACGATGGCGATTTCGAGCCGGCGCTTGTCACCGTAGGCGAGCACGTCCGCGGGTTCGTCGCCGCGGCCCAAGAGGCCGGAGCGGTCGAGCACGCGGTCGGTGTGCTCGTTCACGTCGTCGAAGGCGTCGCTTCGCCGGAGGTACTCTTCGACCGGCGTGAAACCGCCCTCGCGGGCCGCCTGCGCGGCGAGGCGGACGTTCTCGCGGACCGTGAGCCCCGAGAAGACGTTCGTGATTTGGAACGACCGGCCGAGGCCGCGGCGCACGCGCTCGTGCGGCGGGAGCGCGGTCACGTTCTCGCCGTCGAACGTCACGGTGCCGCGGGTCGGCCGGAGCGCGCCGGTCAAGAGGTTAAACATGGTCGTCTTGCCGGCCCCGTTCGGGCCGATGAGGCTCCGGAACTCGCCGCGTTCCACGTCGAGGGTCACGTCGTCGACGGCGACGAGTTTGCCGAACTCCTTCGTCAGGTTCTCGGTCCGCAGTATCGGGTCACTCATGGCGGTCTACCTCCGGGTCGGTGACGCCGGCCTGTTCGCCGACGCGGTCGCCGAATCGGTCGCCGACGGCCGATTCGAAAAGCGGGTGGTCCGCCACCGTCTGCGGGAGCGACACGAGCCCCCGCGGCACGAAGATGACGAACAGGACGAACAGCACGCCGATGACGAGCTGCCACTGGTCGATGTACGACGAGAGCACGTCCTCCGCGGCGACGAAGACGCCCGCGCCGAGCATCGGCCCGTAGAGCGTCCCCATGCCGCCGAGGACGGTCATCACGATTACCTCGCCCGAGTTTATCCAGTGGAGAAACGACGGCGCGACGTAACCGTTGTTGGCGGCGAACAGCCCGCCGGCGAGCCCCGCGAGGCCGCCGGAGACGACGAAGGCGCGGCGCTTGTAGGCGGTCACGTCGTAGCCGATGAACGAGGCGCGCTCTTCGCTCTCGCGGATGGACTGCAGCACCGAGCCGAACGGTGCGCGGATGAGGCGGCGGGCCAGCAGGTACGACCCGACCACGACGGCGAGGAGGAAGTAGTACTGGACGACGCCGCCGTCGAGGACGAACGGACCCAGCGGGACCGCGAACTCGCCGGGGTCGATGCCGAGGCCGGCGAGACCGTAGAACGCGTCGACGCCGAACAGGCCGTCGGAGCCGCCGGTGAAGTCGAACTTGAACACGGCGTTGTAGAACAGCTCCGCGAACCCGAGGGTTATCATGGCGAAGAACACCCCGGACACGCGTATCGAGAGGTAGCCGACGCCCCACGCGATGGCCGCGCAGACAGCGACGGCGACGACGAGCGCGACGAACACCGACGGTGAGACGTGCATGAGCGTGAGAACCGAGGCGTACGCGCCAACCCCGTAGAACAGCGTGTGACCGAGCGAGACGAGGCCCGCGTAGCCGAGCACGAGGTCGAGGCTGAGCGCGAACAGCGCCCAGATGAGGATGTCTTCGAGAAGCGTCACGGAGTAGGTGACGCCGGTCACCTCCGCGAGAAGCGGGACGATGAGGAGCGCGCCAACGCCGGCGTAACCGAGTTTCGCGCGGGTCTCCGCGGACAGCACGCCGCCGCCGGAGCCGTGGAGGAGCGCGCCGTCGTGGTGGTCGCCCGCGCCGACGCTCGTGCCGAACAGTCCCGTCGGCTTGACGACGAGCACGGCAATCATGAGCAGGAAGACGATGAGTCCCTCCAAGAACGGCGCGTACGTCCGGGCGAACGTCTGGACGAGACCGACGAACAAACCGCCGACCACGGCCCCGCGGAACGACCCGAGGCCACCCAGAACGACGATGACGAACGCCGGGATGATGACCGAGCTCCCCATCGTCGGGCTGACGTTCTGGTACGCGCCGAGGACGATGCCGGCGACGCCGGCGAGCGCCGCGCCGAACCCGAACGTGAGGGTGTAGTAGCGGTCGATGTTGATGCCGAGGGTACGGACCATCTCGCGGTCCTCGGAGCCGGCGCGGATTATCATCCCGAAGCGGGTGCGGTTCAACAGGAGCCACGTGCCGAGCGCCAGCGCCGACCCGAAGACGATGATGCCGTAGTTGTACAGCGAGTAGTTGAACCCGAACAGCGCGACCGGTTGGTCGAGGACCGAGGGAACCGGAAACGGCTGGGCGGACTTGCCCCACACCGACGTGATGAGGTCGTTGATGATGAGGACGAGCCCGAACGTCAGGAGGATGTGGTACAGTGGGTCGCGGCCGTACAGCCGCTTGACGGTGAGCCGCTCGATGCCCATCCCGACGACGCCGACGAGGAGGGGCGCGACGACGAGCGCGACCCAGAAGCCCGCGCCACCGAGAGGGCCGGCGATGGCGAACGCGAAGTACGCGCCGAGGGCGAACAGCTCGCCGTGGGCGAAGTTGATGACGTCCATGACGCCGAAGATGATGGAGAGTCCGGCCGCGAGCAGGACGTACACCATCCCGACGACGAGGCCGTTGAGGACCTGCTCGGCGACGGCACTAGCGACCGACATGCTAGAGCGAGCAGCCGAGTTCGCCGCAGTCGGGGAGCGCGTCCGCCCCGGCGATCATCTCGCCGAGTTCGACGGCCGCGGGACCGCTCCCGCCGTCCGGCGCGACGAGTTCGCCCGGCCACACCGGGTTCATCGCCTGATGGTCGCAGTCGCGGAACTGGTTCGGCCCGAGAATCGTGTCCATTTCGAGGCCCGGAAGCACCTCCTTGACCTCCGCGGGGTCGGTCGACCCGGCCTCCGCGATGCCCCGCGCAGTCATCCGAATGGACATGTACGCGGCCCGCGCGAAGTTGTCCGGGAGAGAGTCGTACTCGCTTCGGTAGGCCTCGACGAACGACTGGTTGTCGCCCGTTTCGAGCGTCGGCAGGTAGCGGACCCCGCCGTAGGTGCCGTAGGCGGCTTCGCCGAGCGCGCCGCGGACGACCGAGAACGTCATCGTCGGCGACATGAGGTTCACGCTCTCTTTGAGCCCCTGGCTCGCCGCCTGCTTGACGAAGTTGATGAGGTCACCGCCGGTCATGCCGAGAACCGCCACCTCGGCATCGGAGTTGGCGATTTGGCTGACGTAGGAGTTGTAGTTAGTCGAGCCGAGTTGCGAGCGACTCCGGCCGACGACTTCGATGTCGTGACCGTCGCGCATGCGGCGCTCGACGCGCTGCATCACCGACTCGCCGTAGGCGTAGTCGGCGATGTGGAACCACACCTTGGTACCGAGGTTCTCGGCGGTGTAGTCGGAGACGGCTTCGGCCATCTGCGCCGTGTTCGTCTCGGCGCGGAACACCCACTCGTTGCAGTTCGACCCCGTGATGGGAACCGCGGCCCCGCCGGGGTTGTAGATAATCTCCTCTTCGGCCGCGAACTCGTTGAGCGCGAGCGCGACGCTGGACGATATCGCGCCCATGAGATACGACGCCCCGTCCTGTTCGACGACGGACTGCGCCTTCCGCCGGCCGGTCGAGGGGTCCGCCTCGGTGTCCTCGTAGACGCCCGTTATCTCCACGTCGATGTCCGCGTTCTCGTTGACGTGCCGTATCGCTAACTCGGCCCCGTTTCGCTGGCCGACCGCGAGACCGCCGTACGGGCCGGTCATCGGGCTAATCACTCCATAGGTGATGGCGTTCGACCCGCCACCCCCACCGCCGCCGAGACAGCCGGCGACGCCCGTCAGCCCGGTCACGCCCGCCAACCCAGCCGCCTGTACGAACCGTCGCCGCGACGGACGCGGCTGTGCGCCGCTGTCCGCTGAACAATCGTCTCTCATGGTGTGTATGTTCACATGTAACATGAAAAACTTCACGTTTAAATGTTTGCGTTTCGTCGGCGACAAGAACGTCGCGTTCGGCCCTGAACCGCCGATTCGGTCCCTCAGACGAGTCGCGGACAGACCTCGTCGCCGAGTCGGCGGACGCACTCGACCATCCGGTCGGTGCCGATGCCGGGGTGGTAGGTACGGAAGATGAAGTGGATGTCGTCGCCGAGCGCGTCGCGGTAGCGGTCGAGTTCCGCGACCACGTCGTCGGGCGTGCCGAAGATGGCCTGTGCTTTGAGTTCCGCCCGGCGCTCGTCGGACAGTTCGGGGACCTCGTCGCCGGAGAATATCTCGGCGTACCGGCGCTGGAGGTAGAGATAGCCGTCTCTCATCGCGTCCCACGCCTCGGCTTTCGAGTCGCCGACGAACCCGTGTTGGAGGACGTATATCGTGAACTCACCGTCGAGTCCTTCGGCCTCCCGGACGCTCCGGATGTCCTCGACGCGCTTGCGCAGGCCGTTGAGAGAGAGCGACGACGGCGCACACCACGCGTCCGCCGTCCGGGCCGCCCGGCGAACCGCGGGCTTGGCCGCGCCGCCGAGCATGAGGGGCACGTCGTGTGCCGGTTTGGGCGTCACGTCGACACCGGTCGAACCCTCGTGAAACGGCGACTCGTGTGCTATCGGACCGTCTGACCACGCGTCGCGGAGGAGGGAGACCGTGTCGGCGAGGCGGTCGACGCGCTCGTCTCGCGGAACGCCGAAGGCGTCGAACTCGCGGGGGTTCGAGCCGATTGCGAGGCCGAGCGTCGTTCGCCCGCCCGAGATGAGGTCGACCGTCGCCGCGTCCTCCGCGAGCCGGAGCGGGTCGTACAGCGGCGCGAGCGCGATACACGTCCCGAGTTCGACCGACTCGGTCGCCGCCGCGAGCGCCCCGAGCGCGGGCATCGTCCCCGAGAGGTAGCCGTCGGGCATGAAGTGGTGTTCGGACACCCACGCGCTGTCGAGGCCGGCGTCGTCTATCGCGCAGCCGAGCGTCAGCATCTCGTCGTACAGGTCGGCCATCGGCCGGTCGTCGTCCGGCCGCCGCTGGCAGGTGAACAGTCCCGTCCCGAGTTTCATGACTCTGAGTTCGTACCTTAGCTATTAATAGTTAGGAACACTGAGTTCGTCGGAGATGAGTCCCGACGATTCGGTACCCTCGGATTCGACGACCGCGGCCGCGACTGAGCCAGCGCCGCCGGCCGCGCGCGTCGACCACGTGGGAATCGCCGTCGAGGACGTCGAGGCCACCGAGCCGACGCTGTTCGCGCTCGGCTGCGAGCGCGTCCACCGCGAGACGGTCGCGGACGGCTCGTTCGAGTGGGCGACCTACGTCCTCGGCGACGCCTCCAGAATCGAACTCGTCGCGCCCGTCGAAGGAGAGTCGTTTCTGACGACCTTCCTCGACGAGCACGGCCCCGGCCTCCACCACGTCACGCTGGAGGTGTCGGACATCGACGCGATGGTCGCCGCCCTCGAAGCCGCGGGCGAGCGTGTCGTGGGGTACGCGGTGGAAGACGGCTGGACCGAGGCGTTCGTCTCGCCGCGAAACCCGACCGGCGCGCTCTTTCAGTTGATGGAGTACCACGACAACTACGGCGAGAAGGGAGCCGACGACGCGTTGTTCGTCCGCGGCGAGCGGTTGGATTCGTGACTCCAGGGGTCGGGAAGCCGCCTTACTCCGCGGCCGACTTCGTCTTGATGAGGAACTTCATGTCGCCTTCGAGGACGACGGTGCCGTCCTGCTTCGTCATCTCGATTTCGAGGACGACCAAGCCGGCGTCGTCGCGGCTCCCGAGGTCCTTCCGCTCCGAGACGACCATCGTCTGCGAGAGCGTGTCGCCGATGAACACCGGGTTCGGTAGGTCCATGTAGTTCATCCCGAGGAAGGCGATGGCGGTGCGCTCGACGATGCCCGACCGGTACACGAAGCCGGTCGACTGGACGAATGTCATCGGCCCGTGGGCGATTCGCTGGCCGAACTGGGTGTCTTCCGCGTACTCGCTGTTCGTGTGGAGTTCGGTCCAGTCGCCCGAGAGCGCGGAGTGCATCATGAAGTCCGCCTCGGTGACGGTGCGACCGACGCTCTGGAACTCTTTGCCCTCCTCGAAGTCCTCGAAGTAGTGCGGTTCGTAGCTGTATGCCATACCTCACCGTCACCGCCATCAGATAAAGTAGTTTACATACCTATCTTTCCTGACAATCGGTGCCTACTTGGGGAGCGCAGGACGACGTGTGGTCGCATGTCGGAGCCAGACGACTACGCGGAGATACGGGAGCGCGCCTCGAACGACCCCTACTGCGGGCGCGTCGGCATCGACCTCGCCGAGGTCGGCGACGGGTACGCGGAGACGACGCTGACCGTGGCCGAAGACCACCTGAACTTCCACGGGACGCCCCACGGGGGCGCGGTGTACAGCCTCGCGGACGCGGCCTTCGCGGCCGCTTCGAACAGCCACGGTGACGCCGCGTTCGCGCTGGAGACGAACATCTCGTACCTCGCGGCCGCCGAGGTGGGCGAGACGCTCCGCGCGGTCGCCCGGGAGACGCACCTCGGGGGACGGACCGCGGAGTACGAGGTCGTCGTCTCCGGCGGGGACGGAGAGCGAATCGCGACCTTTCGAGGGCGCGTCTACAAGCCCGGCGGGCGCTGACGGCGCGCGTTACTGGCCGCGGTGGTCGTAGACGCGCTGGACCTTTCCGACCTCGGTGCGCGCGATGTCGCCGTACTCGACGAGGTTCAGTTCGTCGGGCGTAAACGAGAGCACGTTCGAGAGTCGCTTTTGAATCCGCCCTTCGAGGTCCGACAGCGACCCGCCGAACTCCTCGACCAGTTCGACCGTGATTTCGACCCGGTCGAGGTTCCCCTCGCGGCGGAGGTCGATGCGGTAGTGCGGCGCGATTTGGTCGAACTCGAGGACGACCGACTCGACCTCGCTCGGGTAGAAGTTCACGCCGCGGACGATTATCAGGTCGTCCGACCGGCCCGTGATGTTGTCCATGCGGACGCAGGTTCGGCCGCACTCGCAGGTGTCGTAGTCCAGCGTGGTCAGGTCGCCCGTCCGATACCGGAGGACCGGCAGCGCGTCCTTCGCGAGGGTCGTCAACACGAGTTCTCCCTCCTCGCCCTCCTCGACGGGGTCGCCCGTGTTCGGGTCGACCACCTCGGGGTAGAAGTAGTCCTCCCAGATGTGCAGGCCGTCCTGCGCTTCGCACTCGACGGAGACGCCGGGACCGACGATTTCCGAGAGGCCGTAGATGTCGATGCCGGTCACGCCGAGTCGCTCTTCGATTTCGTTTCGCATCGGTTCGGTGCAGGGCTCCGCGCCGAAGATGACCGTCCGAAGCGGCAGGTCGCGGATGTCGATACCCATGTCGTCTGCGACTTCGGCGAGATAGAGCGCGTACGACGGGGTACACGCGATAACGTCGCTTCCGAGGTCTGAGAGTAGTTCCACCTGTCGCTGGGTGTTGCCGCCGCCGATGGGGATGACCGTCGCGCCGAGTTCTTCGACGCCCTGGTGGAGGCCGAGACCGCCGGTGAACAGGCCGTAGCCGTAGGCGTTCTGAACCACGTCGTCCGAACCGACGCCGGCCGCGACGAGACACCGCGCGACGGCCTTGCTCCACACGTCGAGGTCCTCGCGGGTGTAGCCGACGATTTTGGGCTTGCCGGTCGTACCCGACGACGCGTGGACGCGAATCACGTCGTCCATGTCGACCGCGAACATCCCCGTGGGGTAGTGGTCCCGGAAGTCCTCCTTCGTCGTGAACGGCAGTTTCGACAGGTCTTCGACGCTCTCGATGTCCGCGGGCGAGAGTCCGGCCTCGTCGAACGTCTCGCGGTAGAACTCGACGTTCTCGTACGCGTTCCGAACCGTCTCCCGCAGGCGACCGTCCTGCACCTCGCGGAGTTCCTCCCGCGAGGCGGTCTCCGTGCTATCGAATACCATATACGTTTGAAGTCGATGATAGAATATGATAAAAATGATGCGGTCACCCGACTGCACTGCGGGGCGAACCTATTTCGCGAGGGATACGTAATCGACTATCATGCGAGACGCATACATCGTCGGAGCGGGCCAATCGAAGTACGGCGCGTTTCCGGACGAGAGCTATCGGTCGCTGTTCGCGACCGCGTTCGAGGAGGCGCTGGGGAGCGCCGGCGGTGTCGAGGCGGCCGATATCGACGAGGCCGTCGTCGGGTCGCTCGGCGTCGGCGGGCGGCAACTCGGCTTATCGGGGCCGGCCGTGACGGAGCACGTCGGCCTCCACGGCGTCCCCTGTTCCCGAATCGAAAACGCCTGCGCCGCGAGCGGCTACGCGGTCAGACAGGCGGTGCAGGCGGTCAAAAGCGGGATGGCTGACGTGGCCCTCGCGGGCGGCTACGAGGTCATGACGGACATGAGCGGCGACGTGGCGAAGTACTGGCTCGGCGTCAGCGGCGAGACGGAGTGGGAGCGACTCACCGGGACGACGTTCGCGGGCGTCTACGCCCAGATGGCCTCGGCGTACCTCGACGCCTACGACGCCTCGCCGGACCACTTCTCGAAGGTCGCGGTGAAGAACCACGCGAACGGCGCGAAGAACCCGAAGGCGCACCTCGGCTTCGAGTGCTCGCTCGACGACGCGCGGAACGCGCCCGTCGTGGCCGACCCGCTGAACCTCTATCACTGCTGTCCGACCTCCGACGGCGCGGCCGCGGTTCTCGTCGCCAGCGAGGACGTGGCGAGCGCGTGCGACGACGCGGTCCGCGTCGCGGGCGTGGGTGCCGCCTCCGAGCGCGTCGGGCTGTTCCAGCGCGACAGCTACACCGCTATCGAGTCGTCCGAGCGGGCCGCCACGGCCGCCTACGAGATGGCCGGTCTCGGCCCCGACGACGTGGACTTCGCGGAGGTCCACGACTGCTTCGCCATCGCCGAGTTGCTGGCGTACGAGGACCTCGGCTTCTGCGAGCGCGGACACGCGCCTGAACTGGTCGACTCTGGGGCGACCGAACTCGGCGGCGACCTGCCCGTCAACCCCTCCGGCGGCCTGAAGTCGAAGGGCCACCCCATCGGCGCGACGGGCGCGGGGCAGGTCGTCGAGGCGTACAAACAGCTCGCCGGCCGTGCTGGGGACAGGCAGGTCGCGGGCGCGAACGTCGGCCTCACCCACAACGTCGGCGGGTCCGGCGGGGCCGCCGTCGTCCACGTCCTCGAAGGAGGCGCGCTATGAGCGCCGACGACCCAGCCCGAGCGACCCTCGGAATCGCCGGGGTCGGCGCGTACGTTCCCAGATTCTATCTCCCCGCGTCGGCCTACCGCGAGGCGTGGGGCAAAGGCGGCACGCCGGGCGTCGACCGGGTCGCCGTCGCCGACGCCGACGAAGACACACTGACGATGGCGACCGAGGCGGGCCGGCGCGCGCTCGACGCGGCCGGCGCGGACGCGAACGATATCGGACACCTCGCGTTCGCCACCACGACGCCCCCGAACGACGAAGAAGAAAGCGCAGTTCGGCTGGCCTCGCTTCTCGGTGTCGACCCGTCGGTTCCGACCCGGCAGTTCGGTGGGAGTACCCGCGCCGGCGCGGTGGCGCTGTCGGCGACGGTCGAGGCGACACAGAACGTGGGTGACGGCGCGAGCAGTCCAAGGCTCGTCGTCGTCGCCGACAGCCCGCGAGGAGCGCCCGAAAGCGACGAGGCGGCCGGTGCCGGGGCAGGGGCGACCGCACTCGTCCTCGCCGAAGACGGACCGCTCGCCATCGACGCCGTCGGCGAGTTCGGCGACCCCGCACCCGGCACGCGGTTCCGAGGGTTCGGGAACGCCGAGACGGAGTCTATCGGCGTCACGCAGTACGAGCGCGACGTCTACACGCGGACGGTCGCCGGGGCGGTCGAGGCCCTCGGCGTCGACGCCGCCGAACTGAACCCCGACGCCGTGGCGCTCACCGCGCCGGACGGGAAACTCCCGTACCGCGCGGCCAACGCGCTCGGCGTCGAACCGGCGCGAATCGCGGCCGGGAGCGTCGTCTCACGAACCGGAGACACCGGGGCCGCCGGACCGTTTCTCGGACTCGCGTCGGCGCTCGACTCCGCGGGCGACGCGGGAGGCGACGAGTCGGACGGTCGGTCCCCCGCGACCTCAGTACTCCTCGTCGGCTACGGCGGCGGCGCGGGGGCGACCGCGCTCGCACTCGGCACGGAGGCGACCACCAACTCCGCCGCCAGTTCCGTCGTCCCGGTCGAGGCCGTCCTCGACGGCGACGTGGAACTCTCGTACGCGGAGGCGCTCCGGCGGCGCGGGACCATCACCGGCGGGGAGCCGGCGGGCGGGGGTGCGTACGTCAGCGTGCCGACGTGGAAGCGGACGATTCCACAGCGACACCGCCTCGTCGCCGGCGAGTGCGCCGAGTGCGGCGCGCTCTCGTTCCCGCCGGAGGGCGCGTGTCCCGACTGCGGGTCGCTCGCGGGCTACGACGACGTGACGCTCCCCGGTACCGGAACCGTCGAGGCCGCGACCGCTATCGGACAGGGAGGCGCGCCGCCGGAGTTCGTCGAACAACAGCAGCGCGCCGGGTCGTTCCCGGTCGCCATCGTCGCCTTCGACGGGCCGGGCGGCGAGGCCGACGGCCGAACCGTGAGCGCGCCCGCGCAGGTCGTCCATTCGCCCGCCGGAACGCCCGCAATCGGCGACCGCGTCGAGGCCGTGCCCCGCCGCATCTACGAGCAGGAGGGCGTCGTCAGATACGGGTTCAAGGTCGTCCCGACCGCGGCGCGACGGTAGGTCAGGACACCGCCGAGGTCGTCGGGATCGGATCGGCCCTAACGAGGGCAAACGATTATGATGGTTCCCGAACCCCTTTCGGTGATGCAAGTGAGTGTACTCGGCGCGGGAACCATGGGCCACGGCATCGCGCAGGTGGCCGCGATGGCCGGTCACGAGGTGACGATTCGCGACATCGAAGCGGCGTACATCGAAGACGGACTGGGCGCCATCGAGTCGAACCTGCAGGGCGGCGTCGACCGCGACAAGGTGACGCCCGACGAGATGGCGGCGACGCTCGACCGGCTCTCGGGGACGACCTCGCTGGAGGTGGCGGTCGCCGACGCCGACCTCGTCGTCGAGGCAGTTCCCGAGGATATGGAACTCAAGCGCGAGACGGTCGCGGAGGTCGAATCCCTCGTCGACGACGACGCCGTCATCGCGTCGAACACGTCGTCGCTCTCCGTGACCGAGATACTGAGCGCCCTCGAACGTCCCGAGCGCGGCCTCGGACTCCACTTCTTCAACCCGGTCCACATCATGGGACTCGTGGAAGTCGTCGTCGCGGAACAGACGAGCGAGTCGACGCTGACGTTCGCCACAGAGTTCGTCGAAGGCATCGATAAGACGGCCGTCGAGGTCGGCGACTCGCCCGGCTTCGCCTCCTCGCGGCTCGGCGTCGCCCTCGGCGTCGAGGCCATGCGCATGGTGCAGGAGGGCGTCGCCTCGCCCGCGGACATCGATACCGCGATGGAACTCGGCTACAACCACCCGATGGGCCCGCTCGAACTCGGCGACGTGGTCGGCCTCGACGTTCGACTCGATATCCTCGAGTACCTGCGCGAGGAACTCGGCGAGCGCTTCCGCCCGCCGCAGATTCTCAAGCGAAAGGTCCGCGCCGGCAAGCTCGGCAAGAAGACCGGCGAGGGCTTCTACGTCTGGGAGGACGGCGAAATCGTCGGCGTGAGCGAGGATGTGATGGACCGATGAGCGATGACGACCCGAGCGCCGACGACCGAGAGGTAGGCGACCCCCGAGCCGACGGCGGAACGCCGACCATCGAGTCGGTCGCCGCCGAGTGCGAGACGGTCGACGCCGTCGTCGGTGACCGCGTCGAAGGCGTCGTCACCGTGACGCTGAACCGCCCCGACGCGCGGAACGCGCTCAACGCGACGCTCCGGGCAGAACTCAAGCGCGTCCTCGACGCCATCGAAGAGAGCAGCGCCCGCGTCGTCGTCCTCACCGGCTCCGACGAGGCGAAGGCGTTCGTCGCCGGCGCGGACGTAACAGAGCTCCGCGAGCGCGATATGCTCGAACAGCGCGAGGCGAGCAAGCGCCCGCGAGTGTACGAGCGCGTCGACGACCTCCGACAACCGGTCATCGCCCGCGTGAACGGCCACGCCCTCGGCGGCGGCTGTGAACTGATGCAGGCCTGCGACGTGCGCATCGCCCACGAGCGGGCGAAACTCGGCCAACCCGAAATCAACCTCGGCATCATGCCCGGCGGGGGCGGCACCCAGCGACTCGCGCGCCTCGTCGGCGAGGGCCACGCCATGCGACTCATCCTGACGGGTGAGCTCATCTCCGCCGAGGAGGCCGCAGACATCGGCCTCGTAGAGGAAGTCCACGGCGACGATACCTTCGACGACCGGGTGTACGAACTCGCCGAGCTGATGGCGACGAAGAGCCCTGTGGCCCTGGAGTTCGCCAAGAAGGCCGTCAAGGCCGCGTCGCGGACGGACCTCGAACAGGGCATCGAGTACGAGGCGGAGCTGTTCGTCCAACTGTTCGGCTCGCCAGACAAGGACGAGGGTATCGACGCGTTCTTCGAGGACCGCGAACCCGAATGGCACGAGCGCGAGCGATAGACGCCTTCGCCCGCTCGTTCGAACTGCTCGAACGGCTTCGAACCACCGTGACCGCCCGGCGAGAACTCGCAGCGCAGGCACGAGCGCTAGTTTCACGCCGTGAACACGTCTTCGGGAGCGGCCCGCCTGCGAGCGAGGCCGAATCGGGGGCGCAACGGCGGTAGACCAAGCGTTCCGTCCTTTCGAACGCGAATCCGTAATCGAGTGACGCCGCCGTGTCGGCAGTCGCTATCGAGACCGTCTCGCGTTCGAACCGAACACCGGGTCTCGAATCACCGATAAACGGCGGTTTCGGGACGAACGAGGCCCAGCGACGACGTATCCTCCCCACAGGACAGCAGACTGACGGTTCGTCTCCCACGCCACACTCCGTGACAGGTGTAATTTTGTAATTACTCGCGTTCCCACCGCGACAGTCTACAATGATATAATAAGTATATAACCACAATATGTTCGAGCAGTTCGAACAGCAATCGTTGGGATTGAATCGTCGTCTCAGAACCTCGAAAGCGTGAATCTCGGAGTTCGTACGAGAGAACGTCCGCTGAATAAGTTCGAAAGGTTCGAACGAACGTTCCGCATACTCGGTTCGCCGGCGGGACGAGACACCGGGTCAGGAGAAGTTGAGGTTGATCTCGACCTCGTTAGCCGCGCCGAGGAGGAGGTCCGCGAGGTCGCCGGTCAGTCGGTCACCCCGAAGCCGGTTCGAGGGCCCCGAGATGCTTATCGCCCCGACGGGGTGGCCCTCGTTGTCGGTGACGGCGACGCCGACGGCGTGGAGTTTCGGGACGATTTCCTCACGATTGAGCGCGAACCCGCGCTTACGAATCGTCGCCAGCTCCTCGAAGAGCGCGTCCGAGTCGGTTATCGTCTGCGGCGTCTTCGCCGGGAGACCGTGTCGGTCGACGATGTCGCGGACGCGCTCGTCCGGGAACGCCGACAGGATGGCCTTGCCCGCGGCGAGTTGGTGGAGGTACGAGCGCGTCCCCTCCCGCGCTGGCGTCCGGACCGAGTGCGCGCCGGCCGCGCCGTAGAGGTGGAACCCGCGGCCCTGCTCTTCCGTGACGCACCACACTTTCTCGCCGGTCTGCTCGGCGAGTTCGTCCAGTTTCGGCTTGGCCACCTCGTACAGCTGGTGCTGGTTGCGCGCGTAGATGCCGAAGTCGAGGAGCCGAAGGCCGACCCGGTAGCCGTCGTCGTCAGGAACGACGAACCCCTCGCGTTCGAGCGTCTTCAGATGCCGGTGGACCGTGCTCTTGGCCAACCCGAGCTCCGAGGCGAGCCCCGTCGGCCCCATCGGCCCCCCTGATTTGAGCTGTTCGAGGATACCGAGCGACGTGGCGGCCGTCGTCACCGGTCGGCGCTGTTCGTCGTCTGTCATCACCTATCTTCGGTGTTCATTCGTGATAAATCTTGTTCGAACAGTTCGAACGGCAGTTCCACTCGTTCGAACGACTCTGACGGCCGCTCGAACCGCGAATCGGCGATAGAGCAAAGTATCGTCCGATTGGATAGCAGACGTGCATGATTAAATTGGTGAATATGCTCGTCCGGGACGACGACTACACGCACGAGGAGTTCGTCGAGCGGTGGCGGGGGAGCCACGCGGACCTCGCAAGAGAGCTTCCGGGACTCGTGAAGTACGCGACGAGCGTCCCGACCGACCCCGAGCGGTCCGAGTACGACGGCATCGTCGAACTCTACTTCGAGGACATGGCAGCCCTGAAGGCGGCGTTCGACTCCGAGGCTGGCCAGCGCGTGAACGCCGACGCGGCGTCGTTCGCCGACATGGAACGGGGACCGACGCTCTACGTCGAAGAGACGGTCCACCTCGACAGGTCCTGAACCCATGAACACGAGCGAACGACTCGTCGAGAGCCTCGAACGGCTCGGCGTCGAGCGAATCTTCGGCTACCCCGGCGGCCGCGTCATCGAACTGTTCGACCTGCTGCCCGAGTCGGACATCGACCTCGTGCGCCCCCGCGACGAGCGCGAAGCGAGCGTCATGGCCGAGATGCACGGTCGGCTGACGGGCGAACCGGGCGTCCTCGCCGGGCAGGGGCCGTGGATAGGGAGCCTCGGCCTCATCGGACAGATGGAAGCGCGCCTCGCCTCGTCGCCGATGGTCACCATCACCGAGGCCTCCGAGCGCGGGAACTACTCGACGCTCGCGCCCTACCAGCAGTCCCGCGGCGACTACGGCGGCCTCGAACTCCCGAAAATTCTCGACGCCGTGACGAAGGAACACTGGTTCCCGCGGACGCCGACCGAGACGGTTCGGAGCCTCCAACTCGCGTTCAAACACGCCGTCGCGGGTCGCCCCGGCCCGACGGCCGTCATCCTCGACGGCGACGCCGTCACCGAGGCGTTCCCCGACGAGTCCGTGCCGCCGGTCTGGGACGACGAGACGCAGACCAGAACGTGGACCGCCGCGCCGACGGCGCGCGACGTCGCAGCCGCCGCCGAGGCGCTCGAAGCGGCCGAGCGACCGGTCATCGTCTCGGGCAACGGCGTCCACGCGTCGGGCGCGTACGACGAACTCGCGGCGGTCGCCGAGGCCTACGAGGCGGCCGTCGTCACCTCCTACCTCGGGAAATCGACGTTCCCCGAGACGCACCGCCTCGCCGGCGGCGTCATTGGCTCGTTCGGTCACGAGGGCGCGAACCGACTCGTCAGCGAGGCCGACGCGCTCCTCGTCGTCGGCTGTCGCATGAACCCGATGGACACCAACTGGCAGGCCCCCGACTTCATCCGCCCCGACGAGCAGACCATTATCCACGCCGACATCGACCCGCGGAACGCCGGGTGGGTCTACCCCGCCGACGTGGGACTCATCGGCGACGCGTCCGAATCGCTGCGCGAACTCGCGGCCGCCGGCGGTACCGACAACGACTGGGCAGCGGACCGAGCGCGAGAGGCCCGCGAATCGTTCCACGCTCCCGAATGCGAGTCGGACGCCGCTCCTATCCTCCCCCAGCGGGCCGTCAAGGAAATCGAGCGCGTCGTCGACGAGGATACCATCGTCACCGCCGACTCGGGGAACAACCGCTTTTGGTTGCTCAACTACCTGCAGGTACCTGCCGTGCAGACGTACTACGGTTCCGGCGGCGTCGGCGGCATGGGCTGGGCGACGCCCGCCGCGGTGTCGGCCGCGCTGGCAACCGACAAGCACGTCGTCGGCGTCGCGGGCGACGGCGGCTTCGCCATGACGATGACGAGCGTCGAGACGGCGGTCGAACACGGCGTCGCGCCGACGTTCGTCGTCCTCAACGACACCAGTCTCGGGATGGTCAGACAGATGCAGCACGCGCCCGACGACATCGCGGGCGTCGAGTTCCACGACACGGACTTCGCGCAGGTCGCGGAGGCGTTCGGCGCGACGGGCGTCCGCGTCGAGACGCCGGACGAACTCGGCGACGCGCTGGCCGACGCGAAGACGCACAGCCTCCCGACGGTCATCGACGCCCGCATCGACCGCAGTCAGGACATGGCCGCGACGCTCCAGTCGTCGTTCTACGCGTCGGTCGGCGGGCTTCACGAGTAGCACGCGTGACGAGTCGGCCGTCGCCGACCCGCTCGGTGGTCCGCTCCCCGGGAAACACTTTTCTCGCGCGCAGGTAGAACTACGATAGCATGTCATCATCGACCGTGATGGTTACGGGCGGGACCGGTTTCATCGGCTCGTACGTCGCGTCGGACCTCGTCGCGGCCGGCCACGACGTGGTCGCCTACGACCGCTCGACCGACCCGCGCATCCTCGACAGACTCGGCGTCGCCGACGACGTGACGATACGCCGCGGCGACGTGACCGACCCGACCGACGTGTTCCGGGCGGTGCGAGAGTCCGGCACGACGCACATCGTCCACCTCGCGGCGCTCCTGACGACGACGGCGCGAGAGAACCCGCGGGCCGCGCTCGACGTGAACATCCAGGGGACGAACAACGTCTTCGAAGCCGCGCGCGCCCTCCCCGAACAGGTCGAGCGCGTCGCGTGGGCGTCGTCGGCGGCGGTGTACGCCCCGCCCGCGAACTACGGCGGCGACTTCGTGAACGAGTCCGACCTCGTCTACCCCGACACGCTCTACGGGGCGACCAAGGAGTACAACGAGCATCAGGCCCGAGTGTACTACGAGGACTTCGGCGTCTCGCACGTCGCGCTCCGGCCGACGGTCGCCTACGGCCCGTACCGCGAGACCGGCGGGTCCGCGTTCCTCGCGAACATCGTCGAGAAACCGGCGCTCGGCGAGCCGTTCAGCGTCGACTACGGCGACCAGATTATCGACTGGCAACACGTCCGCGACATCGCGCAGGCGTTCCGCAAGGCGACGTTCGCGCCCGAAGACGACCTCACCCAACGCGTCTACAACGTCCGCGGGGAGTTGGCGACGATTCGCGAGGCCGCGGAGACGGTCCGGCGACTCCTCCCCGACGCCGACCTCACGGTCTCCGACGAGGGCGAACTCCCGTGGACCCAGGAACTCGACATGACGAAGGCGCAAGCCGACCTCGGCTACGACCCGGAGTACGACCTCGAATCCGGGTTCCGCGACTACCTCAACGTGCTGCGGAAGGAAAACGGGTTGGAGCCGGTCTGAGCCGAGACCCGACGAGCCAAATCCAACCGCCGAAACGCCGCCGCGGAGCCGGTCACGGCCGCCGAGCGTCGTCGGCACCCTCGGTCTCGGGACCGTCCAGCAGGTCGCGGATATCGTCGGGGGACAGCAGGTCGACGAGGCTCTCGCCCGAGTCGTAGCGCTCGCGCTCGGCGGGGGTGAGATAGTCCGCGAGGTCGCGTTCTGTGAGCAGTTCCTCGAGTCTGTCGTCGAGGTCGTCCGGGTCGTAACCGGGGATGACCATACAACCGAATTGTCGCGAGCGCCCTTATAACACGGCACTCGTCGCGTTTCCGACGAGTGCGGAGGGCGCGCCGCTTACTCACTCCACGACGACGCCGTCGTCCTTCGCGTTCGGCGCGCCGACGACGAACACCTCGCCCGCCTCGACGCAGCGCAGTTGCCGAACCTCCTCGGGCGAGACGACCACGAAGTCGCCCGGTTCGAGGTCGAGGGCGTCGGTCTCTTCGCCGTCGTCGCCGGCGAAGGCGAGTTCGAACGCGCCGGAGAGGACGTGATACAGCTCTTCTTGTTCGCGCTGGTAGTGCATCGGTCCCGACCCGCCCACGTCGAACGACCAGACCGACGGGCGCATCTTCCGCGGGCGAAGCTCGTAGCCGACGGCCTTGACTCGGGCGTCGGCGTTCTCCACGTCGTGCGGTTCGAGGTCGGCGAGGTTGACGCGCTCGTACATCGGCACGAGCTACGAAGCGCGGGGTAATAGGTATGCTGACGAGTGTCGCGGCGGTTCGCGTCGGACTACTGAGTCTGGGAGTATCGTTCGACCCACTCTTGGAGGCTGATTCCCATCGCGGCCTGCGTGATGGCGTTCGAGGACGCCGAGTTCGCGCTCTTGACGAGTTCGGCTTCGAGCGTCCGGGTCGGAATCTCGCCGATGAAATGGGGGATGGCGCGCTGGACCGCGAGCGGGCAGCCGACCTCGTGGGCGAGGGCGTAGCCCGAAAGCGAGTGCGGAATCTCCTGTGTCGCGTACTCGGGGTCGGGGTCGTCGAGCGCGTCGTCGTCCACGAAGTCGACGTACTCGTAGCACTTGCCCACGTCGTGGAGGAGACAGGCCGCGCGGACCACGTCGAAGTCCGGGTCCGCGCCGTGGAAGTCCCGCTGTTCCTCGGCGGCACGGACCGCGATGCGCGTCACGCCGCGGACGTGCTCGACGTTCGACACCTCGTGGATGTTCCACGCGTAGGGGATGTCTTCGATGTCGCGCCAACCGCCGCGGGCGAGACCGAGACACCACGCCTCGCTGACCCGGTCGCGGAGGCCGTCGTCCTCGATGTCGGCGAGTTCGGGGAAGGCGGCCTCGACCTGCGCGCGGTAGTCGTGCGACATCGCTCAGCGGTCCCCCGTCACGTCTTTCTGGACCGTCTCGCGGCCGACGAACCGCGGGCGGTCGCCGATGGAGAGGAAGTTGTCCACATCTTCGCGGGGCGCTTTCGCCTTCGGGTGGTCGGGGTCGTAGTCGCGCGAGGATTCGTGGCCGAGGCCCGCCCGGAGCGCATCGAGGCTCTCGAAGTAGAGTTCGGCGACACCGTCGAACTCGGCGCGTTCGGGGTCGGTCGGGACGACGCGGGCGTACCGGACCACGCCGGGAATCTCGCGGGCGAGGGGGACGTGCGTGTTCGCCCAGTGGTCGAGGAACTCGTCGTGGCTCATGCCGTCTTTGCGAACGAGAAACGCCGAGTGCTTGTAGAGGCCCGTCGTGTCGCCGCCGGTCTCGTCTTTCTCGACGACCTCCTCGCCGATGATTCGGGGGCGTCGCTCGACATCGAGGAAGTTGTCCACGTCGGCTCTCGCTTCTCTCGCCGTCCCTTTCGCCGGGTCGTAGTCGCGCGAGCCCTCGCTGCCGAGCGCGTCGTGGAGGGCGTCGAGGTCGTCGAAGTAGAGTTCCGCGAGACCGTCGAACTCGGAGGCTTCGGGGTCGACCGGAAGCACCGTCTGGTAGCGGACGACGCCTTCGATGTCGCGGGCGATGGGCGTGTGATTGTCCTGCCAGTACGTGACGAACTCGTCGTGACTCATCCCCGCCTTGCGGACAAGCAGGGCTACGTGCTTGTACATGCGTACACCTGCCGATTCACGTATAAGACAATAAATCATGAGGTATGTTCCCAACGCCTGTCTACAACAAATTAATGTGATAGTCACGAGTGGTGGACGTATGCCTTTCCACGAGCGGGGGTTCATGAGCGGGACCCGCGGGACGATGGCCGTCGACTGGGAACAGCGCATCGACGTGAAGCGGATGCGCGAGGAGCGGAAGGACCGCGCCCTCTCGCGGATGCGCGAGGCGGGCCTCGGGAGCATGCTCCTCATCGACGACCCGAACATCCGGTACGTGACCGGGTTGGCGATGACCGGCGGGTCGGGCGCGGACCACTACTCGCTGCTTCTGGAAGACGGCACGGTCGTCCACTGGGACACCGCCGACCACGCGAGCAACCAGCGGTACAACTGCCCGTGGCTGACCGACGTTCGCTACGCCTGTCCCGGACTGGGGAACGTCCCGCGGGCTTCCGGCCGCGACTCGGCCCGGTCGTTCCTCCTCGACAAGATGGCCCAGACCGTCGTCGACGCCCTCGACGAGTACGGCCTCACGAACGAGGCGATGGGCATCGACACCGGCCACGCGGGGTTGCTCGACGCCTTCGAATCGAAGGGCATCGACGCCCGGCCAGCGGAGTGCGCGGCGGTGATGGAGGACGCCCGAAAGACCAAGACCGAAGACGAAATCGAGTGTCTGCGGCAGGTCGCAGCCATCTGCGAGGCGGGCTTTCAGGCCATCGTGGAGAACGCGAAACCGGGCGCGCGGGAGTCGGAGGTGTGGGGCGACGCCGTCCGCGAACTCTGGCGGCACGGCGCGATGGCGCAGGGCGGCTACCTCACGTCGGGGCCGAACACCTGGCCGAAGCATCAGGCGAACACCACGGACCGGCTGATTCGCCCCGGCGACCTCGTTTACGCCGACTTCTACAACGTCGGCTACCTCGGCTACCGGTCGTGTTACTACCGGACCTTCTCGATGGGCGAACCGACCGACGAACAGCGCGACGCCTACGAGACGGCCCGCGACAACCTCTACGCCGTCCTCGACGAAATCGAGCCGGGGAAGACCACCGACGAAATCGCGGCGGCGTTCCCGGACATGGCGGGCGAACACGCCGACTGGTACGACGCGGACGAACACTGGCAGTTGACGACCAACCACTGGGCCCACGGCCTCGGCCTCCAACTGTACGAAGTACCGCTCATCTGGCGCGGCCTCTCGCCGGACCACCCCATCGAAATCGAGGCGGGGATGACGATGGCCGTCGAGACCCAAGAGCCGGCGGGGAGACAGGGCGTCCGCGTCGAGGAGATGGTCGTCGTCCGCGACGACGGCGTCGAACTTCTCAGCCAGTGGCCGGTCGAGGAGATGACGGTTATCAAGTCCTGATTCCTGACACGACAGATGGCCCGTTCACAAATTTTAAAAATTGTAGAATTTGTTGTCTAGATTCGTCTGAACACAGTTTCATCGGGCCAAATCTAGTCATGAGAGATTACGACACAGAATATCGAACGAGTAGTCAGTAGTATGGAATATCTATAACGGCTGATTACGGCGGGGGGAGGACTCCCTGTGTCCCCGCACCAAAGCCCAGCAGACCGACCGCCACTACTCCGCCTTGCCGTCCTCGCGGTCCCGTCGACGTGCGTCGGCGTCGCGGTCGTCGAGGTCACCGTAGCCGCCGCCGCCCGGCGTCCGAACCGTGACGGTCGTGCCGGCGGACACGTCGCGGGTCGTCTTCGACGGGACTGTCTCGCCGTCGACGAGGTTCTGTCCCGTCGCCCCGTCCTCGCCGCCCGCGATGCCGCGGGGGGCGACCCGCCGGCGCTCGGTGAGAAGCGAGACGGTCGCGTCGGCCTCGACCGTGACCGACCGGACGATGCCGAGGCCGCCGCGGAACTCGCCGCGGCCGCCGCTTCCCTCGCGGAGGCCGTACGCCTCGACGAAAAGCGGGTACTCGGCTTCCAGCGCCTCGACCGGCGTGTTGAGCGTGTTGGTCATCCCGACCTGCACGCCGTCCATGCCGTCGCCGCCGGCGCGGCCGCCGAAGCCGCCGCCGATGGTCTCGTAGTAGGTGAAGCCGTCCGAACCGCCGGCGCGACTGCCGATGGTCAGGTTGTTCATCGTCCCCTGTCCCTGCGCGGGAACGCGCTCGGGGGCCGCGTCGGCGAGCGCCGCGAAGACCACGTCGGTCACGCGCTGGCTGGTCTCGACGTTGCCGCCGACGACCGCCGCAGGGGCGTCGGGGTTGAGGAGCGAGCCGTCGGGAACCTCGACCGAGATGGGGTCGTAACAGCCCTGGTTCGGCGGGATTTCGGGGTCGGTGACGCAGCGAACGACGAAGTACACCGCGCTCTTGGCGACCGCGAGCGGGGCGTTGACGTTGCCGGCGACCTGGTCGGCGGTGCCGTCGAAGTCGAACGTGACGGTGTCGCCGTCGACCGTCGCGGTCACCTCGATGGGGATATCGTCGTCGGTCACGCCGTCGCCTTCGAGCACGTCGCTGGCACGATACTCGCCGTCGGGCAGGTCGCGCAGTTCCGCGGTGACGCGGTTCCGGGAGTAGTCCATCACGGCGTCGAACGCCGCGAGGACGCGGGAGCGGCCGTGTTCAGCCACGAGGTCGGCCAGTCGCTCCTCGGCACGCTCGTTCGCCGCGATTTGCGCGCGGATGTCGGCGCGGCGCTCGCCGGGGTTGCGGACGTTGGCGAGGAGGAGCGACAGCACGTCGTCGTTGGTCTCGCCGCCGGCGACGAGTCTGACCGGCGGGAGTCGAAGCCCCTCCTGATAGATTTCGCGCGCGCCGGCGGGCATGCTTCCGGGCGTCATTCCACCCACGTCGGCGTGGTGCGCCCGCGAGACGGCGTAGCCGAGCACCTCGCCGTCGACCGAAAGCGGCGACACCATCGTCACGTCCGGGAGGTGCGTCCCCCCCTCGAAGGGGTCGTTGAGGACGAACACGTCGCCCGGTTCCGGGTCGTAGTCGAGGACCGTGTCCACGGCTTCGGGCATCGCGCCGAGGTGGACCGGGATGTGTTCGGCCTGCGCGACGAGGCGGCCGTCGGCGTCGAACAGCGCCGTCGAGCAGTCGCGACGCTCCTTGATGTTCGGCGAGTACGACGAGGTGATGAGCACCTGCCCCATCTCCTCGGCGACGCTCTCGAACTGGTTGCGCATGATTTCGAGCGTCACGGGGTCGACCTCGCGGTCGCTCATTCGCCGTCACCCCCGCTGGTGAGGACGAGCGTTCCGTCGGCCCCGACCGTCCCGCCCCACGCCGGCGGCACGACGACGGTACTCTCGTGCTGTTCGAGGATGGCCGGCCCCTCGACGGTCGTCCCCGCGCCGAGGCCGTCGCGGTCGTAGACGGGCGTCTCGCGGAATTTGCCGTCGAAGAAGGCCTCGCGGGTGTCCTTTCGGGCGTCGCCGCCGCCGCGGTAGGTCACGTCGAGCGGGTCGCGCTCGACCACGGCGGTCGCCCGGACGTTGACGAGTTCGACAGGGTCGTCGAGGCGGTAGCCGTAGGCGCTCTCGTGGGCCTCGTGGAACCGCGCTTCGACCGCCTCGGTGTCGAACGTCTCGCCGACGGGGACGGTCAGTTCGAAACTCTGTCCGACGTACCGGAGGTCGGCGGCGCGCTGGACCGCCGCGTCGGCGGGGTCGGCTACGTCTTCGAGCGTGTCGGCTTCGAGGTCGGCGTAGGCGGCGTCGACCGCCTCGGCGTCGAGGCCGGACAGGGGTCGGCGGAGCGTCCGCACCGAATCGTGTTTCTGGTCGGCCGCGAGCAGGCCGTACGCCGAGAGGACGCCGCAGGCCCGCGGAACCACCACGGTCTCGATGTCGAGGCTCTCGGCGAGCGCGGCGGCGTGCATCGGCCCGGCACCGCCGAAGGCGACGAGGCCGAACTGTCGCGGGTCGTGGCCGCGCTCGACCGTCACGGCGCGAATCGCCCGCGTCATGTTGGCGTTGGCGACGCGGTAGACGCCGCGGGCGGCCGTGAGTGCGTCGTCCAGCCCGGCCTCGTCGGCGAGTCCCGCGAGCGCGTCGCGGGCGGCGTCCACGTCGAGAGAGAGTTCGCCGCCGAGGGCGGAACTGCCGCCGATGTAGCCGAGGACGACGTTCGCGTCCGTCACGGTCGGGTCGGTGCCGCCGCGGCCGTAGCAGGCCGGACCGGGGTTCGCCCCCGACGAGCGCGGCCCGACCCGGAGCGCGTTGCCCGAGTCGACCCACGCAATGGACCCGCCGCCCGCGCCGACGGTGTTCACGTCCACCATCGGCGTCTTGATGGGCCGGCCGTTGATTTCGGCGTCGGTGGTCCGCTCGACTTCGCCGTCGCGGACGAGGCTCACGTCGCTGGAGGTGCCGCCCATGTCGAAGGTGACGAGGCCGGCGAGGTCGTCACCGGAGCCGGTCGCGGTCTCCGCCGCACCAACGACGCCCGCGGCCGGGCCGGACATCGTGGTCGTCACGGCGTGTTCGCGCACGGTCGACGCCGGGGCGATGCCGCCGTTAGCCTGCATGATTTTCGGGACCGGGACGCCGAGGTCCGTGGCCCGCGATTCGAGGCGGCCGAGGTAGCTGTCGATGGCCGGCGTCACGTAGGCGTCGACCGCGGTGGTCGAGGTGCGCTCGAACTCGCGGAACTCGGCGAGCACCTCGTGGGAGGCGGAGACGGGCGCGTCGAGTTCCTCGCGGAGCACGTCGGCGACGACGCGCTCGTTTTCGGGGTGCTGGTAGGCGTGCAGGAGCGAGACGGCGACGCTCTCCGCGCCGGAGTCACGGATGTCGTCGGCGAGCGCGCGAACCTCCGACTCGTCGACTTCGGTCTGAACGCCCTCGACCGTCGCGCGCTCCGTCACCTCGAACCGGCGGCGGCGCGGAACGAGGGGGTCGGGCTTGTCGGCGGTCACGTCGTAGAGGTCGGGGCGGGCCTGTCGGCCGATTTCGAGCACGTCGCGGAAGCCCTCGGTGGTGACGAGCGCGGTCTTCGCGCCGTCGTCTTCGAGGAGCGCGTTGACCGAGACGGTCATCGCGTGGGTGAACGCGTCGACCTCGGCCGGGTCGATGCCGGCGTCGTCGCAGGCCTTCTCGATGCCGCGGACGACGCCGACGCTCTGGTCGCCCGTACTCGGAACCTTCGCGGTGACGAGGCGGCCCTCGGGAGTCAACAGCGCCACGTCGGTGAAGGTGCCGCCGACGTCGACGCCGATGCGGGTTTCTGCGTCCATCAGAACACCCCCATATCGGTCGCGACCATATAGAGCGTTCGGAGGCCGAGCCAGACGACGACGAGCGTCACCAGCCCGCCGACGACGTTCTGGAGCGCGGTGTTGGCGTACGACCCGAGGATGTCGCGGTCGTTCATCACGTAGATGAGGAAGACGGCGACGATAGGCAGGAGGATGCCGTTCGCGACCTGCGCGAAGACGATGGCCTGCACGGGACTGTAGCCGACCGCGGAGAAGACGATACCTACGAGCAGAATCGAACCCCAGACGGCGCGGAACTTCGTGGATTTGAGGTCGGTGTCCCAGCCGAGCGCCCCCGCCGTCGCGTAGGCGCCGGCCAGCGGAGCGGTCGTCGCGCTGGTGAAGCCCGCGGCGAACAGCCCGATGCCGAAGAACACCTTCGCCTGCGTGCCGACGAGCGGTTCGAGCTGTTCGGCCATCGTGCTGACGTTCTGGATGTTCGTCCCGACGGGGAACGCCGCCGCGGCGGTGACGAGAATCGAGATGGTGATGAAGCCGCCGAGGACGATAGAGAGAATCGTGTCGGCCCGCGACTCGTTCAATTCCTCGGGGCCGGCCCACCGCTCTTGGACGCTCCCGGCGTGGAGAAAGAGGTTGTAGCCGACGACGGTCGTCCCGATGAGGCCGGTGATGAGGAACGCCGACCCCTCCGGGACGCTCGGGACGAACCCGCGGGCGAGCGCGCCGAGGTCGGGACCGATGAGAATGGCGTCGATGAGGAAGGAGACGGCCATGATGGAGACGAGGCCGACGAGCGCTTTCTCGATGAGTTTGTACTTGCCGGACCACAGAAGGGCGCCGGCGACGAGGCCCATCGCGGGCCCCCAAAGGTTAGCGCTGATACCGGTCAGGCCCTCAAGTCCGGCCGCGCCGCCGAGGATGTTCCCGGTCTCGTAGGCGGCCGTACCGATGCCGATAGCACTGACGACGAGCACGATACTCACCCCGGACAGTACGGGGTTGTCGAACTGCCCCCGGAGCGCCTCGCCGAGCCCCTCGCGGGAGACAAGGCCGAGTCGGGCGCTCATCTCTTGGAGGACGACGGTGGCGATAATCGAGAAGGCGATCGTCCAGACGAGCGCGTAGCCGAATCGAGCACCCGTCACGCTCGCGGTCGTGACCGTGCCGGGTCCGATGAACGCGGCGGCGACCATCGCGCCCGGGCCGATAGATTTCAAGCGTTCGATGAAGTTCATGGTTCTACCTGTGAGGTGGATTGACGTATCAAACTCTGGTTGATAAATCCCGGTTGAGAACGCCGTGTACGGTGGGGAGAGCTCGTATGAAGGAGTATGAACGAGTATGAAATCAGCGGTGAGTATAGACCAGCGACCGAACCGGGTCGGCGCGGAGTTCGAACCTCACCGGACCTCGGTGAGAAGCACCTTCGAGACGCCCTCTTCGACCTCGATATCGAACGGGGACTGCTCGGTGCTGAGCGCGATGAACCGCGACATGAACCACTTGATCGACTCGGTGGGAAAGACGACGTGATAGGTGTCGCCCTCGGAGGCGCGGACCGTGAGAAAGCCGCAGAACGACAGCCAGTCGAGGAGTTCGCCCAGCGATTCGAACCGGTCGCGGTACTCGTGGGCGTGGAACGCTGCGACCCGGTCGACGGCGTCGAGGAACGCGGGGTCTGGGTCGCCGTCGTCGTCCTCCACGTAGTCGAGAAACGTGTGCAGGAAGTCCACGTCGAGGAGGACGTGCTCGCCGCTCGACAGCATCTGGTGGTAGGCTTCGAGGTTCGGCCCGGCGTCGGTCGTCGCCGCCTCGAAGTTAGCCGCGTAGAAGACGAGCGCCTCGCGGACGAGTTCGCTCTGCGCCTTGTCGGTCCGACCGGCGAGCCCGTCAAGCGCCGACTGGGCGTCCTCGTCGAGCGACACCGTGATGCGATTCGTGACCATGAGTGTCTAACTCTCGGAGGGGTTCTTAAGGATGTGCGGACGACCGCCACGAGCCACGAGCGCGTGACGAACCGGGCGCAGTCGCCCGAAAAGTGTGGAAATTGTAGAAATTGTAGACGGAGCTGTGTCAGTCGTCGCTCCGCTGTCGCTGCACGGACGGCCTCGCGGCCGTCGCCGACTCGGTGAAGACGAACCGAGCGCCACCGGTCGAACCGCGCTCCGCGGTCGGCGTCCAGTCGTGGGCGGCCGCGATTCGCTTGACGATAGCGAGGCCGAGGCCGCCGCCGCGGCGCTCGCTCACGCCGGTCTCGAAGCACTCCGCGGGCGAGCGGTCGTCGGGAAAACCGTCGCCGTCGTCCTCGACGTAGAAGCCGTCATGAGTCCGACCGACAGTCACCGTCACCTCGGAGCCACCGTGGTCGACGGCGTTCTCGAACAGGTTTTCGAGGAGCTGTCGGAGCCTGCTCTCGTCGGCCGCGACGGTCGGTGACGCGCCGCCGTCCGTCCGGTCGAACCGCAGTTCGGCGTCGGCGGTCGGGACGGTCTCCCACGCCCGCTCGGCCGCGTGCCAGAAGTCGAGCGGCTCCGTCTCGACGACAGTCTCGCCTTGCGTGGCGAGCATCGTCAGGTCCGAGAGCAACTCCTCGACGCGGTCCAGACTCTGACCGAGCTTTCGGAGGTCCTCGGGGTCCGCGTCGTCGGGCGACTCGGCGACGATGTCGAAGTAGCCCCGGGCGGTCGTGAGCGGCGTCCGGAGATCGTGGGAGACGACGCGCGTGAACTCGCTGAGACGCTCGTTCTGCCGTTCGAGCAGACGCTGGCGGGCGTTGCGTTCCGTCACCTCGCGCTGGAAGCCGATGTAGTTCGTGACGCTCCCGTCGTCGTCGCGGACCGGCGTTATCTCGCATTGGTTCCAAAACGGCGTCCCGTCGCGGCGGTAGTTGAGGAGTTCGATACTGCACGGCACCTCGTCGGCGATGGCTTCGCGGAACCGCTCGCAGTCCTCCTCGTCGGTGTCCGGTCCCCGCAGGACGCGGTGGTTCTCGCCGAGAACCTCGTCGGCGTCGTAGCCGGTGAGCTCTTCGAAGGCGGCGTTCGCGTAGACGATGGGACAGTCGTCCTCGCTCGGGCCCGTGATAGTGATGCCGACCGAGGCCTCGTCGATGGCGCGGCGCATCAGCGACAGTTCGGCCTCCTGTGCCAGTCGCTCGGAGATGTCCCGGAGGATGCCCGTCGTGCCGACGACCTCGAAATCGTCGTCGTGCAGGAGCGCGAGATGACACTCCATGGGCACGCAGTCACGGCCGTCGCCGTCCGCCGCGAGGAGCGTCGTCTCGAAGGTGAGCCGGTCTGTCTCCGCGCCGTCGCCGAGCGACGCCCGGAGCGACTCGTAGGTCTCGTAGTCCGCGTCGGGGAGGTACGACGAGAGGTGCGAGCCGAGGACGCGCTCGCGGTCGTGGCCGACGAGGTCGGCGAAGGCGTCGTTGACGTGCTCGATGCGGTCGTCGGCGTCGAGGGAGTAGACCGGGTCGCCCGCGGCGCGGATGATGTGCTCGTCACGTGCGAGTTCGTCCCGGCGGGCCTGCTCGTCGGAGATGTCCCGGAGGATGCCGACCGAGCCGCGGAACTCCTCGCCCTCGTAGGGCAGATACCCCATGTGGTCGCGGCACGGCACCGCCTCGCCGTCGGCGGTCCGTATCTCGATTTCGAACTGGGTCGTGTCGGGGCCGCTCGACGAGAGAATCCCCCCGAGCTCGCCGGCCGCCTTCCGCACGTCTCCGTCGTCCTTCACGAGTTCCGGGCCGCCCCCGAGAATCTCCTCGACGGCGTAACCCGAGAGGTCCGCGAAGGCGTCGTTCACGTAGGTGAACTGCCCGCGCTCGTCGACGACGTACACGGGGTAGCCGAGGGCTTCGAGGACGGTCTCGTAGCGCTCCGCGCGACGGGTCGCCCGGTGCTCCGAGACGCTGTTTTCGATGCGGTTGACGAGCAGTTCGTACTGCTCGGAGGAGGGCTGTTTCTGCAGGTAGTCGGTGACGCCCGCGGAGATGGCGTCGCTCGCGACCTCCTCGCTCCCCTTGCCAGTAAAGAGGATGAAAGGGAGCGAGCCGTGTTCCTCGCGGACCGTCTCGAGGAGTTCGACGCCGGTCATCGCCGGCATGTCGTAGTCGCTGACCACGCAGTCGATGTCAGAATCACAAACGATATCGAGTACGGCTTCGGGATCCGCACAGGTCGTCACCTCGAACGAAGAGAGCTTTCGAAGGTACGTCTCGCCGAGGTCCAAGAGCGCCGAATCGTCGTCTACGTAGACGACGTGTGGGGATTCCGAGGCAGTCATCGATAGTTACCAAATAGTAACTACCGGGACGACACATAAGTTCGACCTCTATAGTTAGGGACCTATGGAGACAGGGTCGATTTCGAATCTAATAACGAAGAACCGCGTGTGACGGAGGCGACCGAGTTCTGACGGGCGGCGAGCGACCGCCGGTCGAACTCGGCCGTCCGTTAGAACTCGCCGGCGACGATGTCGGCGACGCGGCCGCGGTCGAACAGGCGTTCTCCCGCCGGAATCTTGGGGTACGACTCGCCGTCGCCGTAGCCGGGCCACGCGCCGAAGCGGTCGGGAAAGAGCTGTTTGGCGGTCATCTCCAGCTGGAACAGGTTCATAATCGGTCCCTGCATCCCGTTTCCGGACGGGTAGTACCGACCGTCGCGGAACGCAGGCACCTCGTCCGCGAGGGGGTCCGAAAGCACCTCTTCGCGGTTCGAGCGAAACGAGTCGCCAAGCGCGGTCCCCCAGTACCGGAGGACGACGTCGGGCGCAGTCTCGACCATCGCCCCGTAGTCGTACGACCCGTCCGACCCGGTCTGGGCGTCGGTCGCCGCGAACGCGTTCTGCATCCCGAACGGGCGGAGGTGCGCCCAGAGGTAGCCGTCTCCCGTGAAGTCGTACGGCCAGAACGTCCCGCCAGTGTCGGCGACGACCGCGAGGGACGGTCGCTCGGACGCCGGCGGGAGGTCCGCCCGTATCCGGGCGACGAGGTCGTCCCGGAGCGACTTGAACGCCCGGTAGCGCTCTTCCTCCCGGAACACCGCCGCGATGTGACCGAGGTACTCCCAGAGCGTGTAGTGCTCGTAGCGGTCGCGGCAGGGTTCCGGCGGTTCGGCGTTCGTCCGGCTGTAGTAGTTGCCGAACCACGGGCCTACGTCGGTCGCGATTGACGCCACCTCGTCTTCAGTCCAGTCGAAGGAGGGACTCCGGAGAAGACACGGGTCGAGGAAGTGAACATCGCTGTCCAGTTCGTAGAACAACTCCCTATCGAGGGCGTTCGGATTGGACGCCGGCGTGACGCGGCCGAGTTCCTCCCACTCGAAGTCCACGCCGTCGAGCGCGTCGTAGTAGTAGTCGACCGTGTTGCCGAACAGTTCCTTGTCGTAGCCGATGCCAGTGATGGCGTCGCCGTGGCCGAAGGCGACCGCCGCGTCGGCCGAGACCGGGTAGTAGGTCAGGGCACGTTCCGGCACGGCGTCGAACTCGACCGCACCGACCGGGGCCATCGACACCGAGTACGACCCGTCGCTCGTCTCGGTTTCGGTCGGAGGTTCCGTCTCGGCGGTCGACGCCGTCGCGGTCGCATCACCCGTCACGCCGGCGGTCTCGGTCGTCGTCGAATCCGTTGAATCGCCCGTGCAACCGGCGAGCAGTCCGCCCGCGGCGACCGCGCTTCCGTACTTGAGATACCGTCGCCGCGTTGGCTCCGGTCGGTGGCTGTCTTCGTCTGCCATATTTTTAGGCTAGCCTAAAGTAATAAAGATGCTTCGGACGTTCGGCTGTCGGGGAGAGTCTCCCGCGACGACCCGAAAGCGACACCTCCGTCCAACGAGAACCCCCTGAGCATGACGCGGGACGGGCGCGCCGAGGAGCTGGAGCCGGCGAAGCGGCGTATCATGGAGGCGACGTACAGGGCGCTACAGAAACACGGCTACGGCAATCTGACGATGCAGGACATCGCCGACGAGTTCGAGAACAGCAAGGCGCTCCTGTACTATCACTACGACGGGAAAGACGAGCTACTGGTCGACTTCCTCGACTACGTGCTCGCGGAGTTCCTGAACGGCCTCCCGCGAGGGGACCGCACGCCCAGAGAGGAACTCGAAACGGTGGTCGAGACGCTCCTGCCCGAAACGCTCTCGGAGGAGGCCTACCGGCTCCAGCTCTCCATGTTCGAACTGCGGATGAACGCCCGGCACGACGAGGACTACCGCGAGGGGTACCGCCACATCGACGAGGAACTCACGGCGCACCTGCGGGATATCATCGAACGCGGAATCGAAGCCGGCGAGTTCGAGGCGGTCGACCCCGACGCCGAAGCCGAACTGTTCCTCTCGATTCTGACCGGGACGCGCGCCCGCCGACTGACGGTGTTTGAGCCCGACGAGCCAATCGAGTCGCTCCGGGCGGCTATCGACTCGCACATCGACCGCATCTCGGCGTAGCGACCTCGACCCCGGCATCGACCCCGACCGAACGTGGCCGGCTGGTCCACCGGAACGTGAACCCTTATTCGCCCGGCGTCCGTCGGTTCCGACCATGACACCGCGACCGTCGACCTTCTCAATCGTCGCCCGCGACCCCGAACAGGACGCCGTCGGCGTCGCCGTCCAGTCGAAGTTTGTGAGCGTCGGCTCCGTCGTCCCGTTCGTCAGCGCTGACGCCGGC
The DNA here is from genome assembly GCF_003383095.1 of Haloferax sp. Atlit-12N. Classification (NCBI taxonomy): domain Archaea; kingdom Methanobacteriati; phylum Methanobacteriota; class Halobacteria; order Halobacteriales; family Haloferacaceae; genus Haloferax; species Haloferax sp. Atlit-12N. The sequence goes on from NZ_PSYW01000004.1 coordinate 79,881, forward strand.
GCAATCGCCACCCAGAGCTTCGCGAACGTCGCCTACGGCCCCGACGGATTGGACCTCCTGCGCGAGGGGCACTCGGCCGAGGAAGTCGTCGCCGAACTGACCGACGCCGACGACGAGGCCCCGAGCAGGCAGGTCGGCGTCGTGGGGACGGACGGGAGCATTGCGGCGTTCACCGGCGACGAGTGCTTCGACGTGGCCGGCGACATCCAGGGAGACCACTACACCGTTCAGGGGAACATCCTCGAAAACGAGGCGACACTCGACGCGATGGCCGAGGCGTTCGAGACGACCGACGGCAGCCTCCCAGAACGCCTGCTCGCGGCGCTCCACGCCGGCAACGACGCCGGTGGCGACAAGCGCGGTGAGCAGTCGGCGGCGATGTACATCGCCAAGCCCGAGGGCGGCTACGACGGCGGCAACGACCGCTGGGTCGACGTGCGCGTCGACGACCACGACCACCCGATAGACGAACTCGAACGCGTGTTCAAGCTGTACGACATCACGCTCTTGGAGCGCGAAGCGCCCGCCGAAACCATGTCGCTGTCGGGCGAGACTGCCGAGGCGGTCCTCGAAACGCTCTCCGAACTCGGCTTCTACGACGGGACGACGAGCAGCGAGTTCGACGACGAGGCCGTCGCGGCGCTCGAATCGTTCCGAGGCATGAACAACTTCGAGAACCACTCGCTTTCGGTCCTCGAAGACGCCATCGCCCGCGGCTGGGACGACGTTGATAGCGGGGAGACAGCAAGCGAGGGCGAGGGCGAGGCAGCGGACAAAGACGATTCGCCGGACGGACTCGACGGAGAAGCGCGGCTCATCGAAGCGATTTGGCAGGGCCTCAGCAGGCTCGATAGGAAGTAATCGGAGAAAATCAGTCGCGTCGTTCGTCGTGTTCGTTCGTTCGTCGAAGCGCGCCGGGTGCGATGGCGTTGGTGGGTCACCGCGGCGCACCGACAGGGCCGCGCGGGGAAGGACGGTCCCGCTCAGCCGAGGAGGTACTTGAGCGCGGGGCGCTGGCGGACGAACTCCATCTTCTCGATGATGGTGTCGAGGCCGAGGATGCGGCCCGCGGCGAGGGTGCCGACGATGACGAACATCATCAGCCCGAACAGGTCACCGTTGACCAAGCCGTGGCCCCAGTCGGCGTTCCCGAGGTAGAAGAACACCATCAGGACGCCGCCGAAGAAGGCGGCGAGCCGGACGAGTGCACCCACGATGAGTCCGAGGCCGATGAGCGTCTCACCCCACGGAATCATGAAGTTCGTGAAGTCGAGGAGCCACGGAGTCGCGGCGGCCCACGCGAAGAAGCCCTGCAGCGGCGAGGCGTCGGGGGCGTTCGCGAGGTAGCCCGCGGCGTTGAAGCCACCGATCTTCGTCACACCGGCGTGGAAGAACCAGTAACCGGTGATGAGGCGGGTCAACACGAGCACGTAGCCCGTGACGCCCTGCGAGTAGTCGAAGTCCATCTTGTTCCCCAGCATCTCGATTTGTGAGTTAGCGGCCATTGTCTTTCACCTAACAAGTGAACGAACGACCCCCCAGAGCATATAAAGAGAGCGTGATTTCCGAATCTAAGGAATCGAGAACGACCGAAATCGAAAGTGTGGGCCACGATACCGTCCAGTTCTGTCGTCGTTCGAACTCGGAACTCAGCTGTCGGTCGAGTCGAGCACGGTGTGGCTCGGGACCGCCGCCACGGAGTCCGCACCCTCGGCGACCGTCGTATCCCTGTACGCCGCGATTCGCTCGGCGATGGCGACCTCCATGTCGCGCATGAAGTCGTCGACGGTGTTGCCCATCAGGACGACCGGGTCGCCCTCGGCGAGCATCTCGTCGAGGACCACGCCGGCGTCGTCGTCGGGGGTGTGTTGGGTTGTGGGCACGTCGACGGCGCGGGCGAACGCGCCGGTCTCTGCGCCGCCGACCCTGACGCGGTCGATGCAGTCGCGCTCGGCGAGGAGGTTCACGTACTCGGCGAACGAGGCCGTCCGTCCCCGGCGGTCGATGCGAAGGTAGACGAACGGGAGGATTTGCTCGTCGTCCTCAGTGAGGGCGCGGCGGACGAGTTCGGTGCTCTCGACGTCGTTGACCTCGGCGGCGTTGTAGACACGGCCACCGGGGACGCGTGACCACTCGGGTTGCATCGCGTCGAGGTAGGCGTCGAGTTCGCCTGCGGGGAGCGGGTCTTCGCCGAGCCACTCCAACACGGCGTCGATGGCGTGGACGGTCTCCGCGCCGATGAGGTCCGCGTGGCGCGGCGGGACCTCGACCTGCTCGATGGTCGCACCGCGGTGTTCCAGTTCCTCGCGCATATAGTCGTGAATGACCGGATGTTGCTCGCCGCTGATGACGTGGGTGTCCGCCGGGACTGCCCGGGCGAGCGACCGAGCGATGTCCTGTCGTCGCCGGCCGAGCGTGTCGTTGTGGTCGTTTCGGACGTTGGTCAACACGAGCACGTCGGGGTCGACGAACGTCCGGTTGACGAGCCCCGTCGTGTACTCGGTAATCGCCTGGTTCTCGAAGATACCGATGTCGTCTGGGGCGTAAGCGTCGAGTTCGGGGGCGAACTCGCCGATGACGTTGATGTTCTCGTAGAGCGTCGTCCGCGGACCGAGCCGCGAAATAGGGTAGACTTCGCCGTTGTGGATGACGACGGGGTAGTTACCCGTTATCTTGGTGAACGTGTCGTAGCCCCGGCGGTTGAACACGTCGTCGAGGCGGCGGGTCGTCGAGGACTTCCCGCGCGACCCGGAGACGACGATACGGGTGTCGAAGCGGTCGAGTGCCTCGCGGTGGCGGCGGCCGCGGGAAAGCTCAGAGAGCAGTTCGCGTATCGACGGCAGGCCGACGCGAACCGGGTCGGGGTCGGCCTGCCAGTCGTGCTCCGCGCCGACCATGAACACCGGGAGCGCGCCCTTCGCGACCGCGGCGAACCGCGTAATCGACTCGCGGGCGGCGTCCTCGGAGGGGTACTGCTGGGCGCTGTGTGCGAGCGTCTCGTCGTCAGTCTCCAGTCGCCAGACCCAGTCGTGTCCGTCGGCGGCGTACTCGCCGGCGGCGTCGGGGTAGCGCTCGGTCACGAACGCGGCCGACCGAACTGCCGGTCCCGCGAACGTCGCCGCGGCGTCGCCCTCGGCGACGGCGCTTCTGACGCGGTCGACGGCCATCCGGGCGTCTTTCGAGCGGTCGTAGTGGCTCCCGCAGTGGGCGACCGGTTCGCTCCCGTCTCGGAGCCGCCAACACCAACCGAAGCCGCGGCCGTAGACCTCAAAAGCGGTGTCGCTCACGACCCGTCACCTCCCGAGAGCACCGACGCCGAGAGCACGGCGTCGTCGTCCGGTTGCCGCACGGTCTGGACATACGCGAAGGCGAACGCGCCGAGCGTGACGACGACCCCGGCGGTGACCACCGGCACCGAAAGCGCCTGCGGGAAGCCGTTGGGTCCGGGGGCCGCGAGCGCGCGGACGAGAAGCAGCATCGGGACGAACACGGCGAGTTGGAGCGGGGCGACGAGCTGCCGCTCTTTCGGCGCGGTCGCGTGAGCGTTGTACGCCATGACGCCCGCGACGACGCCGACGAAGAACGCCGCGAGGCCGCGCGAGATAGGGAGCAAAACGGTGAACCCGAGAGTAACGACGACGGCGAACGCCGACCCCGCACCCAAGAGCACCCGCCCGTACCGGAGCGTCCGGCGGTGGACGGCCGTGATGAAGAGATACGACAACGCGGCGACGACGACGTAGAGAACGAACAACCAGCGGCTCTCGACCGTGAACACGGCCACGAGTGCGGCGGCGATAACGCCGGTCCGCACGTCGAACTGTGAGCGAAGCCACTCGGCGGCGAGCATCCCGACGACGAGCACGAACACGAGGCTCTGGCGAGGCATGAGCGACGACTCGGGCGAGTCGAGCACGACCGCCCCGCGGAGGACCGCAATTTCTGAAGTCTCGCTGAACAGCACCGCGGGCGTGAGCCCGCCGACGGCCCGCGCGATTCCCGGCGAAACGAGCGCCGCGCCGACGGCCACGAGGCCGGCGAAGACGACGAGCATCGCGAGCGCGTCGTTCCGGCGGTGGCCCGGTTTCATCTGGTGGTAGTTGTAGGCAGCCAGCCCCGGCAGGATGCTGCCGACGAAGGCAATATTTCGAACGTCGCCCGAGAACTGAGAGAGCGTCGCCAACAGCGTCACCGGGATGAGTGTCCCGACGAGAATCGCCGCGAGGAGTTCGCTGCGGCCGTAAATGAGCGTCCGGCGCTTCAAGAAGTCGAGACCGACGTACGCGAGCAGGGTGCTCAGGAGGAACACCGGGAACATCGCGAAGTTCTTGAGCGTGTAGACGGCGAGCACGCCGAGCGTAATCGTGCCGCCGAGTCGGTAGCCGCGAAGTTGGGTTACGCCGGCGACGACGAGGAAGCCGAACGCAGCGACGAGAGTGGCGATTAGCATGACGAGACACCGTGGTTACGAGCGTGTAGTCGGCTCATGAGAGGATTCGTTCGACGCGGGCGCGCAGTTCGAACGGTCTGAAGGGTTTGGTCACGAAGTCGGTAGCATCGAGGTCGAGCGCCCGGAGCACGTCGGCCTCGCGCCCGCGGGAGGTGAGAACGACGACAGGGAGCGACGCGAGGTCGTCGTCGTCCGCCCCGCGAAGTCGTTCGAGCGTCCCGAACCCGTCGAGTTCGGGCATCATCACGTCGAAGATGGCGAGGGCGGGGTCCGGCGCGTCGTCGTCGGTCAGATACGCCCACGCGGCCTCACCGTCCTCGACGGGCACCACGTCGTACGCCGAGAGCGTCTCGACTATCATCTGTCGCATCGGTTCGTCGTCTTCGGCAATGAGTATCGTGTGTGTCATTCGTCTGGTTCCTCGGAATCAGTCGTCTGCGGCCGTCCCGGCTGCGTCACGAACTCGAACCGCGCGCCGCCCTCGGCCGATTCGGTGAGCGAGACAGACCAACCGTGCGCATCGGCGATGTCGCGGACGATGGCGAGGCCGTAGCCGGTCCCCCGCGGCGTCGTGGTGTAGCCGTGGTCGAAGACGTGTTCGCGCGTCTCCTCGGGGATGCCGACGCCGGTGTCCTCAACGTAGAACCCGATTCGGTCGTCGAGCGCGCCGACGCGGACGGCAAGCGGGTCGTCCGACGAAGCAAGCGGGTCGTCCGACGAAGTTCCACTACCCGTCGAGCCGTGCTCGACAGCATTCCGAAAGAGGTTCTCGAAGAGCCTGAGCAGGCGGCCGTCGTCGCCCTCGACGACGAACAACTCCTCGCGGACGAGTGTCGCGTCGTCGGTGTCGACGAAGCGCCACGCGTGGTCGACGACGCGGGCGAGGTCGACGGGTTTGGCGTCGACCACGGGCGTCCGCTGGCGTGCGAGGTCGAGGACTTCCTCGACCAGTCCAGACATCCGCTCGACCGCGTTGGCGGCGCGTTCGAGGTGCGCCCGCTCGCCCGACTCCATCCCGAGGTCGAGGTAGCCGGTCGCCACCGCGAGCGGGTTGCGGAGGTCGTGGGCGACGATGGAGACGAAGTCGTCGAGTCGCTCGTTGGCCGCCGCGAGGTCGGCCTCGCGGTTGCGAAGTTCCTGTTCGCGAACGGTCGCCGAGAGCGCGGTGGCGACCGTGGAGCCGAGGAGTTCGAGCAGGTCCACGTCCACCTCGAGGAACGCGTCGGCGTCGGTCGAGACGACGAGGAGACCGTGGCTCCCGAGCGGGACGCGGAGGGCCGACGCTGCGTCCGACTCGGGGGGAAGGAGTCGGTCATCGACGGCCGCGGAGTCAACTCGGGTGATCGCGTCCGACTCGGAGCCGCCCGGGACGGTCTCGATTCGAACCGCCGACTCGAACCCGTCGCCCGTCGAAGCGGCCGGCGACAGGCCCCCGCCGTCGTCGGCGAGCCAGATGGCGGCCTCGGTGCCGGGGACGAGTTCGGGGACGACCTCGACCGCCAGCGACGCGACCTCCTCGACGCTCTCGGTGAGGATGAGGTCCCGCGTGACCGCCTGTAGCGCCCGGAGACCGTCCTCCAACCGGGCGCGGTCGGTGACGTCGATGGCGACGCCGAGGAGCTTCGACACCTCGCCGTCGTCGTCGAAGACGGGGCGGTACCACACGTCGTAGACCGCGCCGCGGTACTCGATTCGCGTGTCGACCGCCTCACCCGACAGGCCGCGGGCGATGGCGTCGGTGGCCGCGGGCGTGTCGTCGTACAGGTCGAAGGCTGACTGCCCGACCACCTGGCCGGGTTCGCGGCCGAGCGACTCCAGACCGGCACCCTCGGACAAGGTGAACACGCCCTCGGAGTCGAACGCCGAGAGGATGACCGGCAGGTTCTGCAGCAGCGTCTCGAGGCGCTGGTTGGTCGATTCGAGGGCCTGGAGGTAGCGCTTCCGCGTCGTCACGTCGCGGAAGTAGACCGACAGTCCCGACGGCGAGGGGTACGCGCGAATCTCGAACCAACTGTCGTGCTGCTCGGCGTAGGTCTCGAACGTCACCGGCTCTTGGGTCCGCATCGCCTCGTGGTACTTTTCGTACAGTTCGGTGTCGGCGACCGACGGGTAGCGGTCCCAGATGCGCTCGCCGAGGACCGGCTCTCGAACCTCGCCGAAGACGGTTCTCGCGCGGTCGTTGAAGTAGACGAAGCGCCAGTCGGTGTCGAGAGCGAAGAAGGCGTCCGTCATGCGTTCGAGCAGTTCGCCCCGTTGGGTGGTGGCGACCTCGCGGTCGGTCACGTCTCGCGGGATGCCGACGACGCCGGTCACCTTCTCACCGTCGGCGGCCGGCGAAAGCAGGAGTTCGAACAACCGCGGGTCTCCCTCGGCGTCGACGAACCGAACGTCGAGGCGCTCGGTGGTCCCCTCCGAGAGGACCCGTGAGACGGCGTCGCGGTACCGCTCGTACTCGCTCGCGGGGAACAGGCCGGCGTCGACGAGCGATTCGAACTGCTCGCCGCGGAGCGACTCGGAGGTGCTGCCCGTTATCTCCTCGATTCGGGGGTTCACGTACTCGACGCGGCTGTCCTCGTCGAGGACGAACGCGCCGTCTTCCATCGCCTCGACGATGACGCGGTGACTCCGTGTGCCGGGGCGGGAGTCACCGACGTCCGGGTTCACGAGCGACCGGACAGACTCGACGAGTTCCGCGTGGGAGTCGTCGGCGTCGTCGCGGACCAGATAGTCGTCGACGCCGAGCGAGACGGCGCGGGCGGCGAAGGCCTCGTCGCCAGCGGCGGCGTAGACGACCACCGGGTACTCGGCGCGAGAGCCGCCGTCGGAGGAAACGAGCGCGTCCAAGTCGGTTCCGTCAGGGAGAGAGGCGGCGGCGACGAGACAGGAGACGGGCCGGTCGGCGAGCGCAGAGCGCGCGGCGTCGGCGCTCTCAGCATGCGCGACCGGACGCTCGAAGGCGTCCCGAAGCGCTGAGACGACCGAATCGGAAGCAGCGCCGTCGGCCGCAACGTAGAAAATCGCGCCGGCGGAGATGCTCCCTGAACTCGGGGGAAACATGTTAGATACGAGATATTCGGAGAGCCAATAATATCTTGCGGGCGAAGCGGCCGGCTCACCGGGAGACGGTGGTCGAACGCGACCGGATGAGCGGACGGTCGAAGCGCCGTCGCCGCCTACCCCTGTCCGACCATCCGCTCTTCGTCGTCCCACTCGCGCTTGCGGAGTTCGTACTTCTGAATCTTTCCGGTCGCGGTTTTGGGAATCTCCTCGACGAACTCGAACTCGCGGATGGCCTTGTAGCCGGCGAGGCGGTCGCGGGTGTACTCGGTCAACTCCTCGGCGGTGACGCCGGGGTTGTCCACGTCGCCGTTCGCTGGGACGACGAACGCCTTCGGCGTCTCGCCCCACTTCTCGGACGGCGCAGGGATGACCGCCACGTCGCCGACGGCGTCGTGGTCGAACAGCGTGTCCTCCAGTTCGACCGAGGAGATGTTCTCGCCGCCGGAGATGATGATGTCCTTCTTGCGGTCCTGAATCGCTATCATGCCGTCCTCGTTGACGACGGCGAGGTCGCCGGTGTGGTACCAGCCTTCGAGGCGGTCGTTGAACGCGTCGTGGGTCTCGTCGGGCTTGTTCCAGTACTTCTCCATCACCTGATTGCCGCGGACGACCACCTCGCCGATGGTAGCGTCGTCGCGCGGGACCTGCTCGCCGTCCTCGTCGACGACGCGCAGGTCGGTCCCGAGCGGGGCGACGCCCTGCCGCTGTTTGAGCGAGAAGCGCAGGCCACCCTCGTCGGGGATGAGGCGGTTCGCGTCCGAGGTGGCGATGAGCGGGCCGGTCTCGGTCGCGCCGTAGAGTTGGGTGAACTCCCAGCCGAACTCGGATTCGGTGTGACGAATCGTCGCGCTCGGCGCGGCGCTCCCGGCGGCGGTCACGCGGACCGGGTTGTCGCCGGTGTAGGCCGGGTCGTGCTCCTCGGCGTACTCCCGAAGGATGGACAGCACGGTCGGCGCACAGCAGAAGAAGGACACGTCCTCGGTGGCGATGGCGTCGAACACCTGCTCGGCGTCGACCCCGCGGGTGCAGACGTGTTTCGCGCCGCGGCCGGTGACGGCGTAGATGTGGCCCCAGCCGTTGACGTGGAACATCGGGAGCGTCCAGAGGTAGACGTCGTCGTCGGTGATGTGGTGGTGAATCGTCACCAGTTGGGCGTGGAGCGACTCGGTGCGATGGGTCCGACAGACGCCTTTCGGGTCGCCGGTCGTGCCCGAGGTGTAGTTGATGGTGATGAGTTCGTCCTCGGACATCTCGGGGCGCTCGTAGTCGTCGGCGTCGGCCTCGTCGAGGAACGCCTCGAAGTCGAGCCAGTCGCCGTCGACGGCGGCGGGGTCGTTCGTCACGAACACCTCGGCGGGCACGTCGTCGCGGACGGCTTCGATTTTGCCCGCGTACTGGTAGTCGGCGTAGACCACGCTCGCGCCGGAGTCCGAGAGCAGGTACTCGTAGTCCTCGGTCGTGAGTCGGTAGTTCAGCGGGACGTGGAGCGCGCCGCACTGCATCGCGCCGAAGGCCGCTTCGAGGTGGTAGTGCGTGTTGGGGTCGAGCACCGCGACCCGGTCGCCCTTCTCGACGCCGCGGGATTGAAGCGCCGCCGAAAACCTGTCCACCCGCTCGCCGAACTGCGCGTAGGTAAAGCGCTCACCGTCGACGCCGACGATGGCCTCGTAATCGCCGTAGTACGTCCGAGCCCGGTCGAGGAAGTCCGTCACGAGTAACTGTTTCTTCATTCATGATAGACCGAGCAGTCGAGCGAACTAAACGCACCACTTCCGGCAACATTTCACAGAATCGACGTGACCACCACAGTATGGCGGGGGACGTCGTCGGCGAGTGGTTTGGACCCTCCACTGGAGGAGGTTCGGACTCCCCTTCGCGCCGCCGAAACGAACACCTTTGAACCGCGCGGCCCTGACTCCCGGCAGATGACGACGCCGACCCTCCTCGTCGCGGGGACCGCGAGCCACGTGGGCAAGAGCACCGTCGCGGCCGGACTCTGCCGCCTGTTCGCCGACCGCGGCCTCTCGGTCGCGCCGTTCAAGGCGCAGAACATGAGCAACAACGCCCGCGCGGTCGCGACCGCCGACAGCGACGACTTCGGCGAAATCGGCGTCTCGCAGTACGTGCAGGCCCGCGCCGCGCGGGTCGCGCCGACGACCGACCACAACCCGGTCCTGCTCAAGCCCCACGGCGACGGCACCTCGCAACTGGTCGTCCACGGCCGAGCGGTCGGTCTCAACTCCGCGGGCGACTACTACGCGACCCACTGGGAGGACGCCCGCAAGGCGGCGGTCGAATCGCATCGTCGGCTGGCGACCGAGTCGGACGTGGTCGTCGCCGAGGGGGCCGGCTCTATCGCCGAGATAAACCTCCACGACCGCGATTTGGCCAACATCGAGACCGCCCGCTTCGCCGACGCCGACATCCTCATCGCGGCCGATATCGAGCGCGGCGGCGTCTTCGCCAGCCTGCTCGGGACGCTCGAACTGCTCCCCGAAGACGTACGCGAGCGGGTCGTCGGCGCGGTCATCACGAAGTTCCGCGGCGACCCGAGCCTCCTCGAACCGGGGCTCGACGAAATCGAGGAGCGAACCGGCGTGCCCGTCCTCGGCGTGCTTCCCTACGACGACCCCGGTCTCCCGGAGGAGGACAGCCTCGCGCTCCCCGCGGAAGGCGAGCGCGCCACCGTCGGCGACGACGACGGCGTCGCGGCCGAGCACGCTGTCACCATCGGCGTGCCGCGACTCCCACGCATCTCGAACGCGACGGACTTCGGCCCGCTGGCCGAGACGCCGGGCGTCCGGGTCGCCTACCTCCCGCTCGACGCGACGCTGGACGGCATCGACGGGGTGGTCCTCCCCGGCAGCAAGAACACGGTCGACGACCTGCTCGCGCTCCGCGACGCCGGCTTCGACGACGAACTCGCCGGCTTCGACGGCCCGGTCGTCGGCATCTGCGGCGGCTACCAACTGCTCGGCGAGACCATCGAGAACGCCGACATCGAGGGGACGGCGGCCGACGAGACGGTCGAAGGGTTCGGGCTGCTGCCGATAGTCACGCGATTCTCCCGCGACAAGCGAGTCGAACCCGTCTCGGTCGAGTTCGACGGCGCGGGACCGCTGGCCGGCGCGACGGGGACCATCGACGGCTACGAGATACACATGGGCGACAGCCAAATCGTCGGCGACGCGACCCCGGTTTCGGGCGACGGCGCGGCGCTCGGGCGAGTCGCAGGGACGTACATCCACGACCTGTTCGCCAACGACTCGCCGCGGAACGCGTTCGTGGACGCCGTGTACGAGTCGGCCGGGCGCGACCGGCCGGCGTCGGAGACGGCCGAAGCCGACGCGGACGCCGGCGCGTCGGGCGACCCCTACGACCGTGCCGCCGCGCTCGTCGACGACAACCTCGACGTGGCGGCGCTCTGCGACGTACTCGGGCTAGAGTAAGGGGAGTCGCCGGTAGTCGCCGGGAGGGCAGTCACCGCATCGGCGACCGGTCGCCAGCGAGCCCGGTAACACGTCTGTAACCACCTGACACCACCGTCAGCGAGCGTTTAACACCCGATAGGCGCTACACACGTTCGTCGGAGCACCCACCGAACTCCACCACCACACTCACATATGTCTCAACAGAAATCCGACTACGCAGACGACGCCGATATCGACGCCGAACTCGACCAGCTCCCCGACGACGAGGTCGTCGAAGCGACCGTCGAGAACCTCGAAGCGAGCGGGTTCGACGTCGTCGTCGTCGATACGGCCGACGAGGCGCTCGAAACTCTGCAGTCGCACATCCCCGCCGACGTCTCCGTGATGAACGGCCACTCGACCACCCTCGAAGAAATCGGGTTCGACGACTACCTGAGCGAGGGCGACCACGAGTGGGAGAGCCTGCCGGACCAGATTTGGAGTATCGACGACGACGCGGAGCGACAGGCCGCCCGCCGCGACTCCCAGACCGCCGACTACTTCCTCGGCGGCATCAACGCCATCTCGCAGACGGGCGACCTCGTCGCCGCGGACCTCTCCGGGAGCCGCATCGGCGCGTACCCCTTCGCCGCCAGCAACGTCGTCATCGTCAGCGGCGTCAACAAAATCGTGCCGACGCTCGACGACGCGCTCGACCGCCTCGAATCCGTCGCGTACCCCCTCGAAAACGAGCGCGCGAAGGAGGCCTACGGCGTCAAGTCGATGATTGCGAAGCAGCTCATCTTCCGGCAGGAAGTCGAGGAGGGCCGCACCACCGTCATTCTCATCCGCGAGCAACTGGGCTACTAAGTCCGACTCGCCGTTCCCTCGACACGTTCCCACGCTCCTCCGGGGAGCTTCCTGCGCCCGGGCAATCCATCACCATCACCACCACCACACCGGGCACCCCACCACAATTCCCCCGGAATCCACCGTTTTGCGGTCCCGCATCGTGAGCCGCGTCTGTTGCCGGCGAAACGCCGGCTCGAACTGAATAGTTCTCGTTGCTCTGTTGAAATCATTAGACCTTGACAGAATCCGCGTGGCACAGACAGAGGGTGTATCAGTCATTACTGAGACCATCGAGACACTGGTAAGTCTGGGCGGCTTACTGAATACTAAACAGAGCGAGACAGGTTATCCAGTCGTCAGTACTTGGGTCGGGAACGTTAATCTCTGCAGTGTACGTACCTGAACCGATGGCCTCTGCTTCGTTGATGTATCCCACGGCCTCTTCAAACGACCACGCCACCGTATCCTCGGGTGCGACTGTTACCTTTCCGCTGCTGGAAGATTTCTGTTCAATCCCAGTCCATCCGGACGAATCTTTGAATCGTATTGTCCACGAGAACGGATTGAATGTTAGTTCTGTCTCAGAGGTGTTATAGAAGGTCAACGTAATCAACTCAGGAGATTTACCAACTGTCTGTGAGGGAAGTAGATACACCGAGGCAGAATCGGTCTCAACCGTGTGCGAACAGATACTGTTGTTTTGGTCCCCGTATGGAGGACAGTCATACTCCGCGATTTCTTCTGCTGACGCTGGTGGGGCAGGAGTAACCGTTTGTCCGACTGACTGCTGTGGACTGAGAGTATTACAGCCACTTAGGAATACAATCCCTGAACCAGCCAATTGGAGGGCCGCACGACGAGACCAAAATCGTGCCATGGCAATTCATAAAAAACCAATCTTGTTAGTTCTTCTGTGAATTAGGTAGAACCGTCTGCAACATACACGCCGTGTATGTAGCACGGCCGCTGAGTTCTATTCAGGTGCTGTCAGAAGCGTCGTGCAAGATCGAGAGGATATGTGCAGTACAAGGATTCCAGCAAGTTCATTGCAGACTCCGACACATCCCATCGTCGCCTTAGGACTCTAAGACATGTCCTCTGCCGATTCACAGCTAGAGTGGACGAGCCCGGAACACGTCGCAACCGTTGCTGTTACTCTTTATATAGGAGATACTGGTAGTGTCCACTTGGATTATCGAGGTACGACCCCGACTCACACCGCCTCACGCCGACTCGCGCGTAACAGGAGGATGCCGAGGCCGACGAACCAGACAATCTGGGTAATCCCGAAGATGCCGCCGCCGACTTCGCCGAGTGCCGGGATGGCTGAGAGGATGCCTGCCGTACCGACCACGAGACCGACGTAGTTCAGCGCTCGGTGTAGTGCCCGTGCCCGTAGTGCGACCACGCTCACCAGAAGGGTCCAGATACCGCCGACGATCTCGTTGCCGCCACCGAGCCCGTCGATGACCGGACTGACCGCCAGCCAGACCGTCGTCGCTTGGGTCGGATCCGTGCCGTACAGATCTACGACGACGCCCGTGGCGATGTTGGCGACCATCCCACTAGCGATGACGAGCCCGGCCCAGATCAGTCCGAACGCGGTCGTTGCCCCCATCAGCATCGGTGCGTTGTTCTTAAGGCGCGCGTGGAGTGACAGGACGAGCGCTACCAGAACGACGCCGAAGACCACGTAGATGAGTAGGTACATCGCGTACAGACTCGTCTGGTTCGCCACGAACAGTTCGACCTGCTGGCGTGGCGCGGTAACGTTCGCAAAGTCGAGGACCACGAGGAAGTACACGATGCCGGCTACGTAGATCGCCGCCTCGGTGAGCGCTGCCAGACCACCGACCCGCAGGTAGTTCCACCGACTCACACTGGCCGGCCGCTCAATACTCTCGACTGCTTGATTAGTAGACGATGCCACTATATACCACTGAGGCTACAATAGCTATCTGAGGAGATAAGGGTGCTGCAGGTGCCTCCACTCGTCAATCATACTGTCCTCGTCCCTGTCCAGACGATTCAGACGAGCTCGCCGTTTTGCCCGATAGTCGAGAAACAAGATCGTCCACAGCATACCGGGTGTGTCTGGACTGCGGACTACCTGATCGGATTCTGACCGAGCACTGTCGAGATCTTGGCGAGCACGCTCAAGAGGGGGCGCTGCAGCCACCAGGGGATCACCGCGAGACGCACGTCCGCCCGGTAGTGGGATAGCACCGCCGCCACCGCGAGTAAGTCCGGCTCCCCACCTGCACTGGCTTCATAGAGCGCCCGAATCGCGCCTTCGAATTCGCCTGGCGGGCGTAGCGTCGTCCGAACGACAAGCGTGTCGGTGCCGCTGTTTCGGATACTATGGGCCTCACCAATCTCGATAGTCAGCGACTCGCCAGGAAGCAAAGTGTGGATTTCGCCGCGTACCGTTACGTCGGCTTGACCCGCTACGACCTCCGAGTGAGCCTCCGCCCTCGGGTGAAGACGGGCGGGCCCACTGTCGATTCCCGGTGGAAGAACACCTTCCATCAGCAAGTACGCGCCTTGTTCGTCAACACTGTCTTCAAGGAACGAGATAGACGCGCCTGTCGACACGTCCTCAATGGTATTCGGATACCCAGGTAGATCGTCGTTGCTAGATCCATCTGGTACCATCGACTGTTGCGTGTCTGTCCGAGATTCCATCCGATCTAGTAGCACTCCGGCCAGCCTAACCATTCCGCACATTCTGTCCCATACGTACTCCTCTCAGTCCCTTTGATTTGGACGAGTCACTCATTAGCGTATTAACAAGTACCAGGAGCCGACGATGGTAGCAACAAATCTCTAACTGACGGTTATGTATATCTAATACAACTGCCAGTTGACGCAAACGATTATTTCGTCTCACATCCTTCGTCTACAGTGATCCTTAGCAGACATACACAGTTGATTGGACTGCGATTCTCGTCATATCGCCATCCCAGTATCTGGTGTCGCTCAGTCAGGATTCCAAGGGGTACACCTAATGTCAACTACAACCGCAGAGCCCGTCGGTGTCGAGCAGACGCCGAACAAACGACCGATCTCAACCAAGAGGATAGCCCGAATAACCGGGCTCCTCTATCTACTGATCTTCGTCACTGCTGGCTTTAGCGAGGGGTTCGTCCGCGCCTCGCTCATCGTCCCCGGCGATGCGACAGCGACTGCCGCAAACATCGTCGCTTCCGAGCAACTGTTTCGGCTCGGTATCGTCAGCGACTTGATCGCCTTTTCAGCTGACGCCGTCGTAGCAGTCCTACTCTACGTTCTCCTCAGACCGGTGAGCCGAACGCTCGCAGTGATGGCCGCATCCTTACGCCTGATTGCCCACCCGGCGATAGCGAGCATCAACATGCTCAACCAGTACATGGCACTCCAGCTGCTGCGCGGCGAGGAGTACTTGACCGTCTTCAGTCCCGAACAAATTGACGCGCTCGTCTTGCTCTTCCTCACCGCACACACCTACGGCTACCTGATCGGTGGGATATTCTTCGGACTGCACCTCATCGTCTTAGGCTACCTGCTCTACAGATCCAGCCTGTTCCCAGCGATTCTCGGTGGGCTAGTCGCCCTCGCAGCAATCGGGTACCTGACCGAGAGCTTCACGTTCTTCCTCATCCCCGCCTACGAACCGGTCGCCACCACGATTGTCATCGTGACTGCCGTCGTCGGTGAAATCGCCCTCGCCCTGTATCTCGTGGTCAAGGGCGTCAGGACGGAGCGGCCGGCAACCCAGGAGGCGGTCCAATGACGGCCAGGAAACAGCGGGCCGAATCGCCCCACTCGACGACCGGTCACGAACCGACCACGATGACTGCGGTCGTCTACTCGGAATACGGAGGTCCTGAGGTGCTCCGACTGGACGAGGTAGACCTGCCCACGCCGGGCGACGACGATGTCCTGGTTCGCGTGATGGCTCGATCCGTCAACGCTGGTGACTGGCACCTGCTGCGCGGAACGCCGTTCCTCGTCCGTCTCGTTTACGGCGGCTACCGCAAACCGAAGTTCCCCATTTTGGGCGTCGATATCGCGGGACGGGTCGAAGCCGTCGGCATGAACGTCGTTGACTTCCAGTCCGGTGACGAAGTCGTCGCCGATCTCTCAAAGAACGGGTTTGGCGGGTTCGCAGAGTACGTCAGTTTGCCAGCCAGCGCTGTCGTGCGCAAGCCGGCCACGGTCTCGTTCGAGGCAGCAGCGGCAGCCCCAACTGCAGGTGTTGCCGCTCTACAGGCACTCCGAGATGTCGGGAAGCTCCAATCAGGTGAAACCGTCCTCGTCAACGGTGCGTCGGGAGGCGTGGGAACTTTCGCCGTGCAGATCGCTAAGTTCCTCGGCGCAGAGGTCACAGCGGTGTGTAGCACAGCGAAGATGGAGACTGTCCGTGCTATCGGGGCGGACCACGTCATCGATTACACGCAGGAGGATGTTACCGAACGCGAGACAGAATACGACCTCATCCTGGACGCGGCAGGTACCCATTCGATGCGATCGTACGCACGAGTCCTTCGCCCGACAGGACGATACGTCTTCGTTGGAGGACCCACGCGACGATTCGTGACCGCACTCCTCGCGGGGCCAATGCTCTCTATGACGGGCGGAAAACGGTTCCGTACCTTCATGCTCAACCCCGACCGGGACGACCTAGCATTCGTGATGGAGCTCCTCGAATCCGGGGATGTCGAGCCCGTTATCGACCGACAGTATCACTTGGGCGAGGTGCCAGCGGCCATTCAGGATCTCGAAGCAGGTCGTGTTACCGGAAAACTCGTCGTCGTGTAGAAATTCGAGATACACGTAATAATTCCTTCTGATGAGTTTGGAAATGAAACCGATTAGGAGAGCCGTTTAGATGCCAACAGAAGCAAAGATTGACCAAACCCTTGAACCTCGGAGTTGATTGCTGCATTGCGTGCATACAGAGCGCGCGTCCGTAACTGTCGCTATGGCTTATCCACTGAGCCGATACTGAGTTCGTCAGCCTGGAGCTGTCGCGCTTCTGTTCCTCCAATCAGTTGTTCTCGGCCGAAGTGTCGGCCACCCAGTGCCAGTTCGTGAAGAACAACTGGTCGCCTACTGTCGGTCGGTGTTCAGGCTGCTTTGACCGCCTCACCCAGTCGCTCCTCAACGAACACAGCGAACTCACCGGCAAAGGACGCGACCGATTCCCAGTCGGTGAGTTCGGCGTCTCCTGACTCGTCCATCTCGAATTCCTGGTTTCTCACGATGAACTTCAGCAGCGCTCGCTTGAGAAAGCCGTACTCTGAGAAGCGTAGCGCGCCGCCGAAGAGAGTGATTCTATCGGGCTGCCAGTTCGTGTCGTCGATAAACTTGTCGAGGTATCCCGTCGCCTCCGAGAGCCCCTCTTCATTCTTCGCCCCGGACGCACCGGAGACTTGGAAGAATCCGTTCGGCTTTCTCACCAGTACGTCGCGGTTCGTTTTGACCCACCTCCGAACTGACTTCTGTTGTCTCCCATAGTGGACTGACGCACCGACCAAGACGGCGTCAAACTCGTCAAGATTGAGTTCGGGATCGATCTCCGCGACGTTCACCGTTGTTGCCTTGTGGTCGCGGGCTTTGAATCCCTCCGTGATGCTGTCGGCTATCTTTGCGGTCTGTCCCTCGCCAGTTCCAAACACAGTGAGAATGGTGGCCATACCAGAGATAGCGTCGCCATCAATCAAATACTAGCTGCAGATCTTCGTGGGCAAACAACCTGTCATTGATGCTCTACGCTGCGTCATTATTCTGATTTTTTATCGAGCAGAACTCTCCAGTGAATCCCGTCGCTCACTTGATCCTCTGTACACAGAGCAACTCGACGACCTACTCGAAGTCTACCAGAAGGATGTGACCAACTCGGCGCGCGAACTACACAACCATTCCCGGTGATCAGAGCCGTGACTTTGTCCGTAATGGTGAGGAAATGGGACACGAGAAAAGGGTGTTCTTAAGAAACGAGTACCTTCGAAAGACCACATCACAGCCGCCGCTTGTTGTTCTCATCGTATGCTCGGAGATCCTGCGCCGCGAGTGTGACCGTTCGTTCGATCCGCTTTTGCCTGGTCTCGTCCGTCTTAGCCTCCTCGACGGCCGCGATGAAAGCATACTGGTCCGAATTCGAGAAGTTCTGGAAGTTCTCCCAGGCGGTTTCATCCGCACGCAGCGCTGCCTCAAGTTCGGCCGGGACCTTGTGGTCGTCGCCGAGGCGATAGGCAGCCGCCCACTCGCCCGTTTCCTTCGCCACTTCGACGAGTTCCATTCCGGCCGGGGTCATCTTTCCCGCCTGGATCATCGCGCCGACCCGCTCCTTGTTCGCCTTCGACCACTTGCTGTCGGGGCTCCTGGGCGTGAACCGACGGGTGTATGTCTCATCGTCGATGCCTTTGACCAGGCCGTCGACCCACCCGAAGCAGAGCGCTTCCTCAACTGACTCGTCGTATCCAATACCAACTCGCTCGGCATCGGCCTTGTAGTAGCCGACCCACAGTTCCTCTGCCGTGTCGTGGTGCTCTTCTAGCCAGGTACGGAACTCGTTCTGAGACTCGAAGAACATCGGGTCCATGCAGTAAGAAAGGCACCATATATCAAGAACCCT
This sequence comes from Haloferax sp. Atlit-12N, assembly GCF_003383095.1. Lineage (NCBI taxonomy): Archaea > Methanobacteriati > Methanobacteriota > Halobacteria > Halobacteriales > Haloferacaceae > Haloferax > Haloferax sp. Atlit-12N. The sequence goes on from NZ_PSYW01000004.1 coordinate 98,272, forward strand.
ACTCTAAATGTGAGCACTAATGAGGATTCTTAGAGGATTCGGGGTGAGATAATGTCTACAGTAACACCGTCGCTACTACTGACCGCCCCGAACACGTCTTAGCATAGCGACCTCCCGTGCTGAATTCGCGCACTCTATTCAGCACGGCCTCAACAAACTATCAGTGACTGAGGATTTCAACAGAGCCGTTCTCGTGAGTGTCACGGACCGCGATATATCGAACCGGAGAAATGTTCTTACGACTGGAGCCGAATCGTCGGATATGCCCGAATCCGCGTACCTGCTCGATTCGTTCGACGAAGAGGACTGCACCTACTGCGACGGCGACCTCGTGACGGGGAGCTACAAGGACAACGACGCCATCGTCTGCGACGACTGCGGGACGCCCGCGGTCCAACTCTGGTAAGCGGTCGCCGGACCCCCGGTCGGCTCAGTCGTCGGTGACGATGTCGGCGACACGCTCGCGGTCGAACAGTTGCTCGTCTTCGGGGATTTCGGGATAGGCACCGCCGGTGTACTCCGGCCACGCGCCGAACTGGTCGGGGTGGAGCTGTTTGGCCGTCATCTCAGTCTGGAACAGGTTCATAATCGGCCCCTGTACCGGCGTCCCCGAGGGGTAGACGCGGTCGTTCTGGACCGCGCTGAGTTCGCTCCCGATGGGGTGGTCTTCGAGGGTTTCGCGAGTCGACGCCACGTCGTAGTAGGAGTCGATACCGTAGCTGTGGAGCAACACGTCGGGGTCGATTTCCAGCATCGTCTCGAAGTCGTAGGAGGTCTCGAACGTCACGTCGCCGGCCGCGAAGGCGTCGGTGACGCCGAGCGGGCGGATGTGCGAGGTCGCGAAGCCGGGGGCGTTGATTTTCGTCGGGTAGAACGTCTCGTCCATGTAGATGACGACGCCGACGGTCGGCCGCTCCGACTCGGGCGGGAGGTTCGACTGAATCGTGTCGATGAGGTCGCTGTGGACCGCTTCGAGCGCCGCGTAGCGGTCTTCCTCCTGGAACACCTGTCCGACTTTCTCGACGATTTCCCAGAGCGTGTAGTACTGGTAGTCGGCGGCGTACGGCTCGGGCGGCTGGGCGTGCGTGCGACTGTAGGCGTTGCCGAACCACGGCGCGACCTGCTCGCGAATCTCCTCGACGTCCGACTGGTCCCAGCCGTCGAAACTGGTCACGAGCGCCGGGTCGACGAGGTGGAGGTCGGAGTCCAGTTCGTAGACGAGTTCCTTGTCGATGTTGACGTTCCCGGACCCCGAGTTGAGTTGCGTGAGCTCGCTCCGGTCGAACGAGACGCCGTCGAGGCGCTCGTAGTAGGCGTCGAGCGTCCGGCCGCCGGCGTCGCTGTCGAAGCCGAGGGAGTTCACCGCGTCGCCGTGGCCGAAGGCGACCGCCGCGTCGGCGTAGACGAGGTTGTACACCATCACGTCCTCCGGGACCGACTCGAACGTCACGTCACCCGCCGGTGACATCGACACCGTGTACCCGGCCTGTTCGGCCTCCGTCTCTGTCTCGGTAGATGCTTCGGTCGTGGCCTCCGTCGCCGCGGCCGTCTTGGTCGCGTCCGGAGATGGCTCGGCGTCGTTCTGCCCGGCACAGCCGGCCAGCAAGCCGCCCGCGAGAAGCGCGCCGCCGCCCTTGAGGTACGCTCTGCGCGTGCGCGTCGCCTGGTCGACGAGGTCTTGGTCCATGGTTTTAGCCACTCCCAGACGGATAAATCCGTTTCGGGATTTCGGACGGCCTAAATCGGTACGCCTATATGTATTAGGTGGACCTAAAAATACGATGGCAGATAGCGACGGACCAACGCGCAGGAAGTTCTTGACCTACGGCGGTTCGGTCGCCGCCGGCGGACTGCTCGCCGGCTGTACCGGTTCGTCCGAGTCGGACGCGACGGCGACGGACGCGGCCGCGACGGACACCACCACGACCGCCGAATCGACGGCAACGAGCGAGTCGACCGCGGAGTCGACGGCCGAAGGCGACTCGTACACGGTGTCGATGGCCCCGATGGGCGACGTGACGTTCGAATCGGTCCCCGAAAGCATCTTCACGCGACTAACCCACCACGCGGGGATGGCGTTCGCGCTCGGTCACGGCGACGCCGTCAACTCGATGCACGCCCCGGACTACTACGACGCGCTGTGGAACCAGTTCACGCCGCGACTCCCCAGCGTCGAACTCGACTGGACCGGGCTGTACTCGTCGTGGGAGCCATCGAAAGAGCGGCTCTACGAACTCGACAGCGACGTACACCTCGCCGACCCCGCCAGCGTCTCCGCGCTCGGCAGTTGGAGCCAGGACGACCTCGACGAAATCGAGGAGAACGTCAGTCCGTGGTTCGGCAACAGCTTCAGCGCGCGGCACCAAGCGCCGCCGACCGAGTGGACCGACGCCTACGAGTACTACGGCCTCTGGGAGATATTCGCCAAGGTCGCGCAGGTGTTGCAGGAGGAAGCGAAGTACGAGGCGCTCACGGCGGTCCGCGAGGAACTGCTCGCGGCGATTGCGGCGGACCTCCCCGCTGAGGACGACCGCCCGACCGCCGTGCTCCTCGGCCCGAGCGACCTCGAGTCAATCTATGCGTACAACCTGAGCACGCCGGGCTTCCTGACCGCCCACACTCGCCCGCTGAAGCCGGTCAGCGCGTTCGGCGACGACGTGGAATCCGGCTCGACCGTCGACTTCGAGACACTCCTCGAAGCCGACCCCGACGTGATTCTCACGCTCGGCGGGATGCACCCGAACACGAGTATGTCCGACATCCGGACGGGCTTCCAGGACGACCCCGTCGGAGCCGAAATCGCAGCGGTGCAGAACGACCGCGTCTACGCGCAGGGCGGTCGCTATCAGGGGCCGATACTCAACCTGTTCCAGTTGGAGATGACCGCCAAACAGCTCTATCCCGACCAGTTCGGCACGTGGCCGGAGTACAGCGAGGGGCCGTACCCCGAGATTCCCGAGGAGGAACAACTGTTCGACCGACAGCGCGTCGCGGACATCATCAACGGAAACCTCTGAGCCGGCGACCGGCGGTGTCGGTACCACCGTCGGCGTCGGCGACACGGTACGCGATGGATGTTTTTTGCAGTCGGGGACGACGGTCGCTCGTCGGCCTCGGATTCGACGCCCGCAGTTCTGTCCGATAACAGACGAGAGCGCGCCCGCTCAGTCGGCGAGGCCGGTGTCCGCTAGAGCCGCGCGAATCGCGCCGAACCGAACGAGGTCGGCCGCGGTCTCGAGTTCGCCGTCGAGGCGGCGGTCCTCGTCCAGTGGCGGCACCACGGACCGAACCGCGTCGCGGACGGCACCCGTTCCGGTCCCGAGTTCGAGGCCCTCGTCAAGGAACTCCGCCGCCTGCGAGCCGCAGAGGAGTTCGACGCCGACGATGGTCGCGGCGTTCTCGGCGACCGTGCGGGCGTTGAGCGCGCTCTGACCGCTCATGCTCACGTGGTCTTCCTGCCCGCCGCTGACGGGCGTCGAGTCGATGGAGGGGCGACCGAGCGAACGGCACTCATTGAGGAGCGCCGCGGCGGTGTACTGCGCAATCATGTAGCCGGAGCGAAGCCCGCTGCGCTCGGTCAGGAACGGCGGGAGATAAGACTCCTGTACGTCTGGGTTGAGCATCCGGTCGGTCCGTCGCTCGGAGATGGCCGCGAGTTCGGTCAGCGCGCCGGCGGCGTAGTCGAGGCGGAGCGCTAGCGGTTCGCCGTGGAAGTTGCCGGCGGAGACGACGGCGGCCACGTCGGTGCCGGGGGCGCGCTCGTCCACCGCGCCCGCCGGGAAGACGAGTGGGTTGTCCGTGACGCTGTTGAGTTCGACCTCGACGGCCTCGCGGAGGTGCGAGACGGCGTCTCTGACCGCGCCGTGGACCTGCGGGAGACAGCGAATCGAGTAGGCGTCCTGCACGCGCTCGCAGTCCTTGTGCGATTCGAGAACGGTCGATCCGGCGGTGAGCCGGCGAATCGCGGCCGCGCTCTCCTGCTGGCCGGGGTGGGGGCGAACCTCGTGGATGGCGGGGTCGCAGTTCGCCGTGGTTCCCATCGTGACTTCGGTTGCGAGCGCGCCAGCGGCGTCGGCCGCCTCGACGGTTCGCTCGGCGTCGACGACGAACAGCGCGGCGAGGCCGACCGTGAGTTGCGTCCCGTTGATGAGCGCGAGGCCCTCCTTGGAGGCGAGCGTCACCGGCTCCAAGCCGGCGGCGCGGAGGGCCTCGTCGCCCGGTAGTCGCTCGCCGTCGACGCGGGCCTCGCCCTCGCCGATGAGGACGAGCGCCATGTGCGCGAGGGGCGCGAGGTCGCCGCTCGCGCCGAGGCTCCCGCGGGAGCGGACGACCGGCTGGACGCCCTCGTTGAGCATCGAGACGAGCAGGTCGACCACCGAGGGTCGGATGCCCGAAAATCCCTTGGCGAGCGTGTTAGCCCGGCTGACCATCATCGACCGGACCTCCTCGCGGGTGAGTTCGCGGCCCGCGCCGGCGGCGTGGCTGCGGACGAGGTTCGTCTGGAGGCGCTCGATGTCCTCGCGGTCGATGTGCGTCTCCACGAGGTGGCCGAAGCCGGTGTTGACGCCGTACACCGGTTCGCCGGAGTCGAGGACGGATTCGACGCGCTCGCGCGACTCGCGCATCCGCTCGCGCGACTCGGCGGCGAGTTCGACCGGGGCGTCGTGACGGGAAACGGCGGCCACGTCTTCCGGCGTCAGCGACGCGCCGTCGAGGACGACCGAATCGGGGAGGCGTGGGCGGTCACTCATGGACGACCACCCCCGATTTCAGCACGGTCGAAACGGGGTTCGTGTCGAACCGGTACGAGAGGTGTGACGCGGTCGGCACGTCGAGTACGATAGCGTCGGCCGGAGCGCCCGCGCGAAGCGTTCCCGTGCCGTCGTCGAGGTCGAGCGCGCCCGCGGCGGCGCTCGTGACGCCCCGAATCGCTTCGTGAGGAGTCATTCGCATACCGACGCTCGCGAGGGTGGCGACGAATCCCATGCTTCGAGAGAAGCAGTTCGGGTTGAAATCGGTGGCGAGCGCGACCTCGTGGCCCGCGTCGAGGAAGGCGCGGGCGTCGGCGTAGTCGGCTCCGAGACCGAACGCCGTGCCGGGGAGCATCACGGGAGTCACGCCGGCTTCGACGAGCGCGTCTCGGCCCGCGTCGTCGGTGTGGAGCAGGTGGTCCGCGCTGGCCGCGCCGACCGCGGCCGCCACGTCGGTGCCGCCGATGGCGGCGAACTCGTCGGCGTGAATCTTCGGCGTGAGGCCGTGGTCGCGACCCGCCTCCAGAATCCGACGGGACTGCTCGGCGGTGAACACGCCGCGCTCGCAGAACACGTCGCAGAACTCGGCGATGCCCTGTTCGGCGACCGCCGGGAGTTGGTCGGCCACGACCGACTTGGTGTACTCCTCGGTGTCCACACCGCGCGGGACGGCGTGCGCGCCCATGAACGTCGGAATCACGTCTACCGGGTGGTCCGAGCCGGCCGCGTCGATGGCCGAGAGCATCCGCAGCTCGGTCTCGGTGTCGAGGCCGTAACCGCTCTTCACCTCGACCGTCGTCGTCCCGTGGGTGAGCATCGCGTCGAGGTGTTCCGTGAGGTTCGCCACCAACTCGTCGTCGGAGGCCTCGCGGACCGCGTCGACGGTTCGGAGGATACCGCCGCCGTCGGCGAGAATCTCCTCGTAGGTCGCGCCGCGGAGCTTCGCCACGAACTCGTCGGAGCGGTCGCCCGCGAACAGCGCGTGGGTGTGCGGGTCGACGAAGCCCGGCAGGACCGTCTTGCCGGTCGCGTCGATGGCCGTCTCGGCGTCTTCCACAGGGTAGTCCGCGAGCACCTCGTCCGCGGGGCCGACGGCGACGACCTCGCCGTCGAGCGCGGCGAACGCGCCGTCTTCGAGGACGACGACGCCGGTCCCATCGTCGGGGCCGACGACCAGTTCGGCCGCGTCGTGGACGACTGTGAGGCCGGCCGTGGAAGCCGTGTTAGTCACGCGACGTCACCCCCGCGAGGAAGTGGGCGACTGCACGGGCGGCCGCGCTGACGGTTCGACCGTCTTCGTCGTCCAGCGGCGGCGCGCACTCCACGACCTCGAAGCCGACGACGCGGGGGTCGGCCGCGACGCGGCGGAGCATCGAGAACAGTTCGCGGGTAGTGACGCCGCCGGGGGTCGGCGCGCTCGCGCCCGGCGCGGCCGTCTGGTCCAACACGTCCACGTCGAGGCTGACGAAGACGCGGTCGCAGGCGGCCAGCGCATCGAGGGCGAAGTCGGCCGTCTCGACTGGGCCGCGGCCGACCTCGTCGGCGGTGAGGATGGTGCCACCCGAGTCGCGCAGGAAGTCGGCGTAGGCCGTCGAGGTCTCGAAGTGTCGCGCACCGACCACGGCGAGGCGGTCGAGTCCGGCGTCGAACAGTTGGCGGTAGGGCGTCCCACTCGTCGGCCCGTCGGCGGGGTCGCGGCAGTCGAGGTGGGCGTCGAAGCTCACGGCCCCAACCGAGTCGTCGCCGCCGAGAAGCGGCGTGACGTTCCCGACCGTCAGGGAGTTGTCGCCGCCGAGGAAGACCGGGAGCGCGCCGCGCTCGTAGACGGCCGCGGCTTCGTCGGCGACGATAGCCTGTACGTCAGCGACGTGGTTCTGGGGGTCGTCCCCGTCGTTGTACGCCTCGACCGGGAGGTCACCGAGGTCGGCGACGCCGGCGACGCCGGCGACCGGCCCCTCGTCGAAGTGGTGGGTCTTGACGCCGGCGAGGGCGCGCCGAATCGCGGCGGGGCCCTCGCGGGCACCGCGCCGGCCGATGACGGCCCCGTCGTACGGCTCGCCCACGAGGACGGCGCGGAAGTCGCCCACGTCCTCGATTTCGGTCGAGGTGACGACGTGTCCGAACTGCTCGTCGTTCGGGTCCGACGATGTTCCCTCCCACGCGGGCGGGTCGGTTCGGGTCATTCGTCACCTCGGTCGATGGATTCGCCGGACTCGGTCGCGTGGCCGCCGTCTTCGGCCGCGCGGTCGGCACGTTCGGCGCGGTCGGTCGCGTCGTGGTCCCGCATCGGGATTCGGACGTTCGACCGGGTCGCCTCGTCTAGTGCGTCCTCGTAGCCGGCGTCGGCGTGGCGGATGACGCCCATGCCGGGGTCGGTCGTGAAGACGGCGCGGGCCTTCTTCGCCGCGAGGTCGGTGCCGTCGAGAACGACGTGGTTGTTCGTGTGCAGCGAGTTGCCGATGCCGACGCCGCCGCCGTCGTGGACGCTCACGATGTCCGCGCCCGCGGCGGTGTTGAGGAGCGCGTTCAGGATGGGCCAGTCGGCGACCGCGTCGGTGCCGTCGCGCATCGCCTCGGTCTCGCGGTACGGGCTGGCGACCGACCCGGCGTCGAGGTGGTCGCGGGTGACGACGACCGGCGCGGAGACCTCGCCCGAGGCGACGAGGTCGTTGATTTTGAGCGCGAAGCGGGCGCGCTCCGTGAGCCCCTCGTCGTCGGTGGTGTAACCGAGCCAGCAGACGCGCGAGGGGAGCCCCTGGAACGACACCTGCTCCTGTGCGAGGTCTATCCAGCGCATGAGCGACTCGTGTTCGGGGAACAACTCTCGAATCGCCTCGTCGGTGCGGTGGATGTCGGCGGGGTCGCCGGAGAGCGCGGCCCACCGAAACGGCCCGCGCCCGCGGCAGAACATCGGTCGGATGTACGCCGGGACGAAGCCGGGGAAGTCGAAGGCGGTCGTCATTCCGCGGTGGTTCTGGACCTGCCCGCGGATGTTGTTGCCGTACTCGAAGGCGATTGCGCCCGCGTCCTGCAGGTCGAGGATGGCCTGCACGTGGCGCTCCATCGTGTCGAGGCTGGCGTCGACGTAGGCTTCGGGGTCGTCCTCGCGGAGCCGGTCGGCCTCCGCGACGGTGTAGCCGCTCGGGTAGTAGCCTTCGAGTTCGTCGTGGGCGCTGGTCTGGTCGGTGACCACGTCCGGAATCTCGTCGCGCGCGAGCAGTTCTTCGAGCATGTCGGCGGCGTTCATCTGGACGCCGACGCTGTAGGGTTCGCCCGCGTCGATGGCGGCCTTCGCGTTTTCGAGCGCCTCGTCCAGCGAGTCGGCGAACTCCATCAGGTAGTCCGTCTCGACCCGGCGCTCGATGCGGTCGGCCTGCACCTCGGCGGCGATGCAGACCCCGTGGTTCATCGTCACCGCGAGGGGCTGTGCGCCGCTCATGCCGCCGAGGCCGCCGGTGACGACGAGTTTGCCTCGAAGGTCGGCGTCGTAGTGCTGGCGGGCGAGTTCGGCCAGCGTCTCGTAGGTGCCCTGAATGATTCCTTGCGTGCCGATGTACGCCCACGACCCGGCGGTCATCTGGCCGTACATGATTTTCCCTTCGGCCTCCAGTTCGTGGAAGTGCTCCCAGTCGTCCCAGCGGCCGACGAGGTTGGAGTTGGCGATAAGGACGCGCGGGGCGCGCTCGTGGGTCGGGAACTTCCCGACCGGCTTGCCCGACTGGACGAGGAGCGTCTCGTCGTCGTCGAGGTCGCGGAGTTCGGCGAGAATCGCGTCGTAGGCGTCCCACGAGCGGGCGGCGCGGCCGGTCCCGCCGTAAACGACGAGGTCCTCGGGGCGCTCGGCCACCTCGGGGTCGAGGTTGTTGTTGAGCATCCGGAGCGCCGCCTCCTGTCGCCACCCCTTGCACTCGATGTCCGTCCCGGTGGGCGCGCCCTGGTACGCGCGCCACTCGTCGCTCGGGTCGCCGAGTCGGTCCCGACGCGCCGACGATTGCTGGTCGTGCATACCATAGACTTCGGGCGCGAGACGGGTAGCGATTCCCCCACCACACGGTGCGTGGTTTATATGTGCACGCCGAACCACAGTCCGCGCATGTACGAGGCGAGCCTCCGAATCAGGGACGACAGCGCCTACGCGGCGGCGACGGCGGGCAACGCCGCGAGCGTCGAACTGTGGTGCAACGAACACTGCGACATGCTCCACGTGAGCGGCGGGGTCGGAAGCGACGTGCTCGACCGCGTCGGCGACACCGTCGGCGTAGCGGCGTCGGTCGAGCGCGGCGACGAACTCGTCGTCGTCACCGCAGACTGTCTCCGAGACCACGAGATAGACCACATCGAAGGCTACGTGCGGAGACACGGCCTGCTCCTCGTGCCGCCGCTTCGCTACCGCGACGGGGCCAAAGTGTGCCGCCTGCTCGCCGTCTCCGCCGACGACCTGACGGCGTGCTTCCGCGACCTCGTGGACAGCGGCTTCGACGTGAGCGTCGAGTCCAAGCGCGCGGTGTCGTTCGCCAGCGGGAGCGGCCCGCTTTTGGCCCCCGCCGACGCGATGCCCGCGCTCACCGGCCGCCAGCGCGAGGCGCTCCGACTGGCCCACGCCGGCGGCTACTACGACCTCCCGCGCGGCATCGAGACCGCGACCATCGCCGACGAGATGGGCGTCTCGCGGCGCACCGCCGAGGAACACCTGCGCCGGGCGGAGCGAAAAGTGATGGACTCGGTCGCGCAGTACGTGCTGTAAGGCTCAGTCGCCGGCGGGCGCGGCTTTCAGTTCCAGCGTGTAGCCGAACGGGTCGGTGACGTACACCGCGGGCGCGACGCCCGTCGCCCCGAGGGGTTCGAGCTGGCGGTCGATTTCGACGCCCGCCGCTTCGAGGTGGTCCCGGAGTTCGTCGATGTCGTGGGCGAACTCGATGGCGACGTGGTCGAAGGCGGTCCCAGCCGGCGGTTCGAAGTCCTCGGCCGGCCGGAGGTGGATGACGCTCGCCGGGGTGAGTCGCACGGAGAAGAAGGGCTTTTCGCCCGGCTCGTACAGGTCGCGGTTCTCGATGTCGAAGCCGAGCGCGTCGCGGTAGAACTCGACTGCGGCGTCGAGGCCGTCGGCGGGGATGCGGAGGTTCACGTGGTCGATTGCCGTCGCGTCCATGCTCGAATCGTCGCGACTGTGGGTGGTAAAAATTTGTGCGGCGGCCATCGAGGTCAGAGGGGAGTTCCGAACTCAATTGAGTAAACTATATTGTGTTTAAAACTGTAAAATTTTTAGAAATTGTGAAATTTGTGAAAATTGTAGCAGTTCATGCGGATTGGTAGCCATTCCAGAGCATAACATCGCCTTCGTAAAACCTAAAAGTAAACTCTATAGGGTTTATTTATTCATAGCTCGACGTTCAGAACCGCGACACCGACAACCGGAACCGACGTTCCGCAATCGTAACCCATTGGTAGCAGGTCGGTGTACGGAGGGTGTGAACCAACAGCCGACATCCGACGAGCGCTTGCTTGCGGGCTACCCGGGTCGGATGTTAGTCACCGTGTCGCTGGCGTGGGCGGTCCTCCAGACGGGTCGGTTTCTCTTGTCGCCGCTGCTGCCGACTATCATCGAGGAGCTCCAGATAACGGAGGCGACCGCCGGCATCGCACTGGCGCTGTTTCAGGGCGTCTACGCCATCACGCAGTACCCCGGCGGTGAGTACTCCGACCGGTGGACGCGAACGACGCTCATCGTCCCCGGACTGGGCATCCTCGTCCTCGGGTTCGCCACGTTCGGCCTCGCCGGCGGACTCGCAGGCTTCGTCGCCGCCGCGGTCATCACGGGACTCGGGAAAGGGCTGTTCGCCATCCCCTCGCGGGCGCTCCTATCAGACCTGTTCGTCGAACGCCGCGGCCGGGCGCTCGGCCTCTACGCCGCCGGCACCGACCTCGGCGGCCTCGTCTCGTCGGGGCTCGCCATCCTCGCGCTGACCTACGCGACGTGGCGGACGCCGTTCCTGCCGGTCGCCGTCGCCCTCGCCGGACTCACCGTCCTCTACGCGTTCTGGTCGAGAGACGGCTACGCCGTGGGGTCGCCCGAACTCCACGTTTCGGGGACGCTCCGACGCCTCTTCGCCAGCGCGGAACAGCGCCGGACGCTCCTCGCGTTCGGGCTGTTTTACTTCATGGTCGGCGGCTTCATCAACTTCTTTCCGACCTACCTCATCGAGGCGAAAGGTTTCGACCAGCAGTTGGCGAGCGCGACGTTCGCCATCGTCTTCGCCGTCGGCATCACCATCAAGCCCGTCGCCGGCGGCCTGAGCGACCGGTTCCGACGCGAATCAATCGCCGTCGTCGGGATGCTCGCGGCCGCGGGGGCGCTCGCCGTCCTCTCGGCCGTGGAGGCGCGCCCGCTCATCTACGTCTCCGTCGTCGCGCTCGCGGCCGGCTACAAGACGGAGTTCCCCCTCGCGGACGCCATCATCATGGACAACGCGCCCGACGCCGACCGCGGAGCCGACCTCGGGGCCGCGCGGGCGCTGTTCCTCGGCGCGAACGCGCTGGGGCCGGCCTACGTCGGCATCGTCGCCACCTACGCGAGCTACGTCGCCGCGTTCGCGGGGCTCGCGGTCTGTCTCGTCGTCGCCGCCGGACTCCTCTACTGGGACGCGCGCAAGCGGTGACCGGTCGTTCGGAGCGTGAAAATCGTGGAAAACAGCCGTCTCGAAATGGCGTTCGCGGGTGCCTCTGTGCGGTCGTCGGTCGATGCGGCGGAAGCGGTATGACGTCGAGCCGAGTGCCTACTCAGTCGTCGAGTTTCGCTTTCGTGTAGGCTTTCAATCCCCCCTGTTCGACGAGCGATTGGAGGAACTCGGGGACGCCTCCGCCTCGTAGGTCTCGTCTCGTGGTGAACCGAGTCGACAGAACGTGGAGTGAAATCACACACTTACGCTTGTAACGCCGATTCAGGAGAGCCGATTCCGACAGCGGTAACACGGGGCGACGGCCTCGCGAGTCAGCGGCTTCGAGGTGGTTCGTTTTTCCAGCGAATATATAAGAAATCCATATACAGTTTGTAATTTGATAATTCACTTCATTACTGACGTCGAAACGCGAAGAGAGTTGGCAGTCAACCGTAGTAACACCACTGTGGACCGGCCGAGAGAGTGCCTTTGGTACCCTGAGTGAACTGTGCTTTTCAGCCCCAAACGAATATTTTTATGGCGTTATGTTCACAACGTCATCGCCGAACTGTCCCGAACAGTTGGCGCTGAACGTCCGTTCGACTCGATTTATCACGCAACCATTTATTGTCTGGTTCATATATCAGTACATCAGATTATTGAATAACGTATCAGATCAGTATTGATATATCAGGTGTGACTCCAGCGACTGCCGAGAGGGGACGTGGCAGCGGTCGAGAGCGCCGCCGCTCGGGGCGGTCGGCTACGCCGGGGGACCGCGCGTGACCCGGTTGCCGGCCGCGGAGTGAGTCAGTCGGCCATCGGGGCCTGCAACTCGCGTTCGGCCTCCTCGTCGACTTCGACGGGGCCCTCGGCGAAGACGACGCCGTGAGCGCCCTCTCGTTCCTTCGCGCTCGCCGCGACACGGACGAACGACGCCTTCTCGCGGGCGTCCGGGATAGTGTGACCGCCGCAGTAACTCACACCCGAGCGAACTCCACCGAGGAACTCCTCAACGAGCGGTTCGACCGGTCCCTTGTGGGGCGTGAGCGCCTCGACGCCCTCGCCGGCGTCCACGTCGCTCTGTTTGTCGTCGCGGTCGTCTGCGGCCTCCGTGGAGGCCATCCCACGGGAGCGCTTGTACGTCTCGCCGTCGACCTCGACGACCTGACCCGGTGCCTCGTCGGTCCCGGCGAAGAAACTGCCCATCATGACGGTGTCCGCGCCGGCCATGAGCGCCTTCGCGGCGTCGCCGGAGGTCCGAATCCCCCCGTCGGCCATGACGTGGATACCGAGGTCGTGCGCCCGCTCGGCACACTCCGAGACAGCCGTGAGCTGCGGATAGCCCGCGCCCGCGACCTCGCGAGTCGTACAGTGCGACCCCGGCCCGACGCCGACTTTCACGCAGCCCGCGCCGGCCTCCCAGAGGTCTTCGACGGCCGCCGGCGTGACGACATTACCCGCGACGATTTCGGGGTCGAACTCGTCGCGAATCCGCGCGACCGCGTCCAGACACCGCTCCATGTGGCCGTGGGCGATGTCCATGACGATAGCGTCCGCGCCGGCGTCGAGGAGCGCCTCGGTCCGGTCGAGGTAGTCTTCGTTGATACCGACCGCGCCCGAGACGGTCCCGCCCGCGTCGGCGACGCGGCGGACCTGTTCGGCCTGCCCGTCAACGTCGAGGAAGCGGTGGACGACGCCGAGGCCGCCGAGCCCGGAGAGCGTCTCCGCGAGGTCCGCTTCGGTGACGGTGTCCATGGCCGCGCTGACGAGCGGCGTGTCGAGGCGCAAGCCCGGCGTCACGTTGGTCGAGAGGTCCACGTCGCTCCGGCTGTCGACCGGGGAGCGCTGTGGAACCAGCAATACGTCTCCGTAAGAGAGTCCTGTGCGAATCTCCATCGTAACCCTCCACAGCCGAAGGGTGGAACGGTAATAACGCCCACGAACGCGGTTCGCCTCGCCGCGGAACGAAACTATTACGCGCTGGCGCTCGTCTGTTCACTAACACACGGCGCCGCGTCTCGTGCGAATCACCAACCCATCGTAACCCCAAGACATTCGCCGTTCGCGGGCCGTGTGGCTCGAACCGTCCGGGAGCGACAGCGTCGCGAGGGAGCGAAGTATCGGACTCGAACCTGGGCCGGAGTTCGCAAGCGTTTTGTCAGACTGATAGTGACAGATAGTTGCCGTACCGACCGCACCACCTCGAGTCGGTACCGGTAGGTGGAACAGAGGCAACCCACAGCGTCGCGATTGGTCCTCGCCTCGCACTCACTTCCCGGACCGAAGGAATTTCTTCCGGGCAGTTCCTTACGCAGGTATGCAGACTGTCATTCTCGCCGCCGGCCGCGGCACCCGGATGCGTCCGCTCACGGACCGCCGACCCAAGCCGATGCTCCCCGTGGCCGACCGGCCGCTCGTCGCGCACACCGCCGACGCCGCCGTCGCGGCCGGCGCGACGGACATCACGCTCGTCGTCGGCTACGAGGCCGATGACGTGCGCGACTACTTCGGTGACGAGCGCGGCGGTATCCCGGTCGAGTTCGCCGTGCAGTCGGAACAGCGCGGAACGGCCGACGCGGTCCGCGCCGCGGCCCCTCATCTCGACCCCGACGAACCGTTCGTCGTCCTCAACGGTGACGCGCTGTACGACGTGCCGTCGCTTTCGACACTGTACGAGGGAACGCCCGCAGTCGGGTCGTTCCGCGTCGACGACCCGAGTTCCTACGGCGTCCTCGACACCGACGACGAGGGCTTCGTCACCGGCGTCGTCGAAAAACCTGAGCACCCGCCGTCGGACCTCGTTAACGCCGGTGCGTACGTCTTCCCGGCGGAGGCCCACGGCTGGCTCGATGTGGACGAGAGCGACCGCGGCGAACTCGAACTGACCGACGTACTCGCAGCGACCTGCGAGGCCTACGACGTGCGCGGCGTCGCGTTCGACCGCTGGCTCGACGTGGGCCGACCGTGGGAGCTTCTCGAAGCCAACGAGTGGAAACTCGGCGAACTCGAACCGCGAATCGACGGCGACGTGTCCGAACGCGCCGAACTCGACGGGCCGGTCGTCGTCGAGGAGGGCGCGACGGTTCGCTCCGGAGTGGTCATCGAGGGGCCGGTCCTCGTCCGCAGCGGGGCCACCGTCGGGCCGAACGCCTACGTCCGCGGGCACACGCTCGTCGGCGAGCACGCCAAGGTCGGCCACGCCGTCGAGGTGAAAAACAGCGTCCTGATGGAGGGCGCGACGGTCGGCCACCTCTCGTACGTCGGAGACAGCCTCCTCGGCCGCGACGTGAACTTCGGTGCGGGGACCAAGGTCGCGAACCTCCGCCACGACGGCGAACCGGTCCGGCAGATGCTCAAGGGCGAACTCGTCTCCTCGGGCCGTCGGAAGTACGGCGTCGTCCTCGGCGACGAGGTGAAAACCGGCATCAACGCCTCGCTGAACGCGGGCGTCAGAATCCCCACCGGCGGCACGGTCAAACCCGGCGAGTCCGTGCTCTACGACCGCATCGACGACGGCGCGAGCAGCGAGGCGGACGGCGACTCGCCGACCCCCGACGACGACTGACCGAGACGCCACGAGAACGCTCGCCCACCGTTTCGTGACATTAGGATAACATTTAATTCTCCAAACAGTTATCAGACACAACAGCGAAGAATCACGACAGTACATGGACGGGACCGAGGGGGAATCACCGACGATACGCGTGCTCTACGTCGACGACGACGAGGGGCTGTTGGCGCTGACGAAGCGGTTTCTCGAATCGACGGACGACGGTATCGAGGTCGAGACGACCGACTCGCCGCGGCGGGGGCTGGCGCTCCTCGAGAGGGAGTCGTTCGACGCGGTCGTCTCCGACTACCAGATGCCCGAGATGTCTGGTCTCGAACTCCTGTCGGTGCTCCGCGACGAGCGCGGCTCCGACATTCCCTTCGTCATCTTCACCGGGCGGAGCCGCGAGGAGGTCGCCATCGAGGCGCTGAATCTCGGCGCGGACAGCTACCTCCAGAAGGGCGGCGACCCGACGGCGCAGTACGGTGTCCTCCGGCAGACACTCGTCAGAATCACGGAACACAGGCGCGCGGAGCAGCGGCTCCGAGAGCGCGAGGCGCATCTCCGCGTCACCCTCGACTCCATTGCCGAGGGCGTCGTCGCCACCGACGCCAGTGGGACGGTCACCCAGCTGAACCGAACGGCCGAGGAGATAACCGGCTACGACGCCGACGTCGCCGTGGGCGAGCCGCTTTCTGACGTGTTCCACCTCGTCGACGCGGAGACCGGCGAACGCATCGACCCGATGCAGCGCGTCGCCGAGGCGGGCGGACCGGTCGAGCTCGGCGCGGGAACGAAACTCGTCACGAGCGACGGTGACGAGCGGTACATCGAAGACAGCATGTCGCCCATCAGGACCGACGACGGGGAGGTCGAAGGCGTCGTCGTCGTGTTCCGCGACGTGACCGAGGCGTACCGCGAACGGGAACGGCGAGAGCGCCAACGGCGGGCGCTCATCGACCTCGCGACCGACGAGACGGTCATCGCGGGGTCGTTCGAAGACGCCCTCCCGCGCATCACAGAGACGATGGCGACGGTGTTGAGCGTCGAGCGGGCGAGTGTCTGGCTGTTCGACGACGCCGAGACGCTCCGCTGTGTCGACCAGTACGACCAGGTGTCGGGCGAGCACACGGCCGGGGCGACGCTAACTGCGTCAAACTACCCGTCGTACTTCGAGGCGCTGGCGGCGAATCGGTCGCTCGGCGTCGACGACGTTCAGACCGAACCCGCGACCGCCGAACTGCGGAACGGCTACCTCGAACCGAAGGGCATCACGTCGATGCTCGACGCGACAGTCAGGTCGGGCGGCGAAGTCGTCGGCGTCGTCTGTCACGAACACGTCGGCGAGCCGCGGCAGTGGCGGACCGACGAACTGCGGTTCGCCGCGGAGGTCGCCGACAACGTGGTTATCGCGCTCATGCGGGCGACCGACGTCGGCGCGCTCCCGGCGAACGGCGAGGAGGACGGAGCGGGGGAGGCGAACGCGGACGAGAGCGCTGACGAAAACGAAGAGTGAACCGACCGACGCCGGGTCGACCCGCCCGAGTCGGCCGACGCCGGGTCTACTTTTCGTCCGTTCGGAACCCCATCCGGTCAGTTCTCGTGACCGAATTCGAATATCGAACCCCCGATTCGGGTCGGGGGTTGAAAAACGCCGATTCCACGGAGAATCCGGCGAAATCGGCGCATCACCGTGAAATCTAAAATGCCCGTAGCTCCAAAGAACGTGTATGTCGAACAGCAGCCGATTCGTCGTCGCGACGCACGTGCTGACTAACTTGGCGGTGCGGAGCGACGAACGGCTGTCTTCCGACCGTCTCGCGTGGAGCGTCAACACGAACCCGGTGGTCATCCGTCAGCTTCTGTGTTCGCTCCGGGAGGCGGACCTCGTCGATTCCAAGCGCGGCCCGACCGGCGGCTTCACGCTGGCCCGCGAGCCGGACGCCATCACGCTTCGCGACATCTACGAGGCGGTGGAGGACGCCGAGCCGTTCTGCTTCCACACGAACGAACCGAACGACGAGTGCACCGTCGGCGAACACATCCAGCCGGTCCTCGGCGAACTGCTCGAACCGGCGATTCAGGCGATGCTCGACGAACTCGACTCGGTTACCGTCGCGGAAGTCCACGAGGAGATTTTCGAGACGGCTGACGGCGACCCGCTCGAAGTGTAGTGTAGCGGCGCTCAGGCCGTCGACTGGACCGTCTCGGCTTCGGCCGACTCTTCGTGCTCGGCGTCGAGCCACTCGGTGGCCCACTCCTGTATCTCGTCGAACACCGGGCACAGCGAGACGCCCTTGTCGGTCAGCGAGTAGTACGTCGCGACCGGCGCGTCCTCTTCCATCCGGCGGTCGACGAAGCCGTGTTCCTGCAGGTCGTCGAGGACGCGAGAGAGCGTCCGCGAACTCGCGCCGGTCGAGCGCTTCAGTTCGTTGAACCGCTTTTCACCGTCTTGGAGGTCGTGGAGGACGATGAGACGCCACTGCGACCCGATTTGCTTCAGCGAGTCGATGATGGGACAGGGGGCGTCGTCGAGGTTCATATCCGTGGCCATACCCTTTCCTCGGTTCCGACCCTCTTTAGCGGTTCGGTCAGTTTACCTGCTTTCGAAACGTTACCTGATTCGTCTGCGGACCGAGCGACTGGCTGACCAACCGACGACCACCAATCATCGACCGACTGGCCCACTTGACCGACTGCCCGCTCAGGCGAGCAGCTGCGAGAGGAGGAGAAACACGCGCTTGAGGTTCTTCGAGAGGCTCGACTGGTTCTCCGAGTAGAGTGTCACCTCGTCGTCTAGCGCGTGAATCTGCAGGCACCGACCCCGGTCGGACAGGTCCTTGAGTTCAACTCCGCGGACCGAGTCGAGCGAGACGATGAGGTAGCGGTACTCCTCGTCTTGGATGTCGGCGTTACAGTGGTCGCCGTAGACGTGGATGCTCCGCTCTGTGACCGCGAGTTCGTAGCCGATGTAGCTCATCCCGGCGATTTCGGCCCCGGCACGGCCGCCCTTGACCTTGCCTTTCAGGTGCGAGGCGTCGAGGAGGATTCCGTCAACCATACCGCCCGATTCCGGGCGGACGTTCCTAAGTATTCGCGCCTAGTTCTCTGAATTGATTCTCACCGAGAGAGCTGGACTGTCAAGGTCGGATTAGCGCCCGTATTTCAGTCTTGCGGTTATCTGACGACGGCCGAGCCCGTCGCCGCCCGAGCCATCGGATTCGATAATCGAGTACGACGAGACGAGGTGGTTAACGATGTAGTCGACCGTCGAGGGGTCGTACGTCCAGAAGCCGGTGAAGCCGAACCCCGGTTCGGTCTCCTCGGCGACGAGCGCGCACTTGTAGTCGCCGACGCCGTTGCCGTCGTAGGCGACGAACCAGGAGCGCCGAATCTCGTCGGAGCGCGCGAGGTGCAGTTGGAACTGGTCGGCCTGCGGGACCTCGCCGTTCGGGTAGATGTACGCGTGGACCGACAGGTCGTCGCGGCCGCCGAGACGGCGGTACGTTTCGAGTTGGGGATGGAGGTTCCCGCCGGACTGAAAGCCGGAGTGGAGTTCGCCCGCGCCGACGCGCCACGCGCGGTCCTCGATTTCGCGGGTGGCGTTGAGCATCTGCCGACGGTCGTAGGAGGTAAACAGCGTCTCGTCGAGGTGGTCGAGAACCGGCGCGTACGAGTCGCGTTCGAACCCCGGTTCGACGTCCTCGGGGCGCGTGAGGAGGTCGTCGACCGAGACCGCCGTATGGAACTTGTCACCAGTCCCCAGCACCGCGTAGTTCGAAGGGCCCTCGTCGGAACTCGCAGACACCACCGAGACGTTTCGATCCGCAAAGTGCTCGGCGAGTCGCTCGACGACGCCGGGAGTCGGATTGAACACCGTCAGTGTTCGCTCCGAGGCGGCGACGCCGGAGATGAGTTCGCTGAGAGACATTATCGGTTACACAGAACGCTACAACAGGTTATTATTCTTTGCAATAATATGGGTTCGAGACCCGGCAGTTCAGTACGCGAGACCGAGTGACATCCGGTGGTAAGGAGTCGCTACCAGAGATGTGCGGATTCCTAACTATCCCCCGCGAGTGTGTAGGTTCAGTATGATTTCCGACGCCCCTCACACCCGCTCGCCCGTGGAAGTCGACGACGAGTCCGGGACGGACGCCAGTTCGTGGTTCACCGCCGAGGTGCCGGATATCGTCGCCGGGCTCGAAGCCTCGCAGTCCATCGGACCACTCACCGCCGCGGCCGCCCACGAACTTATCGCGGTCGGACGCGCAAGGGACGCGCTCGCGCTCGTCCTCGGCGAAGTCGACGGGTCGTGGCGGCGGTAGAACAGCGAGAGCCCGCGAGAAGGCGACGCGGCGAACGAACCGGAAGCGGCGGTCGGCGAACTACTCCTCACGCGAATTCGTGTCTCTGACGTACAGTTCCACCAGCGAATCGAGCAGGTGCGGTGCCAGTCGGAACCGAACGTCCACGCTGTTCTGCTCGCGGTCGTACGCGAGCTGTTGGACGTCTATCGCGGCTAGAAGCGTGCGCATCGCGTCGACGACGTAGTTGCTCGACCCCGCCTCGACGCGGAGGCTGTCGCCGAGGTGAATCGAGAGGCCGTCGACGACCGTCTCGTAACACGTCTTGCTCGGCGCGTTGACTCGCTGCGTTCGCTCGATGAGCCCGAGGCTCGAAAGCGTCTCGAGGCGGCGGTAGATGGTCGATTCGGAGACCTCGCAGTTCTCCGCGAGTTCCTCCGCGGTCATCGGCGCGCGGTTGCACGCCAACAGCACGTCCCGCGAGACCTCGTCACCGAGCGCGTCGAGGAGGTCGTCGTCGGACGACTCGGGAGGGATGTCGGTCTCGTCCGTCGCCGGGGAAGCGTCGCTCTCGTCGGTCAGCGGGCCCGGAGGGTCGTCTGCGGCCGAAAGAACGTCGTCCACGAGGTCGCGTCGGGTCATCGCGTGTTACCTGACGCGGGCAGGTAATATGTAATCGGTGCCTACAGTCGAGATAATCTTCGCTTATCGCCGAACGTTCGCGAACACCTGAAAATAGTGGGTCGGACGCAGAAATCGAGCGTCGACGGCGGATTAACGGGAGCAAAATACGGAGAGCCGGCGGGGTTACCCACCACGTCACGTCGCCGCGCTACTCACTCGACGGTGACGCACTTGGCGAGGTTACGCGGCTTGTCGATGGGCCGTTCGAGCAGGTCCGCCGCGTGGTACGCGACGAGCTGGAGCTGGACGTTGGCGAGGACACCGGCGATGTCGGGGTGCGTGTCCGGAATCCGGAGCACGTGGTCGGCGAACTCGGTCACCTCGCCCGAGCGGTCGCTCGTGATGGCGATGACGGGCGCGCCGCGAGCTTGGACCTCCTTGACGTTGCTCAGCGTCGCCTCGTCCTCGTGGCCGGTGAAGATGGCGAACACCGGCGACAGCGGCGTGACGAGCGCCAGCGGACCGTGTTTGAGCTCCGAGGCGGCGAACCCCTCGGCGTGTTCGTAGGATATCTCCTTGAACTTCAGCGCGCCTTCGAGGGCGACGGGGTGGGCGACCCCGCGGCCGATGAAGAAGTACGCGTCGCTGCCCTCGTACTCGATGGCGATTTCGCGGGCCATCGAGGTGTCGAGCACCTCCTGCACGTCGCCCGGGAGCCGCGAGAGAGCCTCCATCAGGTCGCGCGCGGCGGGCGACTTCGCACCGGTCACGTCCTCGACGATGCGCTCCGTGAGGAGCGTCAGCGCCGTCACCTGCGACGAGAACGTCTTGGTGGCGGCGACGCCGATTTCGGGACCCGCGCGGATGAGCAGTTCGTCGTCGCACTCGCGGGTTATCGACGAGCCGACGACGTTCGTGACCGCGAGGGTCCGCGCGCCGGCGGCGCGGGCGCGGCGCAGGGCGTCGAGGGTGTCGGCGGTCTCTCCCGACTGGCTGACCGCGACGACGAGCGTGTCGGGCGTCACCGGCGGCTTGATGACCGAGTACTCGCCCGCCATGAACGCGTAGGCGGGGATGCCCCGGGAGTTGAGCAGCGACGCTGCGTACATTCCGGCGTGGTGCGAGGTGCCCATCGCGAGGAGGTGGACCTGCTTCACGTCGGCGAACGCCTCCGGCGGGAACTCCTCGAGTTCGACGCCGCCGGTGTGAGTGTTCAGGCGTCCCTGGGTGGTCCGCCGGAGCGCGCCGGGCTGCTCGTGAATCTCCTTGTACATGTAGTGCTCGTAGCCGCCCTTCGTCGCCGTCTCGGGGTCCCACTCGACGTGTTCGATGGGACGGTCGACCGCGCGGCCGGCCGAGTCCGTGATTTCGTAGCCGTCCGAGCGGGTGACGACGAAGTCGCCGTCGTGGAGGTAGACGACGCGCGCCGTGTGCTGGATGAACGCGGGCACGTCGCTGGCGAGGTAGTACTCCCCGTCGCCGACGCCGAGGACCAGCGGTGACCCGGAGCGGGTCGCGAAGATGGCCTCCTCGTCGCCGATGATGGCCGCGATGGCGTAGCTCCCCGAGAGGCTGCCGACCGCGGCGCGGAACGCCTCCTCGGGGGTCGCGCCGTCGCGGAGGTTCTCCTCGATGAGGTGCGGGACGACTTCGGTGTCGGTCTCGCTGCTGAAGACGTGGCCGCGGGATTCGAGGTCGCTACGGAGCGACTGGAAGTTCGAGATGATGCCGTTGTGGACGACGGCGATGCGGCCCGACTCGTCGGTGTGGGGGTGGGCGTTGCCGTCGGTGACGCCGCCGTGGGTCGCCCAGCGGGTGTGGCCGATGCCGTAGTCGCCGGCGATGGGGTTCTGCTCGACGGCCGCGACGAGTTCGGAGACCTCGCCGACGCGCTTCGTCAGCGAGATGCCCGAGCCGTTTTTCACGGCGATGCCGGCCGAGTCGTAGCCGCGGTACTCCAGCCGCTGGAGTCCGTCGACGAGCGAGTCAACGGAGTTGTCCGCGCCGATGCAGGCGGTGATTCCGCACATCAGTGGGTCACCTCCACGCGCTCGCGAACGTCGCCGTGTAAGACCGTGCCGGGGCCGACGACGGCCTCCGCGCCGACGCGACTACCCGCTGTGAGCGTCACGTTCGCGCCGACCTCGGCGCGGTCGCCGATGATGCTGCCGAGACGGCGGTCGGTGTAGAGCCGGCCTTCGAGAATGACGTCCGCCCGGCCGCCGGGCGAGACGACGCCGTCGCCGACGGTCGCGCCGGGGCCGACGACGGAGTCGCGGAGGACGACGCCCGCGCCGACCCGCGCGTCGGTCGAGAGGATAGAGCGCTCGATGACGCTGTTCGCGCCGACCGATACGTTGTCTTGGAGGCACGAGCCGGCGCTGATGACCGCGCCCGGTCCCACGTCGCAGTCCTCGCCGACGACGACGTGGTCGCCGACGAGCGCGTGCTCGTGAATCCGCGCCGACTCGGCGACTGCGGAGTCGTGTCTGCGCGCGAGGAGCGTCTCCGTCACGGAGAGGAGTCCCCATGGGTGCGAGGGGTCGAGCCAGCCGCCATTGACGAGGACGGACGTGACGTTCCCGTCGAGGTAGTGAATCACGTCGGGAAGCCGCGTCTCTCCGTCGTGCGGCGGGATGTGTCGGAGCGCCTCGAAGACGGCGTCGTCGAAGACGTAGACGCCCGCGTTGACGAGGTACCCCTCGCTGTCGACGGCGTGTTCGTCGATGTCGGCGATGCGGCCGTTGTCCTCGACGACGACGCCGTACTCCTCGGGCGTGTCGGACTCGGCGACCGCGACCGTCGCCACCGAGTCGGTCGTCGAGAAGCGTTCGAGCACCGCCGAGACGATGTCGGCGTCGACGACGTTGTCGCCGTTGCAGACGACGAAGGGACCGGAGACGAGACCCTCGGCGAGGAGGAGCGCGTGGCCGCTACCGAGACGCGAGTCCTGGTGGACGAACTCGATGTCCGCGTCGGAGTAGGTCGCAGAGAGGTGCGACTGGATGCGGTCGGCGCGGTGGCCGACGACGACGACGACGCGCTCGATACCCGACTCGAACAGCGCGTCGAGGACGTACTCGACGACCGGCCGGTTAGCGACCGGGAGCATCGGCTTCGGTTGGAAAGTGGTGAGCGGGCGGAGCCGTCGCCCCTCGCCGGCCGCGAGGACGACCGCTTCGGTGATGCGATCGTTCATTCGCGACCCCCCGCGAGCGACGGACGTTCGGAACGTGACCGTGACGGTGAGTGAGTCATAAAGGGAACAGGGACCGCGACGGGGATTGTTATACAGAGGGTTCCCCGAACCGGTCGCGCGTTAGGGTCGCGTATGAGACTGTTGCAAACGGCGAAAGCCAGCTTAAATCGGAAGGGAAACGGGTTCGGACGCTCCTAATCGGTGGGGCTCTCCCGGCGGTGTCGCGGCGTGCCGAAGCCGCCACGTCGGTTGCACGGTCTGCGAACCGCACCCGCGGGTTGAGAGCGGGAACGGGAGCGCGAGAGTCAGAAGCGGGGTGGGAGGCGAGAGCGTCTAAGAGAGCGACATCGACGGGCGAGCGGCGAGCAAGGCCGCCGCTGTCAGAACGCAGACCGAAGTAAAATCCGAGTTGTTCGTCGATATCGTTCGCGACGCGGGCGCGTGGGGACCGACTCAGAGGTCGAGGCGGTCTTTGTACGACTCCATCGCGGTGATGGCCATGAGCGTCGCGGTGCTCAGCACGGCCCAGCCGGCGGCCGGAATCTGTTCGAGACCGGGGACGCCGAGCAGGCCGGCGGAGACGGTCGCGGCCACGCCGGCGGCGATGGCGAGGTTCCGTTTCGGCGACGCGGCGAGCGGCGCCGACTGCTCGTCGTCGGTCTCGGTGCTGACGACGTCGCCGTCGAGGTACTGGTCGAGCTGCTTCGCGGTGTCGAGAAGCGTGATGTCACCGCGGTTCTTCTCGAAGTCGACGATGCCCGCCGAGTCCATCTTCGGGAGGTGACATTGGTACAGACCGATGTACACCCGCTTTCGTTGGCTCGACGACAGCGCCTTTATCTCGATGCCGTTTTCCTTCGCGGCGATGAACTCGGCCATGTCGCCGAGCTTCGCCTCGCCGTCGTTCTCCTTGAGATACCGGAGCGCGTCGCGCCGGCGCTGGTTCTTCAGAATCTCGAAGACGATGTCCTTCGAGAGCGCTTCGATTTCGGGTTGTTGTTGCTGCTGTTCGGAAAGCGCGTGAGAACCACCAGTCTCCGCGAGTTGTTCGTTCGTCGTCTGGTCAACAACGTCGGTGTCAGCT
The DNA here is from genome assembly GCF_003383095.1 of Haloferax sp. Atlit-12N. Classification (NCBI taxonomy): domain Archaea; kingdom Methanobacteriati; phylum Methanobacteriota; class Halobacteria; order Halobacteriales; family Haloferacaceae; genus Haloferax; species Haloferax sp. Atlit-12N. The sequence goes on from NZ_PSYW01000004.1 coordinate 122,446, forward strand.
TGTAATGAATCGGTAACCATTGTTCCTTCCTCCCCCACTGTGTAGTCGGGTGCTACCGAATGACGTGGTCAGTCGAGAGGGGAGACCACGTGACGTTTGCACAGACCACAACCTTTGGATGCGCCCCACCAAGCGCGCCCCAGATTCAGAGGGTCAACAAGTCAATAGGTTAAACGAGGATATATACTTGTCTGAGAATCCCACACTCTGATTTCTCCGACTGTTAGGATCGCAAAATCTGCGAGTAAAGTAGTTGTAACAATCTATTCTAACTCAGACTTTCAATGTATCCGACAGTAGTGTCGTGCGACCGGAAAGCAGCAGAGTGGCCCGGTTTTTCACCTGTGAGAACCGCTATCGGACGCGACACCAAACTCGACTGAGAGTTAAGTACACGGATACGATAATTCGGCAGTAGCACCGACTGAGAATACGCGAGAGCTCCGGAGTAGCTGTCCACGGCAGTCGCGAGGTGACGGATTATTCCACGAGCGCTTCGAAAGCGTCGGCCGAGGTACCCTCGCGTTGCTCGGAGAGGTACTGCGCGAGCACCAGCACGAGGAGCGCCGCAGAGACGAACACCGCGATTGCGCTCCACGAGACGAGCGCGAATCCCGGGAGTCCACCCCACACTCCGAGTATGAGCACCCAACTGAGCGCGCCGAGAAGCGCGTAGTACCGACTCCACGACTCGCGCGCGTCGGGTTGCATCCAGAAGAACCCCCGCTTGGCGACGTTCGGGACGAGTTCGACGGACCGCTCCTCGTCGTCGTAATCGACCAGCCCGGCGCTCTCGAGCTTCGGGAGGTGCGTCTGGTACAGCGAGATATACACGCGCTGTCGCTCTTCGTCGGTCACGTCCTCGACCGCCGTGCCGTTCTCTCGAGCCGCGACCATCGCCGCGAGTTGCTTCAACGAGATTGCTTCGCCCGCGCGGTGAAGGAAGTAGAGAATCTGCCTCCGGCGCGAGTTACTGAGGATGCGAAAGAGCTCGTCTTTTGATAGTGTTGTCATCGTCGTGTGCGGGGGGTTCTCGCATGCGATGCGAAAGAAGACCAGGCCCGGTTGGGTCGTAATACACCACAACCAACCTTTGTTATCGTGACGTTTCCGGGAGGCACCGACCGAGTTTCTAACGAGAATTAAGCTCATCTTCACGGGATATTTACTGGGCTGCAGACGGTCAGCGGGAGGGAGTTATCTCGGTCTCGGAGATGATTACGTATCTCGTTGGTTTCGAGAAAAGTCCTCGCGCCGGAATGGGAGCAAACTCTCGACAACGGCGGTAAGGAACCCAATTGTCCAGTATAGAGGTGGCTAACAATACCCGATGGAGGCGATACTTAGATTCGAGACAACAATGTTCGAATTGACAGGCTTCCAGCGCGACCTGCTGTACGTGATTGCCGGCGCAGAGCGCCCGTCCGGGCAGGAGATTAAAGAGATGATCAGCAAGGACGTCGGGGAGGTGAACCATGGTCGGCTCTACCCGAACCTCGACGCCCTCGTTGAACAGGGGTACGTGAACAAGGGACAGCACGACCGTCGAACGAACTTCTACGAGATGTCCGAGAAGGGCCGCGAGTCCATCGTCGAGCGCCGAGACTGGGAAGACCGTCACGTCGGATTCCTCGGATAGCACGCCGCCGTCTCCACAACTGAGCGACGAACCGTCCGTTCGAACACCCGAGGGCGCGAGTGGGACGCTCGCCCCGGAAGAAACCGAAGACGAGAACAACTCAACTCGTCGCTGGTGGCCGCATCGGTCCCCGCGGTCTCGTTCGGTCCTCTCCCCTTTTCGACGCCGATTCGAGTCGAGCGACCGCAGCGGCGCTGAGCCGACCGTGTTCGACGAGGCTCGACGCCCGCCGCCGCGGCTCCCGACCCGTCCGCCGCGGTTTCGAGGTGCATAGACGCTCGGACGCCCGAGAGAGCGGCCGCAGCGAACGTCACCAGATCATCTATCAGAAGTTAGTACATTCGGTCGTCGTCAAAAATATCACAAGAAGGACATTCAAATCGACACCGCAAATCAGACATTAATGCAGCCATAAGAAATGGATTAATTTGAGAATAAGAGGTCGCTGTCGGTCGTTTTTCTGGTCAAATTGAATCACCATAATTCGTCGGCGATTCGAACACTAACGATAGCAATAGTATCGTCGATAGATATTCATGTATTCCTACTAATGTAATTATCGCAACATTTATGCGTGTAATCCGCAACCCCTGAGACATGGTAAGTGAACGGTCCACCGGGCAGGACCCAGAAACGACGACGACTGACGACGACGTCGGTAGACGCAAGTACCTCGCGCTGTGCGGGTCGGTATCGGCCACCGGTGCACTCGCGGGGTTCTCTGGGCTCGGCTCGGCGACGGAACAAGCCGACGAACCGGTCGACGACGACGGGCACACGCTCGTCGTCGCGGGCACCGGTCCCGTCTCTTCGTTCGAAGTGACGGTCAGCGGCTCTATCTCACCGCTCCAATCGAACGGCGCGCTCAGCACGACCGGGACGGTCGGTCCCGCCGCCGAGGGAACCGTCGACGACGACTCGCGGCGCTACCAGTTCGCGGGCGACATCACCAACTTCCAATCGACCGACGCGGTGTCGGTCTACGTCGACGGCGTCCGCATCCCCAACGACTCGTTCTGAGGCCGTCGGAACCCAGTTGTTTTCGAAGCGACCGACAGCGGCGGCGCTACGAGCGCATGTAGCCGCTGAGCCACTCGGGCGTCACGTCGTCGAACGATACGGTTTCCCCGCCGTGTTCGGCGACGAACTCGTCGGCGTCGGACTCCGACGAAAAGGGAATCAGGTCTTTACCCATGCCTCCGAGTACGTCGCTTTCGACGACGTACGTCATCTCGGTGGCATCGCCGAACGTGTCCGCGCCGGTGTGCGTCGAGATGAACGTGTCGCCGCCCTCGGTCGAGAGCTCGTAGTCGGCCGTCGAGTAGTCCGTGACGTACACCGCCGTCGCCTCCCAGCCCTGTTCTCGGCGTTCGAAGTAGTACGGGAACAGCCCCATGCTGAGGGTGTGGAACCACGCTGGGTTGTCGTGCCCCTCGGGCGCGTTGTCGCGGTAGAAAATCTGTCCGTTCGGGCCGGCGTGGAGGCCGATGACCATCCCGCCTTGGTCGTCTTCCTTCCCGCCCGAGAGGTCGACCGGTTCGGGCGTCGGCCCCGCGTTCGAACCGCCGCCGAGACAGCCCGCGAGGGCCGCGAGCGCGCCGAGTGAAACGGCTTTCGTCGCGGCGCGGCGCGTGAGGGTGCCGTTCGGGCGGTCGCGGGGCGGAGAGTCGTTGTGCATCGTCGCTCTACGCGAAGTTCGAGCGTCATGGTACATAAACCGTGAGAACGGTCGCTCGCGTGCGCGAACTGAACTACCCTCGCCGAGGAGGCGGACGGGTCACAAAAACGAGCGGGTCAGGCGACGACGCGCGCGCCCTCGACGAGCGAGCGAACGTCCTCGAACAGTCGGTCGGCGTCGTCCTCGTCGCGGGCTTCCGCGGTGATGCGGACCAGCGGTTCAGTCCCGCTGGCGCGGACGAGGAACCAGCCGTCGTCGGTGTCGACGCGGATACCGTCGATGGTGTCGACCTCGTCGTACGCCGCGTGGATGTCGCGGGCGATGCGGTCCATCGCCTGGTGTTTGTCGTCGAACGAGAGGCTCGCGCGGCGGGTAGCGTACCCAGCCCCGCCGAGGTCGGCGACCTGTTCGGACAGCGGCGCGCCGCGGGCCACGAGGTCGGCGAGTTTGAGCGCCGCGTAGTGGCCGTCGGGGGCGAGCGTCTCGTCGGGCCAAATCCACGCGCCGGAGGGCTCGCCGCCGAAGACGTAGCCGGGTTCGGCGACCGCCTCGGCGACGTGGACATCTCCGACCGGGGTGTAGGTGACGCGCCCGCCGGCGGATTCGACCACGTCCTGCACGAGGAGGCTCGTGTCGACGGGGACGGCGACGGCGTCGCCCGGGGAGACGGCGTCCCGCGCGAACAGCGCGAGGAGCGCGTCGCCGGGGACGTACGCGCCGGTCTCGTCAACCGCGACGAGTCGGTCCGCGTCGCCGTCGTGGGCGAGTCCCACGTCCGCGTCGAGCGCGGGGACGGTCCGGCGGAGCGCGGTGAGCGTCTCGGCGTTCGGCTCGCTCTTTCGGGCGGGGAACCGACCGTCCTGTTGGCCGTCGATAGTGTTGACCGTTGCGCCGAGTTCGTAGAGCGCGTCGACCGAGACGCGGCCCGTACCGTTGCCGAGGTCGAACGCGACGGTCACGTCGTCGAGGTCGTCGAACGACGAGACGAGGTGGTTCACGTGGCGAGCCGCGGCGTCGGGCCACTCGCGTTCCTCGCCGAGTTCGTCCCACGGAGCGAGCGACACCTCGTCACGGTTGAGTCGGTGGACGATGTCGCGCGTCTGGGCCTTGTCGAAGGCCCGCCCGCTCGGCGTCCAGAGCTTCAGCCCGTTGTCTGACGCGGGGTTGTGAGACGCCGTGATACCGATGCCGGCGTCCGCGCCGGCCCAGCCGACCGCGCGGGCGACCGTGGGGGTCGAGGCGACGCCGAGTCGGACCACGTTCGCGCCGCACTCGCGGACGCCGGCGCTCACGGCGTCGGCGAGGACGTCTCCGCTGAGGCGGGCGTCCTGCCCGACGACGACGGTGCAGGCGTCGCAGCCGACCGCGCGGCCGATTCGAAGGGCGAGTTCGGCGGTCACGGTTCGGCCAACCGGACCTCTGATTCCACTCGTTCCGAACATACCGTGGGAGACGATGACAGGACGTTTTGGTATGTTTCGCCTACTGTCACGAACGGGTGGTCAGGCGGCACCTACTAGAAGCGAGACGAACCGCGGAGCCGGCACAGCGAACCGCGAGACTGCGTCGCCACTCGCCGGGGTAGGTGAGCGGTAAGTGGTCGGCGATTAAGCGGTGAGTCGCCTCACTGGAGGGGCTGGGCGTCGCCGATGGGGACCACTTCGATAGAACCGAGCGCGTCGAGCGTCACGCGGTAGCCCGCGTAGGAAAACGAGAGGAGCGCGTCCTCAGAACGGCCGAAGACCGTTTCGAGGGCGTCGGGGTCGATAGTCTGTGCGAGCGGCGGGAGCTGCGTCGGTCGGACGCCCTCGATTGCCGCAATACTCAATACAACATTCGTACTCAGGAGCTCGGAAGAGTCGCGGTCGACGCGGTACGACCCGGTCGCTTCGTCGTACGTCACGTGCGAGTCCTTCCAGTCGTTCGTCTGTGCCATCATGGGTGCCTTAACAGGCGTCTGTGTGCGATGGTTCCCCTTAAATCCATGCTATTTGTGAACAGTTGTAATTCGTGAACGTCACGAAATCGAACGGGTACGGCCGTGGTACTCCGCGAGCTCAATCTGGTGCTCACCATACACAATCAAAATTCGTGATGGTTTCGGGAGAGCGACGGTCAGTTCTGCCGGGAACGAAGCGTTCGAACGGTCTCACGCGCCTCTTCGACCGTGATTTCGCGCTTGTAGAGCGCCGAGCCGGGTTCCAGTAGTTCGCCGCCCGGGACGAGACCGCCGACGTCGACCGGGCCGAAGCCGATGTCGCGGATGAGGTCGGCGACGTGCGACTTGGCGTCCGAGTCGTCACCGGCGAGGAAGACCGCGAGACGTTCCGATTCGGGGAGGTCGGGATGCCCGAGGTCGCGGAGCGTCTCCCAGTGAATGGTGTTGAACGACTTGACTAGCTTCGCGTCCGGGAGCTGAGCCGCGACGAGTTCCGAGGAGGTGTCGTCGCCGAGGTCGATGACGTGGAAGTTCTCGGTGTAGGGGTTCATCGCGTCGACCACTATCTTCTCCGCGAAGTGGTCCGCGTCGGGCAGCGACTCGCGTTCTCGGAACGGAACGGCGAGGAAGACCACGTCGCCGAACCGAATCGCTTGCGTCGGTTCCACCGCACGAAGTTGTGGGCCGAGCGTTTCGGAAAGGTCCGCGAGCGACTCGACTCCGCTTTCGTTGGCTATCGCCACCTCGTGGTCCGACTCCACGAGGAGTTGGGCCAACGTCCCACCGAGGCGGCCAGCGCCGAGTATCCCAATATCCATGAACAAAGATGTATGTTAACAAAGTTGAATCTTTGTGTGGTCGGCGACGAGGGACGAGGGCCCTTTTACTCGTGGTTCACTAATCGTAATGGTCCTCATAACCGTATCAGAACTTCTCTATCCCGGAATCTTCAGCTATTCAGTACAATCATAATTTAGTATATATGTGGCGTTGGAAGCGACATGAACAGACGAACATTCCTCGGCGGCGTCGGAGCGGGCGTGGTGCTCCTCTCCGGCTGCCTCGGTGCGGAGGGTAACGCGCTCGACCCGGCGGCCGACCAGAACGACGACCCAGCCGGCGACGAACAGCCCGCGAAACAGGCGACCGACTCGCCCGAGCCGACCCCTGAACCGACGACCGAACAGCCCGCCGAACCGACACCCGAATCGACGCCGGAGCCGACGACCGACGCTCCCGAAGACCGCATCGACTTCGAGCGCGAGGACGACGACCCGGACGTCGTGGGCACGCTCCTGACGAAGGGACCCGTGCCGGGCGTCGTCGTCTCCTCGGACCTCCCGTACGCGAAGGCGTGGCAGAACTACGCCGAGACCGACGAGGAGGCTGGAACCTACCGCGTCGGTCTCTCCGTGGACACCGCCTCGCGCATCGGGCGACTGAGCGTCGTCGGTCGGGTGTACGACGCCGAGGGTGACCTCGTGAGCGAGGACACCGACGTGAGCAACAACGTCCCGTCGGACAAGAACGCGCTCATCCACCTCGTCTTCGAGGGCGACCTCGACGCGATGTACTACTTCGAGGTCGACCTCGTCGTCCCGAACTGAACGTCAGGCCCCACTGGCGTACGCCTCGAACTCTTTTCCGCGCAGGGCGAAGTAAACCACGCCGACCACGCCGACGAGCGACGCGACCGAGAACGCGAGCGTCGGGTCACGCGCGTAGAGCCAGCCGCCGAGCGCCGCGCTCGGGATGACGATGGTGTTCCGCACGAGGTAGTACGCGCCCGTCACCCGCCCGCCGGCGTTTCGCTCCGCCGGGCCGACGATGAGCGCCTTGTGCGCGGGCAGGCCAGCGAACCGGAGCCCGGAGAAAGCAAAGAGACCGACGACGACCCACTGGTCCGCCGGCGCGAAGATGAGGAGGACCGGAAAGACGGCGTACACCGCGAACCCGAGGCCGACGACCGGCTTGAGCCCGGTCCGCTCGGCGAGCTTCGAGACGGGGAGCTTCGTCAGGAGCGCAACGACCATCTCGACGCCGAGGAGGACGCCGAAAAAGGCGTCCGGGCGGAGCGAGACGCCGAAGCCGGTGAAGCCGACTTGGAGGAACTCCGTGACGACGATGACGAAGAAGACGTACACCATCCCGTTGGCGAACCGGATGAGCGTGTCCGCGACGAGGAGCGGGCGGAGCGTCTCCGGGAGCGACCGGAGGTCGTCGCGAAGTTGGGCGAGCCCCTCAAACGACTTGCCCAGCGAGTCCCCACCCGCGTCGTAGAGAACGTGCTGGGCGACGGTGGCGACGATGCCGAACACCGCGGCAACGATGAGGACGTACCGGAACCCCTCGACGAACGTCGCCGTCGCCGCTAACAGCGCGGCCGCGATGAGCGGCCCGAGGAGGAAGCCGACGCGGCGGAAAATCTCGGTGCTGGCGAAGCCCATCGCCAGTCGCTCGGGCGGGACGCTCTGCTTGACGATGGCGAACGTCGCGCCGAGGCCGAACGACTTCCACGCCTGCGTGAGAAAGAGCCCGACGAAAATCCAGAGCCACGGTTCGAGCGAGACGCCCGCGAGCGTCACCTCGGGGACCTGCGGGGCGACGAACCAGAAGAGAAAGCCCGCCGAAGAGACGGTCCCGAACAGCGTGAGCGAGAGGCGCGACCCGAGTCGGTCGGAGAGCGCGCCGCCCGGGTACGGGTACAGCGCCCCGATGAGGTTGCCGACGCTCCCGTAGAGGCCGACGACAGTCGCGCCGGCTCCGAGCACACGGAGGTACTCCGGGACGTACCGCCCAGTCATCTGAAACGAGAGGCTGAACGCGAACATCGCCACCGAGAGGACGAGCACGTCGCGTTCGAGCCCGATGAACTGCCGAAAGGAATCGAAGCTATCGACGGCGTCCCGACGTGTTTCCATCGTCCGAGTGGTTCGCGGGAGCGGCCAAGAAAGTACGGTGCGGTTGGCCTACTCGTCCAGCGGCGGGTCGACCCAGACGACGAGACCGTCGTCGGTCCTGACGACGCCGCGGGTGAGTTCGTCGCCGAACGGCGCGTCGTCGACGGTTTCGGGGTCGATTTCCGTCACGCGGTCGACCTCGTCGACCAGCCAGCCGAACACGGTCGCGTCCTCGTCGGCGGCGTCGAAGACGACGACGCGAGAGGCGTCGGGGTTCGACCCCACGCCGAGGAGCGAGGCCGTGTCGACGAGCATCGTCGTCGCGCCCCGGTAGTCCATCGCGCCGACGACGTGCGGCGGCGAGTCCGGGAGCGAGCGCGCGGGCTTGCGGTCGATGATTTCGGTGACGGCGTCGAGCACGACGCAGTAGCGCTCCTCGCCGATTTCGAATTCGAGAACCTGCGTCGGCTCCGAGAGCGCCGCGTCGGGCGCGTCCGTGAGCGACATCTACGCGCCCCGGGCGGAGAGTCCGCCTTCGGCCGCGTCGAGTTCGTCTTCGAGGTCGTCCACCTCGTCGTCGATGTGGCCGACGAGGAGCGCGACCTCCGAAATCTTCGCCGTCTGCTCTTCTGTGGCCGCGGCGACCTGGTCGATTTCGCCGGCGACCTCCTCTGCGCCCCGGGCGGTCTCGTCCACGAGGCTCGCAACCTCCTCGGTGCTCGCGGCCTGCTGGTCGGTCGCGCGGGCGACCTCCTCCGCACCGGCGGCGGCCTCGCCGACCGCAGAGTCGATGTTCCGGAGGGCGGAGACGGCCGCGTCAACCTCCGAAATGCCGTCGTTGACCTCCTCGTTCGCCTCCTCGATGTTGCCGACGGTCGTCTCGGTCGTCTCTTGGATATCGCCGACGACCGCCTCGATTTCGGAGACGCTGTCGCGGGACTGCTCCGCGAGACTCTTGACCTCGTCGGCGACGACGGCGAAGCCGGCTCCCGCTTCACCGGCCCGCGCGGCCTCGATAGAGGCGTTGAGCGCGAGCAGGTTCGTCTGGTCGGCGATGTCGTTGATGACCTCGACGACGCTGTCTATCTGGTCGACCTTCGCGCGGAGGTCGGTGATTTCGTCGTACACGTCGGTGGTCACGTCGTCGACGGTCTCCATCGCGTCGGCGGCGTTGTCGGCGGAGCTTCGACCCTCGGCGGCGAGGTCGCGCGCCTGGTCGCTCATCGCCTTCGTCTGGTCGGCGCTGGAGGCGATCTGCTCGACGCTGGCGCTCAGGTTCGACACCTCGCCGGCGACCTCCTGCATGTTGGTCGACTGGTCGCCCGCGAGGTCGCTTATCTCCTGTGCGCTGACGGCCACGCTCTCGGAGGCGTCGGAGAGTTCGGCGACGGCCGTGCCGATTTCATCGGTCGCGTCGTCCACGTCGTCAACGTCGTCGAGGACCTCACCGGTCACCGCGCCGGCGGCACCGGGACCGGAATACGCGTCGTGCTGTCGGGAGGCGGCCCCGTCTCCGGCGGCCGGTTCCCGTTCGTTTCGCTCGATTGCCATACGAACGAGTGTGGGAGTAAAGTGATAAGTATTCGCGAACAGTATCAATATGGATAATCACAGATTGCCGCTACTCGCCTCGAAACGGCCAAAAATAACGGATTCGCCGAAGGTATTGCAAGATAGATACCACACTACTGGCTCTGACAGAACCAGAAATCGTCGGTTCGTTTAAAAATCACTTGTCCGGTCAAGGCCGCGGGTCGCGGTGGGGCTCTCTGGAGTCGCTCTGGAGCCGCCGCGGCCGGGGTTCGGTGGGAGGGCCGAGGCGAGGAGCGTTCAGGTCAGTCGGTGCCCGGCGGCGACGGCGACGAAGCCCGCGAGGGCGACGAGGACGATGGAGCCGCCGGCGGCGAGCCCGTAGAGGTACGCGACCGTGACGCCGGCGACACCGGCGAGTTCGCCCGCGAGAACCCCGTACAGGAGCGATTGCTTGAAGCTCCGCCCGAGCCGCGAGGCGGTGACGACGGGGATGACGAGCAGCGCCGCGACGAGGATGACGCCCATGATTCGCATCGCGCTGACGACGACGAACGCGGTGAGAATCGACAGGAGCGTGTTGACGGCGCGGACGTGGAGCCGCGACGCGCGGGCGGCGGTCTCGTCGAACGTGACGTACACGAGCGGTCGGTAGGCGACCGCGACCGAGCCGACCACGACGAGTCCCATCGAGACGAGAAGGCCCACGTCGGCCCGCGAGACGGTCGCCAGCGAGCCGAACAGGTACTGGTTGATACCGACCGAGATACCGCCGCCGGTCAAAGAGATGAGCACGCTCCCGAGGGCGAAGCCGCCGGTCAGGACCATCGCCAGCGCGGCGTCGCTCCGGGCGTCGGTGTACTCGATGAGCGCCTGCACGACGAGCGCCGCGACGACGGCGACGACGAGCGCGCCGAGGAGCGGCGGGACCGCGAGGCCGAGCGTCGCGTCGAGGAAGAGCGCGAGCGCGACCCCGGCGAAGGCGGTGTGGGCGAGCGTGTCCCCGACCATCGAGAGGTCGCGATAGACGAGGAACGACCCGACCAGCGGGCCGACGACGCCGATACAGAGCACCGAGAGGTACGCCCGCTGCATGTAGGGATAGCCGAGGAAGTCGAGGCCGGTGACGCCGGCAAGCCACGAGAACACCCCGCCGACGACCGCCGTCAAGAACCAGTCGAATATCCCCGTGAACGCGTCGGCCACGAGGAGCGGCGCGAGAGAACCGGCCGCGGAGAAATCGACCGCGAGGAAGTCGGTCGCCGCGAGCGCGACGAGACCGGTCACTGCTCGTCCTCCGGTTCGGCGCGGGCGTCACCGTGTGAAGGGCCGTGGTGGTGGTCGTGAGAGTTGCCGTGGTGATGGCCGTGGCCGTGGTCGTGGTCGAGCACGCGCTGGTTCGAGCCGTAGGCCGCGGCGAGCGCGTCGCTGTCGGCGAAGTCGTCGGTGTCGCCGTGGAAGTACAGCTGCTTGTTGAGACAGGCAATTCGGGACGCGCGGGCCGTGACGACGCCGATGTCGTGTTCGACGAGCACGACCGTCATTCCCTGTTCGTTCAGGTCGCCGAGGAGGTCGTAGAACGCCTCTCGGGACTCGGCGTCGAGGGCGACCGTCGGCTCGTCGAGCGCGAGCAGGTCGGCCTCGGCCGCGAGCGCGCGGGCGACGAAGACCCGCTGGCGCTGCCCGCCGGAGAGCGCCCCGACGCGGCGGTCGGCAAGGTCCGCGATATCGACTCGGTCGAGCGCCGAGGCGACCGCCTCGCGGTCGTCGGCCGAAAAGCGACCGAACAGGTTCCGCGGGTATCGACCCATCCGGACGACCTCGCGGACGGTGACGGGCATGTCGCGGGCCGCGTCCGTCGCGTCCTGTGCGACGTAGGCGACGCGCTCGCCGTCAGAGAAGTCGTGGGCGGGTCGGTCGAACAGTCGCACCTCGCCGCGGGTCGGTCGGCGGAGACCGAGCATCAGCGTCAAGAGCGTGCTCTTTCCCGACCCGTTCGGGCCGACGAGCCCGAGAAACTCGCCTTCGGGAACGTCGAGCGAAACGCCGTCCACGACCGGGACGTCGCCGTACGAAAAGGTCACGTCGCTGAGCGAGACGGCCGTCATTGGGCGCCGAGCGCCGTCCGGAGCGACGGCAGGTTCACCTCGCGCATAATGTCCACGTAGCCCCAGTCATTTTCCTCCCACTCAGTCATTACGCCGGGAAGCGGCGTGAGCGGGAGCACGTCTTCGGCGTCCGTCTCGGAGACGAGTTGCTGCGCGGCGCGGTCGGACTCCAGCGGGTCGGCGAGGACGTGTCGGATGCCGTGTTCCGCGATGGTCTCCTGCGCCCGCTCGATGTCCCGCGGAGACGGCTCCTCGTCGGGCGAGATACCGGTGAGCGCGACGATTTCGAGGTCGTATCGGTCGGCGAGGTAGCCGTAGGCGTTGTGGCCGGCGACGAGAAGCACGTCGCGCTCGCGGTCGGCGAGACCGTCCTCGAACGCCGCGTCGAGTTCCGAGAGCGTCTCGCGGTAGGACTCGGCGTTCGCGGCATAGGTGTCGGCGTTCGCGGAATCGACCGACTGGAAGGCGTCGCGGAGCGTCTCGGTCGCGGTGGCGACCCGCGTGGGGTCCAGCCAGAAGTGCGGGTCGTGTTCACCGTGTTCGTCGTCGTGCTCCTCGGCGTGCTCCTCAGTGTGTTCGTCGTCGTGTTCGGTCTCCTCGTGGTGCGTCTCGTTCGTGTGCGACTCGTCGTCGTGTTGTTCCGTCTCGTCCGCGTGGGTCTCCTCGTCGTGGTGCTCCGTCTCGTCGTGGGACTCCTCGTCGTGGACGTGACCGTCGGCACCGATTTCGTGGAGTTCCACGTCGGTGGAGACGTCGACTTCGGCGACACTCGAGCCGTCCGCTTCGAGCGAGGTGAGGATGTCGTCGGCCCACGGCTGGAAGCCGGGCATTCCGTGGACGAATAGGTCGGATTCGAGCACCCGCCCCTGTATGTCCGGGCCGGGCTCCCACCCGTGGCCGTGCTGGCCGATGGGGACGAGCGTTTCGACGGACGCGGCGTCGCCAGCGACGTGTCGCGCCACGTCGCCGAAGACGAAGAACGATGCCGCCGCCGTCGTCTCCGAGGCGGTGGACGAGTCGGTCGAACCAGCCGAGTCGGGCGAGTCATCACCGCCGAGACAACCCGCGAGGCCGACGGCGGCGCTTCCAGTGACTGTCGCGAGGAACCCACGTCGGGTCTTCGTTCTCATGTTAATAGAAATCTCACCAGATATAATAAGCGCTGTTATTCAATTGTCTTCGATTGCTATACGGTACCAATCGCGGGTTCGCCGGTGAGCGCTGCCACTCTCAATGAGAGGCAGAACATCGACGAGAGCGGCGAGGAAACAGCGAAGCGAGCGACCGCCCGCGAATCGGCGTCAGTCCGCGGTCGAGGCGGACGCGCCGGACGACCCGCGTTTGTACTTCCGGATGGCGACGAAGATGAGCGGCGTGCCGACGACGGTCGGCCAGAGCCACGCGGCGACGGTCGGGAGGAAGTCGAAGTTGACCGACGAGAAGGCGGTGACAGTGGCGATGTAGCCGCCGCCCATGCGCCCGATGTGCTCGAAGAACCACTCGCGCGACTCGGCCCGCTCGCGGCGGAAAGCGGCGAGGTCGCGGACGCCGAAGCCGGCACCGGCCGCGCCGAACACGAGCATCACGGTGGCGAAGCTATCGCCGGCGAGGAACCGGAGCACACCCATGACGAGGAGACCAACGCCGGCGGCGGTGAGCAGGCCGACTGCGACCCAATCGAGCGGTTCGGGCCTGTCGGTCGGGCGCTTCCGCGAGAGGACGCGGTCGCCCGAGAAGACGAAGTAGTAGCTGAACACCGCGACGAGCGCGAGGAACGTCCGCCCGCGGGTCGGCGCGAGGGCGAACAGCGCGAGCGACGTGACCGCGACGACGGTCATCCCCACGACGTAAATTCGCCCCGCCCGCCGGTGGCGACGACCGCCCTTCTTCGTGACTATCGCGCCGAAGCCGGCGAACAGCGCCGCGAACCCGGCGACGATGTGGACGCCGAGCGTCGCGTCCTCGACGAGCGTCATCGGGGAACCCCGGGAAGAGCGGGCGACTGACGGGGGGTGACTCGGCTCTGCGGGGCGCGGCTCGTGAGTGGACTCGGCATGGAATCGACTCGTTCGAGGAGCGATATAAATCTGCTGAGTGAGTACTTACTTAGTGCATTAGGGAAATCGGCTCTGTTGAAATCCTTAGACTTTGACAGAATCCGCGCGACACAGACAGAGGGAGAGTTCAGCAGGTAGCAACCCGCCGAAATTGATTTAGTAAGACGTGCGTAATACCAGCGTATGTCTGAAGCAACCACGGGACCAAACGGTGATGACGAGATTGTCACGGTGAATTTCAAAGTCACACAGTCGTTTCTCGACGAAATAGACAGCACATGGCAGGGACGTGGGTTCAACAGTCGAAGTGAATTCATCCGCTACACCCTCCGAGACGCGACCGAATTCCCGACGTTTGACCGCGATGAACTCATCGCGCTCCTCCAAGCAGAGGAGGACATCCGTGAGGGACGGACGATGAGTGCCGATGAAGCCCGCGAGCAGTTCGGAACGGACAGCAATGAGTGAGGAGGACTGGACGTGGGAACTCACATCAACAGCACAGGACGACCTTTCAGCCCTTTCTCCTCCTGAGCAAGAGCGGATACTGAACAAGCTCGACGAGATCGCTGACTCGCCGTGGCGAGATCCACCGGACTATGGCGAACCACTCCAGAACAGTCCGCACAAGAAGGTACGCATCGGTGAGTTCCGATTAGCCGTGACCTTCCGTCAATCCGAACAGCGGATGGTCGTCGCTCGAATCAAGCGTCGTGGTGGAGCATACACTGCCGACGACGATTGACACTCTTTACTGCAGGCGATCTTTGACCGACTCGCGCTCTGTATTCAGCACGGCCTCAACAAACTATCAGTGACTGAGGATTTCAACAGAGCCGGAAAATCACGGTTAGACGGAGCATTCCAGAGTGCCGTGATTATGACCGAGAGAGACAGTCTACCCCTTCACGGGGAGCGAGTACAGGTACAGGTGCGGAGCGCATCGGCTCAGCGCGTGATAGTCTGAAAAATCGAGGTCGGCGTCTGCCGAGGTAACCGGCAGTCGCGTCTCGGTGTTACTGCCGGACGACGTTCGCCGCGCGGGGGCCCTTGGGCGAGGACTCGATGTCGAACTCGACTTCGGTGCCTTCGGTGAGGTCGTCGCCGCCGACGTCTTCCATGTGGAAGAACACGTCTTCGTCGTCGTCGAGGTCGCCGTCGTCAGTAGAGATGAAACCGTAGCCGCCAGTGTCGTTGAAGAAATCAACTTTGCCGTGTGCCATTACGAACGAATCGAGGGGAGCCCGACGGATAACACTTCTGAGAGTCAAGGTACCACGACCCTTCGACAGACGTTTGTCCACTCCAAACGGCCGATTCGGCGAAATGTGCCGGACGGGAAGGCGGTCGGCGAAAGCAGCGGGCCGAACCCGCGCTCACTCGACTAACAGCGAGTCGATGTACGCCGACAGCGACGCCCGGAGGTCGTCGCCGACGCCTTCCATCCCGAGTGCGAGGGCAAAGCCGGTGTAGCCGTCGGTCGCCGAGAGGACGAACGCGGCCGTCCCCTCGGGGTCGACTTCGCGGAAGACGCCCCGTTCGACGCCGTCGCGGACGATGTCGGCGATGACGCCGAGCGTGTGGCGCTCCATCCTGAGCAGGGGTTCGCGGAGCGTCTCGTTGTGCGGCGCGTGCGAGAGGAGTTCCATGACGGCGATGTTGACGCCGGCGGCGGCCGGGTCGTCCTCGTCGACGAGGAGGATGTCGCAAACCGCTCGAAGTCGCTGTTCGGGCCCCTCCGCGTCGATTTCGTCGAGGGTCCGCGCGAGGTAGTCCTCCGACGTTTCGAGGAACGCGACTATCATCTCGTCTTTCGAGTCGTAGTAGTAGTACAGCCCCGCCTCGCTCTTTTCGCTCTCCGCGGCCACCTTCTTCGTCGTCAGCCGAGCGTAGCCGTGCGTGGCGAGCGCCGCGCGGACCGCGTTCGCAATCTGTGCTTTCTGCTCGGGCGGCACGGAGTCGGCGGGCATGGTGAGTGAGTGTTCGCTCGCTCGACTACTTGTGTCCGTTGTTCCGCGGGCGAAACGCGAGACGTGACGGCGGCCTCACTCCGCAGACCGACTGCGCGCACCCGCGACCAACTCCCCGAGCGCCCGGCGCTTGATGAGCGCGAAGCCCGCGAAGATGGAGACGAAGCCGAGCGCGGTCACGGAATCGATGAGTTGGCCGAGGAAGGCCCAACTGAGGAGCGTCGCGGAGACGGGTTCGACGTAGCCGATGAGGTTTATCTGCGTCGGGCCGAACCGGCCGAGCAGTTCGAAGTAGATGAGGAACGCGCCCGCGCCGCTGACGACGGCGAGATAGAGTAACGAGCCGACGGCGACGCCGGACCACTCGATGGCCGCGAGCGATTCGCCGGTGGCGACGCCCGCGACGGACAGAAGCGCGGCCCCGAACAGCATCGCCCACGCCTGGAGCGTCCGGGCCGGGATGTCCGAGGAGAAGGGACGCGTCAGGACGGCACCGAGGGCGAAACACGCCGAGGCGACGAAAACGATGGCGACGCCGACCACGTCGCTGGAGAGGAGCGCGCTCGGGTCCGGTTGGGCGACGAGACCGACGCCGAGAAAGCCGAAACCGAACCCGAGGACGCCGAGCGGGGAGATGCGGTCGCCGAGGATACCCGTCGCGAACAGCGCGGTCAGGACCGGCCCGAGGCTGATGACGATGGCCGCCACCGCGCCGGGGACGTGTTCCTGTCCGAGATAGAGAAACGCGTGGTGCGCGCCGATGAGGAGGCCGCCGGAGACGCCGACGAGCGTCCAGTCGGTCCGGCTG
This sequence comes from Haloferax sp. Atlit-12N, assembly GCF_003383095.1. Taxonomy (NCBI): domain Archaea; kingdom Methanobacteriati; phylum Methanobacteriota; class Halobacteria; order Halobacteriales; family Haloferacaceae; genus Haloferax; species Haloferax sp. Atlit-12N. The sequence continues at coordinate 139,075 of NZ_PSYW01000004.1, forward strand.
TGCGGCCGCCAATAGTCGGTCGAGACGGCGGCGTAGCCGAGGACGATAAGGCCCGCGAGGAAGAACCGAAGTGCCGCGAAGTGCAGCGGCGGGAAGTACGCGAGGCCGACTTCGATGGCAACGAACGAACTCCCCCAGAGGAGCCCCAGAAGGACGAACAGTCCGGCGGCGACCCGGCTGTTCACCGACACCACGCTCCGCTCGGCGCTCGGCGACTCGGCCACGCCCGGCTCGGCTGCTCCATCGGCTCCGCCGACCGTTGCGGCCCCACCGACCGTTCCGCCCGCGCCGACTCGGATTCGAGACGTCCACGTTCAGTTGCAGTAATATCCAGCATGTGAGCGTATCGTTACCACACAATCGATAATAGTCGTTTTGTTCGGTTCGAATTTCGAACCGGTCGCGACTTAGAGCGAGCTGCGAAGGACCTTCGCCGCGGTCAGAATCGGGTCCCAGACGGGGCTGAACGGCGGCGCGTAGCCAAGGTCGAGACGCTCCACCTCGGCGACGGTCAACTCGGCGGCGAGCGCGGTCGCCACGGTGTCGATTCTGACGGCGGCGCGGTCGGCCCCGACGATGGTGCCGCCGAGCAGTCGTCCGGTGTCGCGGTCGGCGACGAGCGTGACGGTCGTCTCGGCCGACCCGGGGTAGTAGCCCGACCGCGAGCCGGCGGTGATAGTCTTCGAAACGGGGTCGAAGCCCGCGTCGCGCGCCTCGTCGAGGTCGGTAACGCCGGCGCGGCCGCATTCGAGGTCGAACGCCTTCACGACCGAGGTGTTCGCGACGGTCCCGATGGGTTCGGGGTCGCCGGCGACGGTCTGGCCGATGGCGCGCCCGGCGCGGTTCGCGGGCAGGCCGAGCGTGTTCCACGTCGGCTCGCCGGTGACGACGTGCTCGATTTCGGCGCAGTCGCCCGCGGCGTAGACGCGCTCCGCGCTCGTCCGCCCGTAGTCGTCGACCGCGATAGCGCCCGTCTCACCGAGGTCGACCGCGTCGGCGACGAGGTCCGAGTTGGGTCGGAGGCCGATGCCGACCATCGCCGCGTCGACCGCGAGTTCGTCGCCCTCGCAGACGACGGCCTCGACCCGGCCCGCGTCGTCGCCGCGGAGCCGCTCGACCGACGCGCCGAGGTGGAGCGTAACGCCGTGGGCTTCGAGATGTTCCTCGACCCGCTCGCCCACGGCGTCGCCGAACGACCCGAGGACGTGGCCGGACCGCTGGAACAGGTGCACGTCGAGGCCGTGAGCGGTGAACGCTTCAGCCATCTCGACGCCGACGAAGCCGCCGCCGACGATGGCGACCGACTCGGGCGGTTCCATCGCGCCGAAGCGGGCCGCGCGCGCCTCGTCGACGAACCCGCCGCCCCCGAGGTCGGCGACCGAGGCCTCGTCCAGGTCGGTGAGGAACGACCGAATCGCTGCCGCGTCGTCCAAGCCGTGGAGCGTGAACGCGCCGTCGAGGTCGATGCCATCTATCGGTTCGCGGAGCGCTCGCGCACCAGTGGCGACGAGGAGGTCGCCGTAGGGCTGTTCGAACGTCCCCTCGGGGCCCTCGACCGTGACGACCCGCTCGTCGGTGTCGACGGCGACGACCTCGTGTTCGCGCCGGAGGTCGATGCCGCGGTCGGCGGCCGCCTCGGGCGACAGCGAGAGCATGTCGGTGAGCTTCTCGACCTCGCCTTTGACGAAGTAGGGCGTGCCGCAGTGGGCGTAGGAGACCCAGCGGCCCTTCTCGAAGACGACGACCTCGCGGTCGGTGTCGGCGCGGGCGAACTTGCTCGCGGCGGAGAGTCCGGCGGCGTCGCCGCCGACGACGACGAATGGTTCGGCAGACATCGTGGGAGAGTGGTACGCCCGCCGACACGTAATTTCCCCGGCCGGGCGAGGCGGGCGCACGGACGCGCCGACGACGGTCAAGAACACGTTGACGGCCGTCAGAAAGGAAGTAAAAACGAGATTACCGGCTCGTCAGCGGCCGACGCCGCCGCGTTCGGCCGCGAGCGTTCCGAGCACCCACGCGCTCACAGCCGGCGTCTCGCGCGCGGCGAACTCGGTGGTCGCGTACTGCGCGAGCGCGTTTCGCGCGGCCCGAGGGTCGACGTCCTCGTAGTAGTCGTCGCGGAAGTAGTCGTCCCCGCGGCCGACCATGTGGGCGATGTCGACCAACGCGCGCCGCGTCAGGTGCGGGTTCGACCCGTCCGACCGGGCGGCTTCGAGGGCTTCGAGCGCGCCGAGTTTCGCGTCCCTGACCGCAGCCGCGGACTCGACGGAGTCGTACCGGCCTCGCTTGACCGCCGTGACAGCGTCTTCGAACGCGCGGCGGTGCGTCTCGGCGGTGTGGGAGCCCACGAGCGCGGTGGCGAAGCGGTCGCTTCGGAGGGCTTCGCGGACGGTTCGGGCGCTCGAACCGAACTCGACGAACGTCTCCACCAGCAGGTCCTCGGCCGGCGTGAATTCGAGTTCCTCGGGGTCGAACCCTTCGGCTTCGAGGGTGGAGTCGACTCCTCTCACCTCGGAATACTCGGTCAGTCGGTCCTCGACGACCTCGGCGAGCGAGGTCGCTGTCGATTCAAACGCGTCGGTGAAGTCTATCGGGTCGGAAATCGTGGCGAGATAGCGGTCGCGGACGTGGCGCGCGCCATCGAGCGACGCCCGCGCGGATTCGACCGCGTCGAGCAGTTCGCCGACTCCCGGGGCGCTGTCGGCGTAGCGGCCATACTCGTCGGCGTTGTCGAGATATCGGGACGCCGCCGTGGCGAGGCCCTCAACGGCATCGTACACGACGAGCGCCCGGTCGGGGTCATCGCCGAGGTAGCGCGTGCCGAGCCTGAACGACTCGATGTCGGCGCGGACCGACTCAGCCTCGTCGCGCACGTCGGCCTCGGTGAGGTCGCCGACCGCGGCGTCGTAGGTCCCCTTCGCCATCGCCGCGGCCCCGCGGGCGTAGCGCAGTCCCCGAAGCGACTCGAAGGGCGTCTCGCCCGCCGTCGTCCGTTCGAGGTCCTCGGCGGCGTCCGCGTACGCCTCGGCGTAGATTTCTCGGACCGCCTCGTTCGGAACCGCCTCCGAAGACATCGTCTCGGGGACTGAATCGAGGAGTTCGCGGGCGCGAGCGCGACCTCGTTCGAGGAACGACTCGGCAATCGGGACCGGAACGCGGGCCGGGAACGCCGGCGACCCGAGTTCCATGACCTCTCGGAGCGCCGCCGCGTCGAGTTCCGAGTCGTCGGATTCGGATTCACCCGCGTCGAGTGCCGTACAGCCCGCGAGTCCGGCGACGCCGACCCCCGCGAGCGAGGCGAGCACGTCGCGTCGCGTTCGGGGCATCTCAGGCGTCCTCCGTCTCGGTTCGGAGCGACGGTGGGAGGTGACAACTGCTTCCGCTGCCGTGTCCCCAGCCCGACTCGTCCTGCGATGAGTAGGGCAGTCGCACCAGCGAGGCGACGACGTGGCGGTCGTCCACGGAGCACTCGACCGACGCCGGCCGGAGCGGGTAACAGAAGTCGAGGAGGACGGCGCTGTCCGGTGGGTTCGTGACGTACAGCAGTTTCACCCGGTGGCAGGCGTCCGGCCGGTGCTGGGTGATGACGAGCGTCTGCGCGTCGAAATCCGTCTCGTCGATGAACGCGCGGGCCTCGTCGATGCCGTCGGGTTCGACCACGACCGCGACGTTCCCGCGTTCTTCGTCGGTAGTGACGAGGAAGTTGTCGAAGTACGACGACCCCGCCCTTTCGTCGTCGCGGGCGGCGTTTCGGAAGATGGCGGTCTCGGCGTCGTTGCGGAGTTGGAGGTGGTCGTAGTCGGTGACGAGCGCGTCCGGGGAGGGGCCGTGTGGCTCGTCTAAACTGGAACTCGAACCCTCGCCGGAACACCCGGCGAGCGCGGCGACGAGGGACGCGCCGCCGGCGCGGAGGACCTGTCTGCGGGTCGGCAGGGACATATGTCGGTTCTCCAACCGAACGCCCGCGGTATGTGTTTTCCGATGTGTCGGGTCGCCGCCGGCCGAACCGCGGGACATTTCCCCGACGGCCGCCTCGTCTCGACCGACAGATGCGCGAGGACGAGTTGGCGACGCGGGTGGTCGAGCACTTCCGGGCGGCCTTCGACGACGTGGAGATCCACCTCGAAGAGCCGTACGACCACTACGGGAACCGCGGCGTCGCCGACGTGTACGTCAGGGTGCGGACGCCCGAGCCGGTGGACTACCTCATCGAACTCAAGGCCGACGCCGCTGTCCGCCACGCTACCGGCGCGAACGAGGTACTCCGCCAGTATCGCCGCATGGAGCGCTACTTCTACAAGGACGACGAGCACGCCATCCGGACGAAACTCGGCCGCGAGGGGCCGGGCGTCCACGCGCTGTTGCTGTTCGCACCGACGAAACGCTGCGTCGAACACGTCCGCGAACACGCCGCCCTGTACGAGTCGGTCGACCCCGGCGCGACCGTCGAGGGCGTCGAGGCCGTCCGAAAGGTGGCGTTCTTGACCAACCTCGACCGTGCGCCCGAGGGCGAACTCGGCTTCCTCTCGCTCAACGGGCCGCTCGCGTTCGACTCGGTCCCCTTCCGCGAGGCCGTCCCGTCGGGGTCGCGCCTCGCGGACGCCCTCTGGGGCGACGACTAGCGGACACGCTCATACACCCCCCGTTCGTAGGGGCTGGCATGGGAACGATTCGAGAGTCGGTTCGAATCCCGTTGGGGGACCTCCGTCAGCAGGTGGCTGACACCTTCGGCGTCGCGGCGTCGCTCGTCGAGATACACGGCATCCGGCTCGAAGACGGGGCGCTCGAAGTCGACGCGAGCTACCCCGACGGGGAGGACGTGCCGGTCGTCGAACTGTTCGTCACCGACCCGGCCGGGAACACCGAGTCCTACGTCACCGAGTTGGACGGCGCGAAGAACCTCCTCATCGCCGGCGAGGACGTACTCGTCGAACTCGTGGACTACGACCCCGAGCGCGGCGAGGTGTTCGTCTCGGTGAAACACCGACAGGACGGCGAGATGGTGACCGTCCTCGGCTGCGGCGAGAAGTGGGTGATTCCGGTCGAGCGCGACGGCGTCGAAGAATCCATCCGCTGTCGGATTCAGAGCGCCGTCGGGCCGACGGGCGACGGCTCCTGACCGCGACGGAGGTTCGGAGCGTTACCCCTCGTATTCGACGTAAGAGACGCAGTACCCCTCAGGAGCGATTTCGCCCGCGACGATGGCGCACGCGCCCACGCCGTCCCCGTTTTTGTCCTCGATGTAGTACCGGCAGGTCGAACACTGCTTGCCGTCTTTCGGCTCGTCTTGGTACGAGACGGCCTCCTGCGACGAGAGGCTGTCAGGGTTGCGCTGGGTGCCGTCGAGGGACGCGGCGGTCGCGTACGCCTCGGGGACGCCCCCGGTCGACCCCGACGACTGCGTCGTGGTCGCGGTCGCTGTCGTCGTCTCGGTCGCACCGTCACCGCCGCCGGAACAACCGGCCAACCCCGCCATCGCGGCGGTTCCGGTGAGCCAGATGAACCGCCTTCGGGTGCGCCCCGCATCGCGGGTATCCTGACTCCGCGTCAGTCGGTCGGTCGCGTCTCGGCGTGGCGTCCGCTCGTCGTCGTCCATGCCAGTCTCTGACGCGCGGCGTCGGCAAAACCGCGTCAGCCGTTTCTCATGTGGCAAGAATTGCGACCGTGTTGATGTTGTCACGGTACTAAGTAACACGGATACGCGACTCGGGCGGCGAGAGAGCGAAACTCGGGGAAGGGAGGACGACGTGTCCCGTGAACCTCACTCGTCCGGCCGAATCCGAGCGAGTCGCATCGCGTTGCCCGTCACGCCCATAGTCATCCCGGCGTCGCCCGCGAGGACCGCGAGCGCGACCGAGACGTAGCCGAAGGGGACGCCGACCGCGAGGACGGCCTTGATGGCGAGCGACGCCCAGATGTTCTGCCGGATGACGTTGTTCGCCCGGTGTGAGAGTTCGTAGAGGTACGGGAGCTTCGAGAGGTCGTCGGCCATGAGGGCGATGTCGGCCGTTTCGAGGGCGGTGTCGGTACCTGCCGCGCCCATGGCGACGCCGACGGTGGCGGTGGCGAGCGCCGGGGCGTCGTTGATACCGTCGCCGACCATGGCGACCGAACCGTACTCGTCGAGCAGTCCCTCGACGGCCGCGACCTTGTCCTCCGGGAGGAGACCGGCGCGGAAGTCGTCGACGCCGACCTGCTCGGCGATGGCGCGGGCGGTCCCCTCGTTGTCGCCGGTGAGCATGACGACCGAGAGACCGGCCTCGCGGAGCTTTGCGACCGTCTCGCGGGCGTCGGGGCGGACCTCGTCGGCGACGGCGACGAGGCCTTCGAGGTCGTCTTCGGTCCCGACGACGACGACCGTCTTGCCCTCGGACTGGAGGCGCGGAATCGTGTCCTCGACGAGGTTGAGACAGCCGTGGCGGTCACAGAGCTGTCGGATGTCCTCGGAAAGCCCCCCGCCGGGGCCGGTCACGTGGACGTGTTCGAGGTCGAACCCGAGTTCCTCGAAGAACCCGGGCTTGCCGGCGAAGTGCGGGACGCCGTCGAGGTCGGCTCGGACGCCCTTGCCGGTGACGCTCTCGAAGTCGTCGACCTCGCGGGCGGCGACGCCCGTGCCCTCGGCGTGGGAGACGATGGCCTCGCCGATGGGGTGTTCGCTCCGGGATTCGAGGCCGCGAGCGCACCGGAGCACGTCCTCTTCGGAGTTTCCGTTGAGCGGGACCACGTCGGTGACGGTGAGTTCGCCCTTCGTGAGCGTGCCCGTCTTGTCCACGGCGATGGCCTCGACCGAGCCCATCGCTTCGAGGTGCGTGCCGCCCTTGATGAGCACGCCGTTTTTCGCGGCCGACGTAATGCCCGAGACGACCGAGACGGGCGTCGAGATGACGAACGCGCAGGGGCAGGCGAGCACGAGCATCGTGATGCCGTAGACGAACCACGTCACCCAGTCGAGGCCGAACGCGAGCGGCGGTATCGCCGCGACCGCGACCGCGACGACGACCATGACGGGCGTGTAGTACGACGAGAAGCGCTCGACGAACTGCTCGCGTTCGGTCTTGTTGGACTGGGCGTCCTCGACCATCGAGACGATGCGCGAGAGGGTGTCGTCGCCCGCGGCGGACTCGACGCGGACTTCGAGGTAGCCCGCCTCGTTGACGGTGCCCGCGAACACCTCGTCGCCCTCGGCCTTGTCGACCGGGACGGACTCACCGGTGATGGGGGCCTGATTGACCGCGCTGTCGCCGGTGACCACCGTCCCGTCGACGGGAATCTTCTCGCCGGGCTTGACGGCGACCACGTCGCCGAGTTCGAGTTCCTCGACGGGAACGACCGTCTCGACGCCGTCGCGGAGGACCGTCGCCTCGTCGGGCGAGAGGTCCATCAGTTCGCGGAGGGAGTCGCGCGTGCGGTCCATCGAGTAGCGTTCGAGCAGTTCGGAGACGCTGAAGAGGAACGCGAGCGTCGCGGCCTCGAAGTAGAGGCTCGTCGGCCCGGAGACGAGACTCGCGGTCACGGCGCTGAGAATCGCCGCCGACATCAGGAAGTCGATGTCGAGACTGCGGTTCTTCGCCGAGTAGTAGCCGTTGCGGAGGATGGCCTGCCCGCCGAGTGCGGCCCCGACGATGTAGAACAGTTCGGCGACCGTGAACGAGATGCCGAGGACGCTGGCGACGACGAGTTCCAGCCCGAACAGGTACTCGGCGGCGATGCCCGTCGCGAGGAAGCCGCCGCTTATCCACGTCTTCACCGCGCGCGTGCTGCGCCAGACGCTCTCGCGGTCCGCGCCGGCGTCAGCGTCGGCGTCGGTGTCCGCCTCGTCGCCGTCGGTCTCGGTGACCTCGTACCCCGCGGCCTCGATGGCCGAGACGACCGAATCGAGGTCCGCGTCGGCCGCGAGCGTGACGACCGCGGTCCCGGTCGTCGGGCGCGTCTCGGAGGAGAGCACGCCCGGTGCACCGCGGAGGGCGTTTTCGACCTTTCCGGCGCAGGAGGCGCAGTCCATGTCGGGGACGGTGAACGAGACCTCGCGCGTCGAGGGGCCGTCTTCGACGGCGTAGCCCGCGCCCTCGATATTGCCCCGGATGTCGTCCGACGTGGTCCGTTCGGGGTCGTACTCGACGACGAGTCGGCCGGTCGTCGCCCGCGGGTCGATGTCGCCGACGCCGTCGAGTTTCCGGACGCTCGATTCGACCTTGTTCGCACAGGAGGCGCAGTCCATGTCCGGCACCGAGAACTCCGCGCGGGCCGAACCGGCGGCGGGCGACGAGTCTTCCCCCGACTCCCCGACGGACGAGTCGGTCTGCGTCGAGTCGGCCGCTCCCGACGACTCTCCCTCGACCTCGCAGGCGTCGTCGCACCCGCAGCTGTCGCCGTCGGGCGGGTTGGTGGACGCGTCCGCCCCGTCACCGGGGTCGGGGTCGCGTTCGTCGTGTTCACTCATACTCGGCAGTAGTCAGGGACCGGTTAATAATTCACCTGTTAGAAATGGGGGGTTGTATGTTTTAACTTCATAAATTGAGCGACCTAGGTTAACAATCAGAGGAACGGCGGACTCGCGGTCGGCAGCGAGATGAGCCACAGGCTGAGAACCGTGTATAGAATCATCACGGCGACGAAGGGGAACTGGCTCCGGACGGCCTGCAGTCGGCTGGGAAAGGTCCGGTAGGCCTGCGAGTGCGCCACCCACACCGCGAGCAGGTGGCCGACGAGGACGAACACGACGTTCAGGCCGCCGAACCACGCGGGAAGCGTGAGGACGACCGGGTTCGCCGGCGACGACAGCGGCGACGACAACGCCCCCGCCAGCATCGGCGACAGCGAGACGAAGAAGCCGAAGTAGTGCGCGAGGTGGTAGCCCGCAGCGATGGCGAGCAACGAGGGCGCGAATTTGACCGCGAGGTCGAGCGGCGTCTCGAAGGTGTCGATACGGCGGGCGGTCACCCGCGCCGCGAGGACGTAGAGGCCGAGGAAGACCCCGAAGCCACCGAGGTAGAGCAGTCCGTAGACGAGAAGCGGTGGGAGTCCGACGCCCGCGAGCCACCGGATGGCCGCCGCGCCCTGCTCGGTCGTGACGAAGCCGCTGAAGGTGAGTTCCCAGACGAGGACGACCGCGACGGCCACGTCGCCGAGGTCCGTCAGGTCGTCGTCGGTGACGAGTCGCATCCCTGGGAGGCGGAACGAGAGGCCGTCGTCGTCGAGCCGAAGCGGTGCGACGCGGCCGTAGAAGTGCAGGAAGGCGGAGACGGGGTCGACCTTGTCGAACCACGTGTCCGCGCCGACGGCGACCGCACCGGCGAGCGTGACGACCGAGTAGGCGACGAGCGCGGTCGCGAGAACCGACGGCCGGGTCGTGACGTCGGTCGCGGTCTCGACCCAGACGAGCGCGAGAATCCCAGCCACCGCCGGCCAGCGACCGAGTCGCTCGGGATACGAGACGAAACCGTTCGGAACCGCCGAGACGACGGTTCGCCACGGGTTCAGCGCGCGCCACGTGTCGGCCACGAGGTACGAGAACATCGTGTACCCGGCCCGAAGCCCCGCGAAGACGACGATAACGGCGAAGCTGACGGTCGGGACCTGCGGGCCGGTGTAGCCGAGATAGACCACGAGCGCGAGGAGCGCGAGACCGAGGACGCCGCCCACGACCCGGAGGGCGCGCAGGAGGCCGTCCGAGATGCCCGCTTCGAGGCCGGTCTGCCACAGATGGACGCGCTCGATGAATCGGCGGTCGGTGACGAAGCTGGCGAGGAGCGCGGAGGCCCCGACGGTCGCGCCGCCGGTGGCGAGATAGAGCCACCGCGGGACCGCGAGGTTGTCCTCCGACGCGCCCGCGAGGCCGACCGCGGCGTTGCTCGCGGCCGCCGGGTCGGCGAGAAGCGACAGGAGGCTCGCCAGTAGAAGACCGAGACCGAATCGTCTGAGGGAGAGGGGTCGGAGTCGGGTCATGATGCGAAGACGATAAACAGCATGAGGAAGCCGAAGTACAGCAGGACGAGGACGCCGAGCGCGCGGATGCGGAACGACTTGAGTTCGTCTTCCTCCTCGTAGTACGCCTCGCGGTACGCCTCGACCTCCCCGGCGTCGAGGTCGTCGGGGTGTCTCGCGCCCCGGTGGAGGACCAGCAACCGCGCTGTCGGATACGCCTCGCCGCACGCTGTGCAGGTGTGGCGGTCGCGCGTCGCGTCTGTGTCCGTGGTCATCCGATAGTCACTCGAAGTTCGGGGTGGTTGGCATCTGAACGTTTCCATCGCGGGCGTCCGCTCCGGACGGCTCCGGTGGTGGGGTGCGAGTGCGAGCCGCGAGACGCACGACAGCGGCGGGGCGACGCCTCAGACATCGAACCGAATCGGTTCGAAATCCATGAACGCCGTCTCGTAGCCGTCGTGGCGGGCGACCTGCGGCGGCACATCCACGGAAATTGTCAGCGCGTCGCCGGATTCGACGGTCTCGACGCCCGTTCCGTAGTGGTAGCTGAGGTCGGGGTCGAGCGTCCGGGCGAGTCGCGCCCCGTCGAGGACCGCGGTTCCGCCGCGTTCGAGCGTGGCTCTGACGCCCATCATCGGCAGCACGAACTCGTTGTACGGCGTCCGCGCCGAGACGTAGAGGTACGAGCCGTCGACGCCGAATCGGGAGCCGTCGTCGACGACGAAGGCGTCGAACAGGGCGTCGGCGCTCGTCTGTCGGCCGAGGTGGCGACCGGGAAGGTCGCCGACTGCGGGCGCTTTCCCGGTCGGGACGCCCATCATCTCCATCGCGGGGACCGCGCCGCGCGACCCGGCCTCGTCGCCGAGGCGCTTCAGTTCCACGTCGTAGAGGTCGTCGGTCTCGAAGGTGAACGCGAACGTCGCCGTCTCGGCCGCGTCGAACCGGCCGGCGAACGACCCTGTTCGGGAAAGCGAGGTGCCACCGACGTGGACGCGAGCCTCGTAGTCGCCCTCACCGTCGAGAACGTAGTTCGAGCCGTAGTGCATCCCCATCTGCTGGGAGAGCATCGGGTAGGCGACCTCCTCGCTGACGAGGTCGCCGTCGCGGAGAATCTCGATGGAGACGCCGGCGTCGAGCGGGAGGACGGTCCCCGTTTCGGCGTCCCACAGCGACGCCATGAGGTGAATCGAGTCGTCGGCCTCGACGACCGTCTTTCCGAGTTCGGAGCCGGCGGCGGTCCAGAAGCGATGGGGGTACGAGTAGGTGAGCGCGACGCCGTACGGACCGGCTGTCGTCTTGCCGTACATCTTCATCCCCTCGGTGATGGCGGGCAGGTAGACCGCAGCCGGGCGGTCCTCGACGAGCGGCGGGTCGCGCCACGCCGACTGTCGTTCGAATCCGCCGAGACACCCAGCGGTGGCCGCGATAGTGCCGACGCCGAGCGTCTTGATGGCGTCTCGTCGGTTCATGGTGTCTCGCTGGCGTGCCGTCGGTTCATGGTGAGGTGTCGCCGCGCGTCTCCGCGAGACGGGTAGTCACCTGCGCTAGCGGCCCGGTGCCAATGTCGGTTGCGCTTCCGCGTCGGGTTTCGAGGGGTGTGCCGTCGTTATCAACTGCCAGATTACCGCTCCAGTTTATATTTCCGCCCGCGCCATCGCGCTGGTGTATCTCGGCTTCGGGACCGCAGGCGTACTCGGCGGCGAGCTATTCCTGTTGGTCGCGCTGGGTACGCCCCCGGCCCCCGAAGCCGAACTGGTCAAAGGGTTGGCCTTCGTCGCCGCCTCCACCGCGTTCGTTTGGGCGCTCGTCTCCCGGAAGAACCGTCGAATCGAGCGCCAGCAGGCGTCCGAGGGGCGCGTGACGAGGTGGAACGACGCCGCCACGGAGACGTTCGGCTGGGAGCGCGACGCGGTGCTCGGCGGACCGCTCCCCTACAGCGCGGGCGAGGACAGCGAGAGTAGCAGCGAGGAAATTATCCGTCGGACCATCGACGAGGACGGCCTCTCGGACGTTTCGGTCGAGCGACGGCGCTCGTCCGCGTCGCCGATGATGGTCCCGGCATCCCCAACGAGGAGTGGCTGCGCCCCCGAGATTGTACATCTACCACAAGTCCGGATAGCCGAGAGGTGACGCCCGTCGAGCCGAGTGTCCGATTCAGGCCTCGAGAAGTTCGACGAGGTTCCCCTCCGGGTCGCGGACGAACGCGATTCGCGTGCCGCTTTCGGTCGTCTGCGGCTCGCTGAGCGTCTCGGCGTCGGACGGGAGTTCCGCCACCGCGGCGTCGACGTCGTCGACGGAGAGCCCGAGGTGGGTCGCCCCGGGACGGTTGAGCGTCGGTTCGTCCGTGTCGGTACCGACCGGGTCGTACTCGACGAGTTCGACGCGCACGTCGCCGCCGTCGAGGTGGGCGAACCGCGCCGAGGCACCGTCGACACCGACGGCGGTGGCGAATTCGTCGCCGCCGACTTCGAAGCGGGAGACGACCGGCAGGTCGAGCGCGTCGCGGTAGAATTCGAGCGTCGAATCGAGGTCGCGGACGGTGAGACCGACGTGGTGCGCGTTGGAGTTCACGGTTCGTCTGCGCGTGCAGAGACCCAAAGGCGCTTCGCTCGGAACGCGGTCGGCAGGCGGTGACCAACCGAGGCCGACCCGCGTTCGCTGGACAGTGCTTCTCGTGCGCGCCCGCGAGGCGCGACACGGGTCGGGCCCCGTCGCCCAGCAGAGACCGTATCGCATATACCCGCTGGGCCGCCCAGATAGGATACGATGGAACCGACAGGTGCGCGACGCGAGGTGGTGCGACCGTGAGCGAACCGTTCGTCGAATCGCTCCCCGGGCGGGCCGTCCCCAAGTCGTTCGTCGCCGAACTCGAGACGAAAGAGGCGATTCAACAGGCCGTCGCCGTCCGCGGTTACAACCTCGAACGCGACGGCGAGACGGTTCAGCACGCCTACCAACTGGTTGTGAACGTCCGCGGGAAATACATCCTCGGACTTCACCTCACGAACGGGACCTGGCGGGTCGTCTTCGACACCCGCGACTACCCGAAACTCGCACAGGAAGGCCCGCGCGCGGCCTACGAGGCCGTCCACGACGCACTCTACGAGCGCGCGCCTTCCGACGCGGAGATAGACTTCGAGTCGACGCCGCGGTTCTGGAACGCCACGCAGTAGGTCGTTCAGCGACGTTTTCGGCCGTCTTTCCTCTATTTACGACCGCGAACTACGCGCGTGTGAAGCGCGCGCGCCGCGGCGACGACCCGTCCACACCCACACCACCGTGTCCGCAGAAACTCGGGGTGTGAGGGTTTGAGCAGGCGCGTCGAGCGGGGGGTGAGACGAGTTCGAGCGTATAGCGCCTCGAAACGGCGGTTCAACACCGAACGTACCTGCCAATGGTATCCAGATGGGATGGAACAGCTTAAATCCCGAATTCTGGCTTTAGGAGCGCCCTAACCCGTCGAATAGACCGGTAAGTCGCTGCGAAATTAAATATATCCGGAACATACGGAAGGCCAACAGGAGCCGGAACATGTGGCCGCTCGAGGTCCCGTGTGGTGGGCACGAGGTGGGTCTGAGGCCGGTCCTGGGTAGAACAATGGATATCAAGAAATTCCTTAGCGAATCACGCGCAGTCTCGCCAGTCATCGGCGTCATCCTCATGGTCGCGATCACAGTCATCCTCGCGGCCGTCATCGGTACCTTCGTCCTCGGTCTCGGCGACCAGGTCGGCGACACCGCCCCGCAGGCGAGTTTCAGCTTCGAGTACGACGGTGCGCAGGAAATCACTATCACGCACGAAAGCGGTGACGCCATCGCCAGCGACGATCTGAGTGTCGCCATCCCGTCGGACATGACCGCACCAGGCGTGGTGAAAAACGACGGCGCTGACGACAACATGAACGCTGGTGAAACCATCGTTGTGACCCTTGATGGGTCCGAAACGCTCGACAACGGCGACGAAGTGCGCCTGGTCTGGACCTCCGAATCGGGCTCCAACTCCGCGACCCTGCAGAAGTACACCTACAACGCCTGAACGGTCCGCAGCGTCACAGCCAACGAACCTCAATTTTTTCGGATGTTACCCCGAGAGCGACAGCGTTCTCCGATTCTGGTACGGAACACGCATGAGACGTGAAACGTCTTCTCAATACTAGTTTATATCCTCGGAGAACGTCAGACTATCTGTTAGGTTAGCAGGCAAGCGTTCGAGGACCGATTCGAATTTTTCTCAACGGTCGCCTCTCGTCCGGCACACCTAGGAGAGACAACTATGCAAATCAAGAGAATCTTCACAGAATCCCGCGCAGTCTCGCCGGTCATCGGCGTCATCCTCATGGTCGCGATTACCGTCATTCTCGCGGCCGTCATCGGTACCTTCGTCCTCGGTCTCGGTGACCAAGTCGGCGACACCGCACCGCAGGCGAGTTTCAGTTTCAGCTACGATTCAACTAGTGGGTCCGAGGAACTGACAATTACTCATGAAAGCGGTGACGCAATCGATGAGGCCCGCATCGTGGTGACAGATGGTACGACTGAATACACATGGGATGAGAGCGACGACAAAATCCAAGCAGGTGATGATCGTTCCATTGCCCTTTCGTCCTCCCCCCTTTCCGGTGGTGAGACCTACCGCGTCGTCTGGACCTCGGAATCTGGCTCCAACTCCGCGACCCTCCAGAAGTGGACCTACAACGCCTGATGATAGAATCGGCGACGAGCCACACAACGCCTGATTCGGAATAACGATTTCTTTCGGAACTATCTCATAGAGAAACATCCACTTCGAACATATAGTATTGTATTTGTAGCACAAACTTATCTGCCCGAGGGCCGTACACTCAAACAGAGACCTCATGTCCAGCGACTCGCCCGCCGTCGCTTACCTCCGCGAGCACCGCGAGGACATCGTCGACCTCGCGGCGACGCTCGTCGGCCACGACACACAGAACCCCCCGGGAGACACACGGGAACTCGCGTCGTGGGTCGAATCGTTCTTCTCCGACCTCGGTATCGAGACCGAGCGAGTCGCCTCGGACCCGACGAAGCCGAACCTCGTAGCGACGCTCCCGGGTGCGACAGAGCGGACGCTCGCCCTGTTGGGGCACCTCGATACGATCCCGTTCAAGGCTGGCGAGTGGACGCGCGACCCGCTCGGCGAGCGGGAGGGAAACCGGCTCTACGGACGTGGCGCGACCGACATGAAAGGGACAATCGCCGCGATGCTCGCGGTGGCGGAGGCGTACGTCGAAACCGGGACGGTGCCGGCGACGAACCTCGTGTTCGCGTTCGTGAGCGACGAGGAAGTCGCCGGGAAGGCGGGGTTGCCGACGCTGCTAGACCGGCGCGGGCTCTCGGCCGACGCCTGCGTCATCGGCGAGACGACCTGCGAAGGCGACCGGCACTCGGTGACCGTCGCCGACCGCGGGAGCATCTGGCTAGAACTCGAAGCGACGGGGACCGCCGCCCACGGCTCCCGGCCGATGCTCGGCGAGAACGCGATTCACCGCCTCTACGGCGCCGTGAACGACATCGAATCGACGCTCGGAGACTATCGGTTCGAGTTCGACCCCGCGGTGCGGGCGCTCGTCGAGGAGTCCGCGGAGTACTACGCGCCGCAGTTTGGCGAGGATGCGGCGCGAGAGCTGTTCGAACGGCCGTCGGTAAATCTCGGCGTCCTCTCGGGCGGCGACCAGGTGAACGTCGTCCCCACCGCGGCGCGGGCGAAACTCGACATTCGCGTGACGGCGGGCGTCGAGACGGAAACGGTACTCGACGCCGTCCGGGAGGTGGTCGCCGGTCACGACGGCGTCGAAATCTCGGACGCGGACTGGTCAGTCGGGACGTTCGAGGACCCCGGCGGTCCGCTGGCAAACGCCGTGGGCTCGGTCGCGTCGGGCGTCACCGGCGGGCGCGTGTTCCGGCGAAGCGCGACCGGCGGCGGCGACGCGAAGCGGATGCGCAACGCGGGTGTCCCGACCGTCGAGTTCGGTCTGGGAACTGAGACGGCTCACGCGGCCGACGAGTTCACCACAGTCGGGGCGCTCGCCCGCAACGCCGAGGTGTACGCCCGACTCCCCGACGAGCTGTTGCGGCAATTCGATAGTGGTACCAGAACGTTTGATTCGACGGACGTGTCACCAGCAGGCACGACTCCTTCGCGGCGCGACCGACGAGAGAATGACGCACGATGACACCCGATAACGCGCGATGATATCCGATAACGCGCGATGATATCCGAGAACACACTATGACACCCGACGAACTCCGAACGACGATTCCAGCCCTCGACGAAGTCACGTATCTCAACACCGGCGCGCACGGCCCGAGCCCGCGCACCATCGTGGAGCGCGCGACCGAGTTCCTCGAATACCACGAGTACGACTCGCCGGGCGACGACGGCCCCTATCCGACCGCGTTCGACGCCTACGAGGCCGTCCGCGAGGATGTGGCTGCGTTCATCGGTGCCGAGACAGAGGAGGTGGCGCTGACCCAGAGCACCACCGACGGCATCAACCGCATCGCCACCGCGCTCGACTGGGAACCGGGCGACGTGGTCGTCCGAACCGACCTCGAACACCCGGCGGGCATCCTCCCGTGGCGGCGTCTGGAACGCGAGGGCGTGGAGGTCCGTGTCGTCGAGAGCAACGCGGGGCGACTCGATATGGACCAGTACACCGAAGCCGTCGCCGACGCCAAACTCGTCTGTTTCAGCGCCTTGACGTGGAACTACGGAACGCGACTCCCCGTGCGCGAACTCGCCGACATCGCCCGCGACGCCGGCGCGCTGTCGGTCGTCGACGCGGTCCAGTCGTTCGGCCAGTATCCCGTCGATGTAGAAGAGTGGGGAGCGGACATCGTCGCCGGCGCGGGCCACAAGTGGCTACTCGGGCCGTGGGGCGCGGGCTTCCTGTACGTCCGCCGCGACGTCGCCGAGGACATCGAACCGCACGCCGTCGGCTACCGCGGTGTCACGGAGCCGAACGCCGACGGCCTCGACTTCGCGCCGGGAGCCAAGCGTTTCGAGATCGGAACCACCAACCCCGCGCCGCACGTCGCGCTGCGAGAGGCGCTCGACATCGCCGAGCGCGTCGGTCTCGACCGGACCGAAGCGCACATTCGCAATCTCGCGAGCCGGTTCATCGAGGCCGTCCCAGAGGGGCGGCTGTTGAGCCCACACGACCCGGAATCGGGACTCGTCTCGTTCGAAGTCTCCGACCCGGAGGGGACGGTCGAGCGCCTCAAGTCGGCGGGCGTGGTCGTCCGAACGCTTCCCGAGCCGAAAGCGGTCCGCGCGTCGTTCCACAACTTCAACGACGAGTCGGACGTGGCGGCGCTTCGCGACGGACTCAACGGGGAGTGGTAGCTCCGGCGCTCGCAGGGCCGTCGAGAACGCGATTCGCGGGCGGTCGTTGACTCCCCCGCAGAATCTGCCTCGTCAGTGAACGTTCATGTCCGGCGAGAGGGAACCCCTGAGTATGCATCCCACGGCACGAAACTTCGCCGACCAAGTACGCGATTCTCACGGCTTCGAAGTGACTATCGAGGAGTTTCCGGAGGGGACCAAGACGGCCGACGACGCGGCCGCGGCCGTCGGCTGCGACGTCGCCCAAATCGTCAAGAGCATCGTGATGCGCGTCGGCGACGAGACGGTTGTCGTCCTCACGAGCGGCGCGAACCGCGTGGACGAAGCCACGCTCGCCTCCGAATTCGGCGTCGAACAAGGCTCAGTACGAAGCGCCAACCCCGGCGAGGTGAAAGAAGCGACCGGCTGGAGCATCGGCGGCGTGCCGCCGACCTGCCACGCGACCGACTGTCCCGTCCTCGCGGACCCGACGTTCGAGTCGTTCGACCGGATTTGGGCCGCCGCGGGAACCCCCGAGGCGGTGTTTCGACTCACGCCGGGTGACCTGCAGACACTTTCCGCGCCGCGATTCGTCGACGTGTTCGAGTGAGACGAGAGCGAAACGAGCGAACCTCCGGCAGGCGATCCGCACTCGCGCTCGCGTTCTATGTTGCTTGCCGGGCGCGACGAGAGCAACACCACTATGTCCGCTGTTCTGTTCTGTTCTGTTCTGTTCTGTTCCGTTCTGTCGGTACTAACTGAGAATCTGCAGAGAAAACGCGGAGCTATCGGAGAGCCACGGCTGGTTCGTCAGGCGAGATAAACTCTCCTTTCGGAGAAAATGATTACTGGATGTGGCCTTCGCGCCGGAGCTGGTCCGCGTCCTCGCCGGTGTATCGCCATTCGATGTTAGCTTTCTCGTCCTGCCAGTCCCACGGTTCGACGAGCACGACGTCGCCCTCGTTGATCCACGTGCGGTACTTCATGCGGCCGGGGATGCGGCCCATGCGGTTCTTTCCGTCTTCACAGCGGATTCGAACGTGATTGCCACCGTTGTGCTCTGTGACGACTGCGAACAGCTCGTTGTCGTTGGGCATTCGAAGGTTTCGACGCCCTTGATTTTCACTCACATTCTTGCTCGGACCCGGAGACGGATAACTTATCGGATACTCGTGATACCAAATGTCACGACATTGAAATCGCGGTGGTGACGGTTTCGAACACCACGTTGTCCGCTGTTTTCCGACAGATTGGCCGCCAATAGGGATTGGTTCGTGGTCACACACCACGTGGTTTCGCCCGAGGCCTCATTTTAGGATACCGGTCGTGGTCGGTCATCACCGAGTCGTCGCTGAAGCAGTCGGACGGGTCGCGGGGGGTCGAAGATTCCCCTGCAACACCACGATGTCCGCAGTTGTTCGTCGTCTTAGCCCCTGCAAAGACGCTTCCTCCGGGTCGTGAGGTTCCACCGAATCACGAAGGACAAACGTCGTCGGTAAACGAGGCGTCGGTAGACGTAGTCACTGCTACAGTATCACCGCTATCGCCGCCGCGGTTGTTCACGTCCCTCTCGGTCACGTGTTCTCTCTCGGAGCGCTCATAGGAGTCAAGCGGAGCGGGAACGAGAACCGAGAGTACGGATCGGGTGAGCAGGCGAACGAAGCGGTCGAGTCGACTCGGTCGTGTGAGAACCAACGACGCGTCTGTGTGGCAATCGTTTCAGTACGTGTTCAGTGGGTATTTCGTAGGAATTTGCGATTGGTGTTTGATTGGTAGTCGATTGGTTTGACGGTTGATACCCACACCACTTTGTCCGCTGTTCTCGGTGAGTGTGAACGTAGGGACGAGGCGGTCTGAAACGGGGAACACTCACACCACTTTGTCCGCTGTTCTCGGTGTGAGGCGGTACCCCCCGTCGTTGTGAATTGGTCCTCTGCCGTCGGTTTCCGATTAGTCGAGTTAGTTTAGATTTCTGCAGAGGTGAACGAAAGAAGTCGTCTCCAAACAGCCCTAATACAATTACTATAATTGCCTGTATTACGGACTTAGTTTAAGCTATAGTATATTAAATCTTTCTCTATACCAGGACACGCGGTTCCGTCCAGTTGTTCCACCGGTTACCTTCGTTTCCCAGAACAGCGGACAAAGTGGAGGGGGTGTGTTCCCGGCCGAGTATATAAAGAACGAGAACAGCGGACACTCCGGACGCGGTGGTTTTATCAATGAAGTGGTCGAACCGTGGTAGTATGCCCCTATTCGAGCGGGACACCGAGATCTATCGGGACCGGGACGCCCTTCGCGAGGACTACCAGCCCGAGGAACTCGTGGGGCGTGACGAGGAACTCCGCACTTTTCAGGCTGCGCTGCAACCGGTTATCAACGGCGAACAGCCCAACAACATCTTCCTCTACGGGAAGACCGGCGTCGGCAAGACCGCCGCGTCGCGGTACTTACTCGGGCACCTCCGCGAGGACGCGAGCCACTACGACGACATCGACCTCAGGGTCGTCTTCCTGAACTGCGACGGACTCACGAGTTCGTATCAGATCGCGACCCGACTCGTCAACGAGTTCCGGTCGGAGTCGAACCAGATCAGCACGACGGGCTACCCGCTCGGGTCCGTCTACGAGATGCTCTGGCAGGAACTCGACGACTGCGGCGGGACGATAATTATCGTCCTCGACGAAATCGACCACGTCAACGACGACAGTATCCTCTATCAACTCCCGCGGGCCCGGGCCAACGGGAACCTGGACGTCGCGAAAGTCGGTCTCATCGGCATCTCCAACGACTTCTCGTTCCGCGACGACCTCTCACCGAAGGTCAAAAGCTCCCTGTGCGAACAGGAGATTCACTTCCCCGCGTACAACGCCAAGAACCTCCGCGCTATCCTCGAACAGCGCGCCAAGGTTGCGTTCCGCGAGGGCGTCCTCGCCGACGAAGTGATTCCGCTCTGCGCCGCCTACGGCGCGAAAGACGCCGGTGACGCCCGCCAGTCGATCGACCTGTTGATGAAAGCCGGCGACCTGGCCCGCGACGACGACACCGACCGCATCGAGGAGGAACACGTGAAACGCGGTCGGCGCGCCCTCGAACGCGGCCGCATCAAAGAGGGAATCAACGGATTGACCGAACACGGTCACCTCGTCCTCTACTCGCTTCTGACGCTCGAGTTGGAAGACGAGACGCCGATTCGCTCCCGCGACGTTCGGCCCCGATACACCCGGTTTACCGAACTCGCCAACCGCGACCCGCTCGTCCCGCGACGGATGCGCGACCACCTCAGCGAGCTCGCGATGCTCGGAATCGTCTCCGTCACCGAGCGAAACGAGGGTCGACGCGGCGGGACGTACCGCGAGTACGCCCTCGATATGGACGTCGGGCTCATCGTCTCTGCCATGCGCGACACCATCGAACTCGTGGGCGTCCACGAGACGGTCGAACCCTTCCTCGACGGCGAGAAGACGAGCACGCTCGACGATTTCATCCAGCAGTAGGCGACCCGACTGAAATTACTGCGGACACGATGGTGTTAGTCTCGAGCCCACCTCCGTCAGAACGGCTCTCTGCCGTGTTTTGGAAGTGATTGCTACTTCGATTCGTTCCTCAGAAGCATGCGTTCGTTCGGATTCGCCGACCGATTTCGTTACCGATTTCCGACCGCTCGGAACACCACGATGTCCGCAGTAAATCGGCTATTTTCGCCGCTTGTTCGAACAGCGGACAGTGTGGTGTTCCGAACTCACGCGACCGACTATTCACCAGGTAGCGGCCATCTCAGCGGCTCGCTAGCCGTACAACAGCGGACATACCGGTGTTCGATGCCGTGTCTTTCCACGTTCGAAAGCGACGTTCACTCCGCGTCTGCGACAACAGCGGACGCCGCGGTACTCAGCCGTCGGTTTCTCCGTTCCGCTGTCGATTGTCATCGAGCGTTTCGATAACCGGCCAGCGGGCTGTCGATCTCGAACACCACGCTGTCCGCTGTTCTCCGGCTGTTCGAGTCGGTTTTTGCTCGACTCTTCGGCTTCTCACTCCTCGCGAGTTTCGAGGACGGCGTCGGCGATTTTCTCGGGATACTCGGCGGCGACGCGGACGAGAGCGTCGTGGAACTCGCGGCCGGTCAGGTCGCGAACGTCGTATTCTCGGCGGAGGTGCGATTCGACTTCGAACTCGGCGTCGTCCAGTCGGTCGAGCGTCGCGGTTCGGACGTAGATGCTTTTCGCGGTCGTCGCCTCGAACTCGAACGCCGGACCGCCCGCTGTCTCCGTCGTCTGCTCTGTCTCGTCGGTGCTTTCCGCGCCGTCTTCTTCCGCGGTCGACTCGGCCGCTTCCTCGGCCTCGTCGAGTTTGTCGCTTTCGTCGAGTTCGTCGCCTTCGTCTGGTTCCTCGCCTTCGTTACTTTCGCCGTCACCTCTCTGCTTCTCGTCGTCGCCGTCCGATTTCTCGCTCGCGTCTCCCGACTCGGACTCGTCCGCGGTCTCGGATTCGACCGGCGGTTCGGATTCCGACTTCTCGTCCCCGTCGGGGGCGTCTTCGTCCGGGAGCTGCTCGTCGTCGGGTTCTGCGTCTGATTCCGATTCCATCGCCTCGCCGAGGCCGGCGAACCGGTTTTCCTTAGGCATCGTCGGTTCCTCCGTGTTCGACGATTTCTGCGAGCTGGTCGAGTCGGTCGAGCATGTCGTTCGACGGGTCGTACTCCCGGAGGGTCTTCCCGTCGCGCCAGGCGCGACTGAACGCGATTCGGTGTCTGATTCCCGGCCCCTTGGAGTCGGGGTCGTCGAACAGGTCCGAGCGGGCGAACGGCGGGATGAACTGCTCGAAGGGGGAGTCTTCGAGGTCGCGGATGATGCGCTTTTCTTCGTTGTTCCCGGTGAGGTCGTTGGGGACGATAGCGAGAATGTCGAGGTCGACCTCGCGGCGAATCGGTCCGATCTGTTGTTCGAACATCCGCTCGAAGCCGCTCACGCTCGGCTCGCTCATGAGGAGCGGAACGACGACGTTCCCGGTTCCGATGAGCGCCGCGTCGGACAGCGGGCCGAGGCTCGGCGGCGAGTCGATAACGATGTGGTCGTAGTCGTCGTCCAAGAGCGGGTCGACGATTCGGCGGCGGACCCAGAGCACGCCGAACGTCGAGTTCCGGACTCGGTCTTCGATGTCGTCGAGGTCGACGTGGGCGGGAAGCACGTCGAAGCCCTCGCGATCGCGTATCACTTCGCGCACGTCCACGGGCTCGTCGTCGGTCAACACGTCGCCGATGTTCGGCTCCGACGACTCGTAGGCGTCTTTCATCCCGACGCCCTCGGTCGCGTTCCCCTGCTGGTCGAGGTCGACCAACAGCACGTCGTTCCCCCGCGCGGCGAGCGCGTCGGCGAGGTTGATGGCAATCGTCGTCTTTCCGACGCCGCCTTTCTGGAGCGAGACGCTCACGGCTCGCGACATCTATCGAGCCTCCTGCGGAGTGCGATGTTCACAAATTGTACACAGTCTACACTGTGTCTGCCGTTTGGGCGGTGCAAACTCCGTTTGAACTGTGGACTGTGCGGACATTTGAGGGACTTGAACGGACCTTCCGCGGCGTACCACATAATTTTATCCACGACTTTTGAACCGTTGGGACTGCTTCTACATTCTACAACTCCTACAATGTTTACAAATTTTAAAAATTGTACACTGTCGCCTGTCGGTATCCGGTGATTCGCCCGCGCTCTCAGTTTGTGGACCGTTTCAGCTTCGTCCAAGGCGTTCGGTTTCCAAACATCGCTCGCGCTCTGCGAAGCTTTCACACTGTGCGAATCTTTCGCGGTGTAGACTACCTCAACACTCCACACCCTCTATAATTCGTACAAATTCTACAATTTGTACATGTTCTACACGGTCTGGAGCTCGCAAGCAGTGCGAACTTCCTAGACGGTTTCAGATTCCTCCACTGTTCGAACCGTTTGGAGTGCTTCGGCAGTCTGCACTCTCTTCGCTGTTTCCACTGCGCTCGAAGTTCACGCTCTCCTCGCAGTTTGCACTGTCACCGCGGTTTACACCATCCTCGAAGTCTGCACTGTCACCGCGGTTTACACCATCCTCGCAGTCCGCCCGGTGTCGACTGTTCGAACTTCGTTCCGGCCGCCGCCCGATTCAAACTGAACCGAAGAAAGCGATATTCAGCGTCTCTCCCCCGCAGATACTGCGGACACAGTGGTGTTGTCCGTCGTCTCGGCTCAGTTGGCGAGCTTGTCGGCGAACTTCTCGCGGACCTTCTCGATTTTCGGGCTCGCGTGGAACTGGCAGTACGCGTCGTCGGGGTTCTTTTCGAAGTAGTCCTGATGGTACTCCTCGGCCTCGTAGAACGTCTCTAACGGAGCCAACTCCGTGACGACCTTGTCGTCGTACTCCTCGTCGAGGGCTTCGATGTAGGCCGACGCCTGTCGCTCCTGTTCGTCGTCGTGATAGAGGACGATAGAGCGGTACTGCGTTCCCACGTCGGGACCCTGTCGGTTGAGCTGTGTCGGGTCGTGGACCGCGAAGAACACCTCGAGCAGTTCGTCGTAGCCGACGGCCGCGGGGTCGTACTCTACCTGCACGACCTCGGCGTGGCCGGTGTTCCCCGAACAGACCTGCTCGTAGCTCGGGTTTTCCGTTTTCCCGCCGGCGTAGCCCGACGTGACTTCGCTGATTCCGTCGAGTTCCTTGAACGCGGCTTCGACACACCAGAAACAGCCGCCGCCGAACGTCGCAGTCTGTGTGCTTCCCATAGGCCCGGTTACGTCGCCGAGGAATTAAGCCCCGCGGCGGGGGCAGTCGCGGCCGAGGTCTGGTGCTCGCCGACGACCGCCGACCCACGCCGGCGCTCCGACGAGCGAGCCCCGGACGCGTCCGTGGGTTTTCCCGACCGGAATGTACCCGAAGCCAACATTTAACCGCCCTGTCTGTCAGCAATTACTATGGAAGACGTATTCGTCGCGAGGCTCATGTCCACGACCCTCCACACGGTCACCCCAGACACGCTCGTCGAAGACGCGGCGCAGTTGATACTGGACAACAACATCAGCTCGGTCATCGTCGTCGACGAGGACAACCGACTCGAGGGTATCCTGACGACCACCGACTTCGTCGACATCGTCGCGAAGAGCCAGCCGAAAGCACAGACGACCGTCGAGCGCTACATGACCACCGACGTGATTACCGCGGGAGCGCAGGACTCCATCGTCACCGTCGCGGAGTCGATGACCGAACACGGTTTTCACCACATGCCCGTCGTCGACGACGAGGAGGGGGTCATCGGGATGATTACCACCTCGGACCTCGCGGCCTACCTCTCGCAGACCGGACAGCTGGCGCGGTCGTAACGCGTTCTTTTCTGCCGGTAACTCCGCGTTACTCCACCTGTTCGGAGAGGCTCTCGACGACGCTCGCCAGCCGCGGGTCCGTCGCGTGGCCGTGGTGGACCGCGAGGGGCGAGACGCTCACCTCGCCGTCGACCATCGCGCGGCGGTCGCTCCCGACCGGATAGCGGTCGCGGTGTTCGTCGTCGAGCGGGAACGGGTTCTCGAAGCCGACGGCGTCGGGCCACGAGATGTCCTGCAGTCGGACGTAGACCTCGCCGTCGTCGAGGTCGTGTTCGCGGTCGCCGTCCGGGAGCGCGCCGGCGTCCGCGTGGTGGTCGACCTGCTGGTCGTAGTCCGCGAAGGGGCTGGTCACGCGCATCCGGGGGCTCGGCACGTCCGCGGGGGCGTTGACGTTCAGGAGGTCGACCTCGTCGAACACGTCGGTGCCGAAGACGCGCTCGGTCAGGGCGCGGGCGACCCGGGCGGGGCGGGAGAAATCGTACTCCTCGGGCGGGTGGCAGAAGAAGTCCCGCGCGTGGTAGCTGGAGACGGCGATGGCGGGCGTCCCGAGGAACGCGGCCTCGACGCCCGCGCCGACGGTCCCCGACCGGCCGACGACGTAGTTGCCCGCGTTCGGGCCGTCGTTGATACCAGAGACGACGATATCGAAGTCGGCGTCGAGGCCGCGGAGCCCGTAGGCGACGCAGTCCGCCGGGGTTCCTTCGAGGGCGTACCCCCACGGGTGGTCGCGGCGGACCGCGTGTTCGTTTCGGGCGCGGCCGACGCCGCTTTGGTTCTCGGCGGGCGCGACGACGGTCACGTCGCCGACGGCGGTGAGTTCCTCGCGCATGGCGGCGATGCCGGGCGCGTCGATGCCGTCGTCGTTGGTGAGGAGGATTTGGAGCGGAGACGAGGAGTCGGTCATCTACTCGGAGATTTCTGCCGGCCGCCGTAGCTATTCCGGATTCGGACCCGGTGACGTATTCGACCGCCGCGTCCCCGTCGGCAATGGGTCATACTCCACGTCGTCGATGGTCGCCCGCCAGTACGGCAGGTCGCCTGACGGGAGGTTCCACGCCACCTCGGCCGCCGTGGGCACGCGAACCCCATCCAGTTCGCGGTAGTCGCTGAAGTATCCCGTCCACGAGCACCGCTCGAACTCGCCGTCCCCCGTGTCGCGCCACCGGTCCGCGGTGACGCGCACTATCTCGTCGTTCTCGTCGAAGTGGAACACGACGGTTGCGGTCGAGTCGCGGTGGGCGAGCGTCGCCCGGGCCGAACGGTCGTCTCTCGGCTCCCAACTGACGCCGTGGCCGGGCAGAAACGCGGTCGGGAACCAGACCATCTCGGCGAGGTGGCGGGCGAGTTCACCTTCGTCCAACTCGGGTGAGCGCGGGGCGTCCGCGACGGTGATAACCGAAAGAAGCTTCGCCTCCAACGACCCCGCACCGCCGACAAAGGCGTCCACGACCCGAACCGGTAGAAACGGCGCGAGGTCGATTTGGGCGTCCCAGACGAACCCCGGCGGGGCCACCGTGTAGTGCTGGGTCGCCGTCATCGACTTCCACGGCGAATCCGCATCGCCGAGTCTGAACTCACCCGTCTGGCGGAGCCGAACCGACTGGACGTCGGGGTACTCGCCCGGTAGCACGCGTTCGAGATACCGGCGAACTGGGGCGGGTAGGTCGCTGATATCGGCCGTGTCTGTCGCTTCCACATCGTTTGTGGTCGATTCGGCCTGTTCTCGCCGGAGTGCACCGAGCAGTTGAGCGGCCGTATCGTCGGCGCGCGCCCGGATTACGACGAGGAGAGCGCCGACGGCGAGCGCACCGCCGACAAGCGCGAGGCCGAGTCGCCCGAGCGTTCGCTTGTATGACATACCGAACGGTACGCGAGAGATAGATATGAGTCTCGCCGTGACTCTCACGGTCTGACACCGACCGTCTTCCGACTACGGGCGGTGTCGTCGCGAGCGGCGCTCCCCCGGGCAAATTCCTGTCAACGCGACGTTCATATATTCGAGATACTCACGACCGCGTGAATATAATTCAAACGATGACTTTATGTAATTAAGTTCGTACTAACGAATGAATGCGCACCGAACCGATGCGGCCGGCACGCCGGGCACCCGCCGACATCGCGGTTAATATCCCGTTAACTCGTCTCATTTCGGTAGATTCGTCTCTGTCGTGGTCGACGGCTCTTCGGTCTGCGACCGCCACGACTGCCGCGAGCGATGCGGGTCGCCGCCCCCGCCGGGCCGCCTTCTCCACTCGCCGTCGAACTTCCTCGAGAGCGCGCCCCGACTGGACAGCAGACCGACCCGTCTCCCCAAGCGAGGTGGGCGTTGCGTGAGCCACGTCGGCGAGACCGACGACGTGCCGTGGGACGACGTGGGCTTCGTCATCAGCTCTCGCTACCGCATCTCCGTTCTCGATAGACTCTCTGAGGGCCCGGCGACGCCGACGCAAATCGCCACCGACTCCGAGAGCGCGGTCGCTCACGTCTCGCGGGCGCTGCAGGAACTCAGAGACCGCTCGCTCGTGGAACTCCTCGTCCCGGAACAGCGTCGAAAAGGGCGGGTGTACGGCATCACCGACGACGCCGAGAACATCTGGGACGTCATTCAGACACAGCAGATGACGTGACCGCAGCGGTCTTGCGGCTTTCTCGCGGTCGGTCTGGCGCGTCGTGCGACCGACCAACTCACTTACTCACTTCGTCGCGATTCGCTCCGACCCCTTGTTCAGGAGCTGGTAGGTCCGCTTGGCGAGGTTCATCCCGACGCCGGTCGACTCGACGACGTAGTACGGGACGAGTTCGCCGCCGAACTTCGATTTGTAGTTGCAGAGCCGCTCCGTGTTCGCGCCGACGAGGTCGTACTTCGTGACCGACGCGAGCGCCTCGTCCTCGACGATGTCCTCGATGATGGTCCAGTGGAGCAGGCTGTTGATGCTGACGCCGTCGTACTCGCCGCGCGCGCCGCCGAGCCAGAAGTAGCCCACCTCGTCCGAGAAGGGGACGATCATCCCGCTGAGGTACTCGCCGTCTGGGTCGCGGGCGACGTACACCCGACACCGGTCCCCGAGGTTCTCGACCAGCGACTCGACGAACTCCCACGGCATCCCGAAGGGTTCGTCCTGCTCGTCGTACCGCGAGACTACGTCGTCGTAGACGACGCGAGCGCCCTCGAGTCCCTCGTCCGCGATGGTGATGTCCAGTTCGCGCGCCTGTCGAATCTCGCGGCGGAGGCTGCTGCTGAACTGGGCCTGTATCTCGTCGAGCGAGCGCTCTCCGAGGTCGAGCCGGTAGGTGAAGGAGGGCTTGACCGCGAAGCCGGTCCACTCGAACGGGCGGGGGTCGAGATACGCCGGCGAGCAGAGCAGGCGGACGAACGTCCGGTTCGAGCGGATGCCGAGTTCCTCGACCACGAGGTCGGCGAACTCGCGGTTCACCGACTCGTAGGCGCTCTGTTTCGGACTGTTCGGCATCATCACCGGGCCGATGTAGGGAATCGCCATCGACGGCGGCGGCGAGACGACGACCCGTCCGAGGGGGTTTCGGCGGACGAACGTCGGGAACAGCGCGACCGGTTCTTGGCCTTTGAAGACGCCGAACAGGTGCATTTCGCCGTCGAAGTGCTCGTCGATGGCGGCGAGCACCGCGGGGGTGTGGAAGACTTCGGTGCCCGACGAGGGGAGCGCGGCTCCCCACTCGTCGAGGCTCAGGGGTTCGATACGGAGTTGTGACATGTGTCGTAGGCGTGTGATTGGATGGTCGTCGGGCGATACGTCGGTCGGGTCATCATCGGTGGAGGAACCCCGAGACGAGTCGCGACGGGAGGCTCGTCCCGTTTCCTCGGGACAACATCTCGATGCCGGGGCCGAGGCTGCTCTTGTACAGGTGCGCGATGGTTCTGACCGGGAGCGCACCGTGTTCTATCTGGTAGAACGTGACGAGCTCGGGGTTGTACTTGCTCTTGTAGCGGTTGAGCCGGCGGTTGTTCGCGCCGACGAGGTCGTAGCGGCGCATCCCGGCGGCCATGCCGTCGCGCATGATGCGCCAGTCCAGCAGGTCGTTGACGTCGATGCCGAAGTCCCGCTGGGGGCGGACGCCGCCGAGCCAGCGGTAGAGCGTGTCCCCGTACTGGAGGACGAGAATCCCGCTCACGAACGCCCCGTCGTACCGGAAGACGTAGGGCCGGACTTGGCCTTCCGGGAGCGAGTCGTACAGGTCCATGACGAACTGCGGCGGCACGTCGAACGACAAATCCTGTTCTTCGTAGCGGTTCTTGACCAGCCTGAGAATCGAACAGATGTCGTCGCGGTCGCCCTCCTCGATACCCGAGGCGAGCTTTCGGCCGTCGCGGATGTTCCGCCGGGCGCTCCGGCTGAACGACATGAGGAGTTCCTCTTCGCCCCGGGTCAGGTCGACGTTGTAGGTGTACTTCGGCGACACGTCGCAGCCGCCCCACAGGAACGTCCGCATGTCGGTGTAGTAGTCGCCGACGCGGACGTGCGTGTAGTTCGGGCCGATGTGTTCGTCCAGCCACTCGGTACAGCCGTCGATGAACTGGTTGCGGCGGCGCTCGAACTTCCGGCTCTTGATGTTGCCGGCGTCGAGCATCACGGGCCCGAGATACGGGACGCCGATGTGCGGCGGCGGTGAGAACGCCGTCTTGACCAGTCCCTTCCGAATCTCGAAGACGGGGAACAGCCCGACCGGTTCCTCGGTCTTGTAGCCGACGAGCAGGTGGAGCTTCGAGTTCGAGTACTTCGCTTGGAGCCGCAGCGCCTCGTACTGGTGAAAGAGGCTCGCCTGACTCGACCGCTCGACGTACGTGTCCCACGTGGCACGGTCGCGGTGGTCGAACTCGGCAATCTCGATGGTCATGGGCTGCGGGAGGTCCGGCGGTCTTCGCGCTGCGTCCGTTGTCGTCGACAACATCGAGCGCGGTCGTCGCGGTCGAGCCGACCGAAATTAGCCGACTCACCCGCCGAGTCGGCGGCCCCGTATATCAACCCGCGATTCGGTCGGGCCGCGTCAGCGTGTATCATTCGAAAAGACATTCTCGAACTACTGTGACGGGAGGATGGGGATTTGTTATGAAGCGACTAGCCGGCGTTCGCGCCGGCCTGTCCCCCGTCAGGGGCGCTCTGCCGCCGCCCGTAGGCGTTCGATACCGTCGGCGTCGATGCCGTAGCCGTGTGTCGGTTCCCCGGAGATTCTGGTGGCGACGTACTCGGCGATGGCGTAGGCCATCCACGCCTGACACCACCGCATGAGCGTCATGCGCTTGGTGTAAAAGCGGTGTTTGCGGAAGTAGAACCGACCCTCGGACGGGACGTACATGTTCGCGAGCGCCCAGTCGATGGCGCGCTCGGCGCGGTCGTACTGCCCGGCGTAGGTGAACACGAGGATGCCCTGCGCCGTCGCGTGGATGTCGCGGGGGTAGGGGTGCTCCTCGTCGAAGTTGGGCGCGCCGTCCTCGTCGAACAGCTCGCGGGCGTAGAAGTCGAGGCCGCGTTCGAGCGTCTCGTCGTACCGACCGCTGCCGACGAGCTGCTCGTAGCGCTGGAAGCACTCGACGATGAAGCCGTTGTGGTGGTTGTCCATCGAGAGGTGCGAGGCGCTCGCGGGCTCGCGGTAGTACCACCCGCCGCGGTCGGTCTGCTTCGACGCGACGAAGTCGTACACCTTCTCGGCGCGTTCGAGCAGTTCCTCGTCGCCGAAGTAGTCGTACAGCTCGACGAACAGCCGCGCCCCGATAGCCAGCGCGTTGAGGGTGTAGCTGTCCTTCGGGTGCGAGAGGTAGTAGTCCATGACCGCGCCGTCGTCCTTCGGCCGGTAGTTGAGATCGTTGAGCATCACGTCGACGGCGGTCTTGGCGATGTCCGGGTAGTCCGGGTCGAACTCCCGGCCCGCGAGGAGCGCCTTGACGCCGTAGGAGGTGGAGACGATGTTCGGCGAGTGGGGAATCCCCGACCGCGGGCCGTTGCGGCCGGAGATGTGCTGGATGACGTGGCGGTGACTGCCGGCGAAGCCGCTGTAGCCCTTGGCTTGGTTCTCGACGAGCCACTCCGTCAGCGACGCCGCGTCGTCGCGGTACGTCTCCGCCGGGCGGTCGCCGTCGAACCACTCGGACAACTGTGCGCGGGTCCGGTTCGCCATGGCGAACAGCGTGATGCCCTTGAAGTTCCGGCGCTGTTCGACGAGGAACAGCGGGCGGACGTTGACGGGCGAGCGCTTGATGAACTCCTGGACTGCGAGGTTGAACCAGCGGTTATCGATGGGGACCGAAAGCAGGAGCCTGCTGCTCATGCCGTCGCCGTAGTCCCAGCCCTTGTAGTCGCGTTCGCGGGCGTAGTCGAGCACGTCGTCGAGTACGTCGACGTACCGCTGGAGTCGCTCTGTGTCGGCGTCGGTGTCGCCGTCGCGGCGATACTGTGTCTTCGATGGTGGATTCATGATACAGAATAGCCTCTCTGAGGGGTATTGGCTGTCCGAGAGGTAGCCCGCTGGCGGCTTTGTTATGGGGCCGATACCGACCGACGCCGCCGGATTCTACGGAGACAAGGAGTGGTTCGCGCCGCCGGTGGTCGCGCCGTCGGTCGCCCTCTCGTCCGAGTCGTCGCGGGAATCGCGCTCGGCGAGGAACTCGCGGTAGTAGTCGGCGACGGGGCCGACCCACGCGCCGCGGTCGAGCGCCCGCTCGACGATGCGGCGGTAGAGCCGGCGGTAGCCGGGGAACTCGTCCTCGTTGAAGTATCGCGGGTGCCACAGCACCGTCATCACGGCGTCGTTCGCCTCGGCCTCGTCCAGGAGGCGCTCGCACTCGGCCCACGCCTCGTCGAACGCCGACCCGGGGTCGGGAAGCGACACCTCCATCAGCGTCAGCGGGAAGACGACAAAGTCGTCGTCGAAGGGTCTGAACGGCCGGTAGCCGTGTTGGAAGCCGTTTTCCGAACTCGACCCGGGGCTGGCGTCGTACTTTAAGCCGAGTTCGCGGTGGTAGCGCCACGTGTTCGGCCCGAGTTTGAGGTGGTGCTGGCGGCCGCCGACGACTTCGTGGCCGAGCACCGCTTCGAGTTCGCGCTTTTCGGTTCGGAGGCGGTCGAAGTCGTCGCACGACCGGAACGAGCCGTGGATGCCGACCTCCCACCCACCGTCGTCGAGGGCGCGGACGGCGTCGGCTATCGATGCCGAATCGAGGTCGTACCGGCCGAGGTGTTCGACCCAGTTCTTCGGTTCGAGCCAGTCCGAAAGCGACCCCGTTTCGAGGAGGCTCGGCTCGTTGAGGAAGTAGAACGACGAGCGGACGCCGAGGTCACGTTCGAGCGCCATGATGTCCTCGAACTGCCAGTAGGGGTTCTCCCGCCGGAGGAGCGTCCGGAGGTGGTAGCCGGGGTTCGACTTCGCCGCGTAGTACAGCCCCTGATACGTCTTGTACGGGCGGTCAACGTCGTGGGTCAGACAGACCGCGAAGCCGGGGCCGGACTCGCTCGGCTCCGTGCGGGTCACGCCGGGTTCATCCCGCGCATCCGCATCTCCTTTCTTCTCACGCATACTCGTACTCCGAGAGCGCGGCGACGATTCGCTCGGCGGCGCTCCCGTCGCCGTACAGCGAGGGCTTTTCGGGAAGCGGGTCGTCGTCGGCCAGCGCCGCCCGAATCGCGGTCGCGTCCGCGCCGACGAGGACGTTCCACCCGGCGTCGACGGTCTCGACCCACTCAGTCTCGTCGCGGAGGGTGAGACACCGGGTGTCGAGGTAGAACGCTTCCTTCTGGACGCCGCCGGAGTCGGTGGCGACGCGCTCTGCGCCGTCGAGCAGGCGGACGAAGTCGAGGTAGCCGACCGGATCCACGAGGATGACGTTCTCGGCGTCGGCGAGCCGCGACCAGAGGCCGCTGGCTTCGAGCGCCCCCTCGGTCCGCGGGTGGACCGGGAAGACGACCGGGAGTTCCGACGATGCGAGCCCGTCCACGATGCCTTCGAGGCGGTCGCGGTCATCGGTGTTGGCGGCGCGGTGGACCGTCGCGAGGACGTACTCCCCGTCTCGGAGGTCGAGGTCGGCGAGCATCGTCGACCGCTCGCGGGCGGTCTCGCGGACCCGGAGGACGGCGTCGTACTGCACGTCGCCAGTCACGGAGACGCCGTCGCGGATGCCTTCGGCCGCCAGCGTCTCGGCGGCCGACTCGGAGGGTGCGAACAGCAGGTCCGAACAGTGGTCCGTGAGCACGCGGTTGACCTCCTCGGGCATCTCCCAGTTGTGGCTCCGCAGGCCGGCCTCGACGTGTGCCAGCGCGGGCTCGCGCTTCGCGGCCACGAGCGCCGCTGCGAGCGTCGAGTTGGTGTCGCCGTAGACGAGCACCACGTCGGGCTCCTCGTCAGCGACGACGGCGTCGAGGCGGGTCATCATCTCGGCGGTCTGGGTGGCGTGACCGCCCGAGCCGACTCCGAGGTTGTAGTCCGGCTCCGGGATGTCGAGTTCGTCGAAGAACACGCCCGACATCGACTCGTCGTAGTGTTGGCCGGTGTGGACGAGCACCTCGTCGTGGTCGCGTCTGAGCGCGTCGGAGACGGGGAACGCCTTGATGAACTGCGGGCGCGCGCCGACGACCGAGAGCACTTTGAGACGGCTCATCGGCTCGAACCTCCGTGCGGCGAGTCGGCCTCTACTGCGACTTCAGCCACCGTCTCGGAGTCGGCGTCGGCCGACGACTCGCCCCGCGGCCCGCCGCCGATTTCGTACACTCGGTGGCCGATGTCGCCGAGGGTGCCGCGACCGTCGACGACGACGAGGTCGTCGAAGGCGGTCCAGTCGATGCCGTCGAACTCCTCGTGCGGCGTGACGACCACGGCAGCGTCGATAGCGCGAGCCGGTAGGTCGGCGAGCGAGACGGGGGTCGCGCCGAAGGACGCGACGACCTCGTCGGAGAGCATCGGGTCGACCGCGAGGACGGTCGCGCCGAGTTCGTTCAGCCGGTCGATGACACCCGCCGCGGGCGTCGCGCGCGTCTCGGCGACGCCGGGGCGGTAGGTGACGCCGAGGATGGCGACGGTCGCACCTTCGATGTCGCGTCCCGCCGCGGCCAGCTCGTCACGGAGCTTGTCGGCGGTGAACGCCGGCATGCTGTCGTTGACCTCGCGGGCGGTCAGGAGCAGCGGCGTCTCGGCCGCCACTCGGCTCGTGATGAAGTACGGGTACCACGGGATGCAGTGGCCGCCGACACCCGGGCCGGGCGCGTGGATGTCGCAGTACGGCTGGGTGTTGGCCGCGTCGATGGCCTCGGTCACGTCGATGCCGAGGTCGTCGCGGAGCCGTGCGAGTTCGTTGGCGAGCGCGATGTTCACGTCGCGGTAGACGCCCTCGAACAGCTTCACGGCCTCCGCGGTCGTCGCGTCGCGCACGGGAATCACCTCGTTCGAGGTAATCTCGCCGTAGACGAGCGCCGCGACGCGGGTGCTCTCGGCGTCGACGCCGCCGACGATTTTCGGGTGGGACTCGGTGATGTCGCGGAGTGCCCGGCCCGACGAGGTCCGCTCGGGGCAGAACGCCACGCCGAACTCGCCGGCCGCGAGGCCGCTTCGGTCCGCGAGGTACGGGATCACGAGGTCGCTGCTCGTCCCCGGCGGGACGGTGCACTCGACGACGACGAGGTCGCCGGGCGCGAGCCCCTGTGCGATGCTGTCGAGGACGGCCTCGAACGCCGCGAGGTCGGGTTCGCGGTCGTCGGTCAGCGGGGTCGGAACGATGATGACGTGAATCGCGGCTCCTTCGGCCGCCGCGACGCCGTCGGTGGTCGCCCGAAGCGCGCCGCGTTCGGCCTGCTCGGCGACTAACTCGGGGAGCCCCGGTTCCTTCGCGACGTGGCACTCGCCGTCGTTGACGCCGCGGACCACGTCCTCGCTGATGTCGACGCCGGTGACGTTGCCCGTCGCGCGGGCGTAGACGGCCGCCAGCGGGAGGCCCATCTTTCCGAGGCCGTACACCGCCACGGGGACCTCACCGGCGCGCAGAGCCCGCGTCTGTTCGTCGGGCGAGCGGTCGGAGCCGTACAGTCCGGGGTGCTCGTGGCTCATTGCCGGCCCTCCGGGGTCTCTGTCGTCTCCGCGGCCACGGCGGTCCCAACGCTCCGAAGCGTCGCTTCGGCGTCGGCCTCGATGCGCCGGGCGAGGTCGATGGCGCGCAGGCCGTCGGCTGGGGTGACGAGGACCGGGCCGCCGTCGGTCGCGGCGTCGACGAACGCCTGTAGCTCGCGCTTCAGCGGCTCGCCGGTGTTAATCATCGGCTGTTCCATGACCACCTCGTGGCGGTAGCGGACGCCGCCGTTATCTCGGAGGTAGTCCGGCCGCGACTGGCGGAAAATCTGGACCGACTGGTTCAGGTAGTCGACCCGGATGAGCCGGTCGCGCGCGGTGATGTCGAGCGTCCGCGTCTTCTGCTGGGTGAGCCGACTCGCCGTGAGCGACGCGATGACGCCGTTGTCGAAGGTCACCTGCGCCGTCGCGTACTGCTCGTCGGGCGTGGCGGTCGCGGCCACGCGGTCGACCGCCGCGTCGACAAGCGAGAGCACCACGTCGATGTCGTGAATCATGAGGTCCATGACGACGCCGTCGCCCATCTCGCGGTTCAGCGGCGGGCCGAGCCGGTTCGCGGTGATGGCGATGGGTTCGACGCCGTCGAGGAGGTCGGGGAGGGCGCGGACGGCCGGGTTGAACCGCTCGATGTGGCCGACCTGTAGCACGACGCCGCGGTCCTCGGCGAGCGCGGCTAACTCCGCGCCGACGCCGAGGTCGTCGACGAAGGGTTTCTCGACGAGCGCGTGGACGCCGGCGTCGATACACTGTCGGGCGACCGACGCGTGGTAGGGCGTCGGCACCGCGACCGTCACCACGTCGACGTGTTCGAGCAGGTCCTCGATTCCGTACGCGTCGGTGCCGAAATCGGCGGCGACCTCGGCGGCGCGCTCCTTGTCCGCGTCGGCGACGCCGACCAGTTCGACGCCGCGAAGCTCTGCGTAGACCCGCGCGTGGTTGGTTCCCATCGACCCGACGCCGATGACGCCTGCGCGGACCGGGCGTTCGCGACCGCCGTCGGCGCGGAGTCCGTCGGGTTCTCGGCTCACCTCGCCACCTCCGCGTAGTTGGCGACCGCAGTCCCGACGCGCTCCACGTCGGCCTCGCTGAGTCCGGGGTGGACCGGCAGCGAAAGCACCCGTGCCGCGGCTTCTTCCGCGACGGGGGCCGACACCGCGAGGTGTTCGTAGGCGGGTTGCTTGTGGACGGGCTTCGGGTAGTAGACGCCCGTCGCGATGCCCTTCGCGTCGAGATAGGACTTGAGGGCGTCGCGCTCGACGCCGTCGCAGGCGACGGTGTACTGGTGGAAGACGTGAGTCCGGTCCGACGGCGTGTGGGGCGTCGTGACCGGCGAGCCTTCGAGGTACTCGGTGAGCGCGGCGGCGTTCGCCTGTCTCGCGCGAGTGAACTCGGGGAGGCGTTCGAGCTGGACCCGGCCGATGGCCGCGGCGATGCTCGTCATGCGGAAGTTGTGGCCGACCTCGGCGTGTTCGTAGCCGGAGACGCGGCCGTGGTCCACGAACCGGGCGGCACGCTCGGCGACGTCAGCGTGGTTGGTCGTAATCATGCCGCCCTCGCTCGTGGTCATGTTCTTCGTCGGGTAGAACGAGAAGCACGCGGCGTCGCCGAAGGAGCCGACGCGCCGTCCCTCGACTTCCGCGCCGTGGGCCTGCGCGGCGTCCTCGACGAGCAGGAAGTCGTACTCGTCTGCGAGTTCCGTGAGCCGCGTCATGTCCGCCGGGAGGCCGTAGAGGTGGACTGCGATGACCGCGTCCACCTGCTCGCCGGCCCGGAGTCGCGCTTCGAGCGCGTCGGGGTCGATGTTGTACGTCCGCGGGTCGATGTCGACGAAGCCCACCTCGGCCCCCGTGAACGCGACGGCGTTGGCCGTCGCGATGAAGGTAAAGGGCGTCGTCAGGACGCGGTCGCCGGGGCCGACGCCGAGCGCGTGGAGCGCGGCGTGGAGCGCCGTCGTCCCGTTCGAGGTGGCGACGCCGTGGTCAGCCCCGCAGTAGTCGGCGAACTCCCGCTCGAAGCCCCGAACCTCGGGGCCGTCGGCTATCATGCCGCTTTCGAGGACGGCCGCGATTCGGTCCCGTTCCGCCGCCCCGAGCTGGGGCGCGGCGATTGAGATGTGGTCTGAACTCATCGTCGTATCCTGTTTTCTCCCCGCAGTTGCTCCGGTAGCTCGCGGTGGACGGCGGGGACGCCCACGGCGAGGGTTCGCGGCGGCACGTCGTTCACGACGAGCGCGCCGGCGGCGACGAACGCGCCCTCGCCGACTGTCACGCCGGGGAGAAGCGTCGCGTTCGCGCCGATAGAGGCGTGGTTCTCGATTATCGGACCGACCAGTTCCGCGTCGGTGCGGACCGGGTAGGGGTCGTTCGTCATCACCACGCCCGGGCCGACGAACACGTCGTCGCCGATGCGGGTGTTGGTGGGGATGTAGACGTTCGTCTGGATGCTCACGCGCGACCCGATAGTCGTGGTGCCGTCGACGACCGTCTCGGTCCCGAGGAGGACCTGGTCGCCGATGGTCGTGTGCTCGCGGACGAGGACGTTGTGGCCCGTGACGAAGTCGTCGCCGATGGTCACGTCGTCGTAGACGATGGTTCCGGCGCGGATCCGCGCCCGGTCGCCGATGACCGGGTCGTCGCCGTCACCGTAGCCGATGGTGACGCCGTCGTCGACGTGGGACTCGACGCCCACCTCGGCGCTCATCGTCGTCCACCTCGCGTCGGTCGCGCTCCATCGACTGTCTGTGTCGACTCGGCGGTCGGCCGCGTCGACTGGAAAATCTGGAATTTCATATCATGTCGGCGGGGAGTCTGCCTGCCTTAGCGAAATTCAGTCTCGGTGAGGGCTTTGTTATGGAGTGGTTGCCGCCCGAAATCCGGTCGCAGTCACTTCGTAACGCTGCGTCGGATTCCAGTCACGGAGCGCTTGAGAAGCTCCACGCCGGGCGCGCCGTCGCCGAGCCAGAGCCAGACGGCGCTCCCGAGCAACGCGAGTTCGAACGCGACCAGCACCCACGCCTCGGGCCGCGCGAGGAAGACGACGAAGCGGCGCAGGTAGAACCACGTCTGGGAGAAGAAGCCGCCCATCGACGACTCGCTGCCGTGGGACAGCGGCCAGAGGAACGCCCGAATCATGTCGTAGTTCCCGAAGAAAAAGCCGTTGTACAGCAGGTCCGCGGGGATGTGCGAGAGGTAGCCGAGGGCGAAGGCGACGCCGACCGTCGCCGCTCCGTAGCGCCGCGCGACGACCACGACGAGTATCGAGACTGGCACCGAGACGAGAATCGAGTGCGCCATTGAGATACCGCTCGGAAGGATGCCGAACGACCACGCCAGCGGCTTGTCGACGAGGTCGGGGAACTGCGTTCCGAACAGCACCGCCAGCGCGGCCCAGCCGTCGAGTTTTCGGCCGGTCACCCGCGCCCACAGCGAGACGAGGATGTAGCCGACAGCGGCGTGTTCCCACGGGAACATCAGCGGTCACTCCCAGTCGGTCGACTCGTCGTCGTTGCGGTCGGCTGGTTCCACGTCGTCGTGGCCGTGTCGGTGGCTCGTCGTCGCGGGGTGAGAGTGGGGATAGGCGTTTGAGACATCTGGTTTGTGGGGCGCGTCGGCGGTCGGCTTGGAGGACGTTCCGTTCGCGTCGAGTGCGGACTGCGTCCGTCCGCGGCGATGCGAACACGATAGGCGAAACGGCGCGCGAGCACCCGGTCAGGGAACCCGAGTGCTCGTCCGGGTTTTGTTATGGCGACTGTAACTGCCACGTGGCGATTTTCGCGGCCGGAAGTCGGCGTCGATTCGAGCGGCGGCGGCGGGTAGACGCCGTATAACTACTCCCGCGGGGCGCGTGGAACTGCCAGAGAGTATGCGATACCTGTTCTTCACCAACACGCCCGCGCACGTTCACCTCTACAAGTACGCCGTCAGAGAGCTTCAGGCGATGGGTCACGACGTGCTCGTCCTCGGCCGCGACTACGGCTGTACCAAGGACCTCCTCGAGTACTACGACCTCCCGCACGAGATATACGGCTCCTGCGGGACGACGAAGTACTCGCTTTTCAAGTCGCTCCCGTCCCACTACGTCAACATCTTCCGGGCCGTGCGGCGGTTCAAGCCCGACCTCATCTTCGGGATGGGCGGCTACGCGGCCCACGCCGGGGCCGTCTCGCGGACGCCCGTGGTCCTCCTGCTCGACTCCGAGCCGACCTCGCTGGACCACGTCGTCTCCCGGCCGTTCGCCAAGGCGATTCTGACGCCCCACACCTTCGGGAAGGACCTCGCGGACAACCACTACCAGTTCCGCGGGTTCAAAGAGACGGCGTACCTCCACCCCGATGTGTACGAGCCCTCGGTCGACATCCGGGCCGAACTCGGTCTCGACCCCAACGAGCAGTTCGTCGTCGTCCGGTTCAACGCGTTCGGCTCGCACCACGACGTTGGACACGGCGGGTTCACGCCCGAGCGCCGCCGCGAACTCATCGAGATGCTGGGCAAGCGCGCGACCGTCTTCGTCCTCGACGAGAGCGAGGAGCGCCGCGACGGCGACCTCGACACCCGCCCGTTCGACTTCCACCCCGCGCTCGTCCACGACGTACTCGCGGAGGCGAGTCTGCTCGTCGCCGACACCCAGACCATGGTCACCGAGGCGGCGCTCCTCGGGACGCCCGCCATCCGGTCGAACTCCTTCGTCGGCGACGACGACATGGGCAACTTCGTCGAACTCGAACGGCAGGGGCTCATCTCCAACCTCAAGTCGTTCGACGACGTGATGGCCCGCGCCGAGGAACTCCTCGCCGACGACGGTGCGAAGGCCCGCTGGGCCGACAAGCGCGACGCGTTCCTCGCGGACAAGGTCAACCTCACCGACGTCATCGTCCAGGTGGCGCTGAACTACGGCTCCGTCGAGACGGTCGACTCGCTGACGCGACACACCGTCCCGGCGTAGTCGCCGTTGCGCCATAGCTGACCTCACGCCGCCGGCGGAATCGAAGCCCCACCCGCTGCTTCCGTCCGCCCCCGAAGACGGTCAATCGACCCATAACTAACCGCCGAACCGCCCAATTTTCGCGTATCGACCGGCGCGCGCCCGCGCCCGCCTCGACGCGTCCCGCGACTCGGAGTCGGAGTTCGAAACTCTCCGACCACGACCCGCAGAATCAACCCATGAAGCCCAAGCAAACACTCCTCATCGTCGGCCCGAAAGGCACCGGCGGCATCGACCGATACATCACCGAACAGCGTCGCTACCTCGAAGACCGGATGGACGTCCGCGTCTACACGCGCTACACCGCGCCGAAGGGCGAGGGGCTCGAACTCGCCGCGCGGATGCTCCTCTCGTCGCTCATTGCGGTCGCCATGTTTCCCTTCCAGCGACGCCCGGACATCGTCCACGTCCACTCGTCGCACACCTACTCGTTCTACCGCGCGGCGTTCTTCGCCCTGTTTTCGAAGTACGTCTGGCGCGTCCCCGTCGTCCTCCACATCCACGGCTCGTCGTTCGACGACTTCCTCGCCACCGACTCGCGGGTCGTCCGCCGACTCCAGTCGCTCGTCTTCGACGCAGTCGACGACGTGGTCGTCCTCTCGGAGTACTGGCGCGGCCTCGTCTCCCGACTCGCTGGCGAGGAGAAAGTCCACGTCATGGCCAACGCCGTCGAACCTGCGGAGTACGACCCGACGTACCCGACCGACCCCGTTCATCTCGTCTTCGTCTCGAACCTCATCGAGCGCAAGGGCATCCGCGAGTTCCTCGACGCCGTCGAGATACTCGAATCCACGCCCGGTCTCGACTTCGAGGTGAGCATCGGCGGCCGCGGCCCCCACGCCGACCGCGCCGAGGCGGTCGCCGCCGCCCACGACAACGTCTCGTACCTCGGCTTCCTCTCCGAGGAAGACAAACGCGACCTCATCAGCCGCGGGACGGTGTTCGTCCTCCCGACCTACGCGGAGGGGCTTCCCATCGCCATGCTCGAAGGCATGGCCGGCGGCAACGCCATCGTGACCACGCCGGTCGGGAGCATCCCCGAGGTCATCACCGACGACCGCGGGATTCTCGTCGCGCCCGGCGACGCCGAGGAGCTGGCCCGGGCGCTCGCGCGACTCGTCTCCAACCCCGAGGAGGCAGTCCGCATGGGGCAGACGAACCGTGCGGTCATCGAGGAGCGCTACTCGTGGCAGTCGAACGCGGACGAGCTGGTGGCGATGTACGCCGAGGCGGCGTAGCGTCGGGGCCAGTCTCTCTTTTCTCCGAAACCCCGCGGAGACGCGCTCTTCTCGATGTTCGCTTCGGCGGTCGTCAACGGAGTCAGCCTTTTAATGTTAGCCAATCTACAATTACTGGATGGACGACACTGCACTCGAATCGCTGGTGCGGGACGACATCGGTGGTCGGGCGCTCGCGAGCGTCCTCGCGCACGCGGAGCGCGGCGATGGAACTGTCACGTACGACGCTGTGAGCGATGCTGTCGACGCTGAGACGTGGGGTCGGCTGCTCAGGACTGGCGTGCTCGTGCCCGCCGACGACGTGTTCGTCGTCGACGACCCGCCGGCCGTTCGGGACGCACTCGCCGACGCGGGTATCGAGGTCGGCGCCGCGACCGCTCAGCCCGCTCCGACGACTGACGAATCGGCGTGGAGACCGGTCGACAAACTCGCCGGAGCGGGCGCAATCACCCTCGTGGCCGGCTATCAGGTGCCAGCCATTAAAGCGGCGATTGTCGGTCCGATGGACCTCGTCCTCGGGCCGCTCGCCGGGGTGCTCCCGTTCCCGCTGCTCGTCGTCGTTCTCGCGACGGCGGTTGCGCTCGTCTCGACGGGCTTTCGTCGCCGGTTCCTCGACGAGGACGGAATGGACGCACAGAGAGAGCAGATGCAACGGATTCGAGAGAAGCTCAGCACCGCGAAGCAGCGCGGTGACGACGCCGCCGTGGAACGTCTCACCGAGCGTCAGCAGGAGCTGATGCGGGACCAACTCGGGACGATGAAAAACAACCTCCGGCCGATCGTGTGGTCGATGCTCATCACGGTGCCCGTCTTCCTCTGGCTGTCCTGGTTCGTGATGAACCCCGCAGGAGCCATCGTCACGGCCGCGCCGGTGATTCCGATAGCCGACCGCATCATCTGGAGCGCGCGGTTAGTCGGACCGATGCAAGTTTGGATGGTGTGGTACTTCGTGAGTTCACTCGCCTCCAACCTGTTCGTCAAGCGAACAGCTAGCCGGCTGTTCGACCAGAACACCGCCCAAAACCCCGCCTGAGGAACGCGGTCGGTGGTCCCCAGCACGCGTCGCGTCGTCCGTCTCCTAGCGTTCTGACGCGCTCCGTGTAACCGATAGTCCGACCGAAAAAAGAAAGCTGCAACGCGTACTGAGTGGCTCGTCCGGCCTCAGTCGGCCGGTTGCGGCGCGTCTTCGGCTTCTGTCGCGCTCGCGGCACCCTCACCGACGCCGCGGCCTTCGCGGTCGATGTACTTGCGGACCCAGAGTTCGCCGGTGATGATGCCGGAGATGGCGCTCATGTGCTCGGCCTCGCCCGTGAGTTCCTCGCGCTGGAGGCGACGAATCTCGTCGGCGTCGAAGTACGGGCGCTCGCAGGCGGAGTCGAGCAGGTCGTCGATGCGCTCGCGGAGCGCGCGGTTCGTCCGGTACCAGTCGCCGATGGTCGAGCGGCCGCCGTAGGTGTGCACGTCGCCGACGAGACGCTCGCGGATGCGGTCGACGGAGGTGCCGACGACGAAGCCGGCGGCGTGTTGCCACATCGGGCGCGCCGGCGGGACCTTCGTCCGCTCGTAGGGGATGTCCGCGAGTCGGCTGTCGAGGCGGCGGACCAGTTCGACCTTCGGGTAGGCCGTCCCCGCGGGAATCTTCCCGTTGGTGAACGGAATCGAGCCGACGCGGTGCGACAGCGGCATCCGCGTCACGGCGCGGAGGAACTCGGTGTCGCTGAAGGGGACCCGCGTGCCGGCCTGACTCTCGGCGATGGGGTTGCTGGCGAAGTCGCACCGTGGGAAGTAGTTGCGGTAGTAGCAGTCCATCGCGGTGCTGTAGAGGTCCGGCTGGTCGCTCTTGCGAACCTCCTCGCGGTAGGTCGTCATCGGGTCGAACTCGGTCCGGAGGAGCCGGCGGGCGTCGTCAACGTCGATGCGGTGTTTCGCGCGGTATAGCGCTGCTTCGGGGGACTTGCTC
This sequence comes from Haloferax sp. Atlit-12N, assembly GCF_003383095.1. Taxonomy (NCBI): domain Archaea; kingdom Methanobacteriati; phylum Methanobacteriota; class Halobacteria; order Halobacteriales; family Haloferacaceae; genus Haloferax; species Haloferax sp. Atlit-12N. Next base: position 181,944 of record NZ_PSYW01000004.1, read on the forward strand.
CCCTCGACGGCGGCCCGGCCGATGCCGTCGCCCATCATTCCACCCTGCCCGCAGCCCTCGATGAGCACGTCGGGCATGTCCTCGATGTTGAACACGTTCGCGAGGTTGACGAACGTCGAGAGGCCGACCATCCCGCTCGTCAGCTGGACCGACGTGTCGAGCGAGTCGACGAGCGCGTTCGACTCGACGGGCACGCGCCTGTTTTCGAGGCCGAGCACCTTGGAGACCTTTGCGGCGAGTTCGAGGTTGCTCCCGTTCGCGGGGTTCGAGTCGTAGGTGTAGGTCGTGAGGTCGTGGTAGCGGCTGAGTTCGCCCGCCATCGAGCGACTGTCGAGGCCGCCGGAGAGCCACAGGCCGATATCGCCGTCTATCGTGTCGCCCATGTCGGCGATGACGTCCTGATAGGCCTCGGTGAGGTCGTCGAGATAGGAGTCGTCGGCGCTCTGTTCGAACGTGTGGTGCCAGTACGCCTCGATTTCGGGGCCGGCGTCGGCCCGGTAGTCGAGGACGGACCCCGAGGGGAGGAACTTCACGCCCTGCACGAGCGTCTTGTCGCCCCAGACGTGCCCGATCATGAGCAGGTCGCTGATAGCGCGCTCGTCGACCTGCGGGTCGTCGAGGAGGGTCGTCAGCGCGCCGACCTCGGTCCCGAAGGCGAACGGCTCGCCCGCGACGTAGAAACACTGTCGCGTCCCGAGTTTGTCGCTGGCGAGCACGACGCGCTCGTCGTCGCCGTCGACGCCGACGACGAGGAACGAGCCATCGAGTTCGGGGAGGAGCGCGTGCGGGTCCTCGAACAGTCGGTCGAACAGCCCATCGGCGTCGAGGTCGAGTTCGTCGAGGTTCGTCACCGCGCCGTATATCGCTCCCACGCGCGAGCCGTCCTCCCAGACGGTACAGCCCTTGGGGTCTCTCGCGCCGTGGTGGAGCACCGAGACGCCGAAGCGGCCGGTCGAACGCGTCGCCGACTCGTACCAGTCTTCGTGGTGGAGTTCGGCCGCGCAGGCGTCGAGCGCCGCCGCGTCGAGCGCGCCGCCGACGAAGCCGGTCATCGAAGACCCTCGCGTCCGGTTCGCTCGGCGGTCTGTGGCGTGACTACTGTGAGTAACATCGTTGCCCGATATCCGCGTGCGTCGGGTTTTGTTATCACGCACCTATACGGCCGCGCGGCGGCGTCGAGCGTCGTCGAACCGACCGAAACCGAGATTCGAACGGGTCGCTGTGCCGAACGGCCCCTTGGCGCCCGACTCTTCGGTTACTGACCTCCCGAGACGCGGGGAAGAACGCCCATACCGTCCGCCGACACCGATTACATTCTCAATAACAAACTACGCTACTCGCCTTCTCTCACGGGATGAAGCAACGCGATTCGCGGCTCACGAGAACACTCCTCCTCGTCGGATTTCTCGCGCTAGCCGTCGGTATTCTCGTCGCTCGCGCGTCGCCGGCGCGCGCGTACGAGGTTTCAATTTACCAGTCGACCCCGGCGGTCTTCTGGGTCGGCGTGGCGGTGGCGGTGCTGACCGCGTTGGTCGTGGTCGTTCGCGCCCCGAACAGTCGGTTCGCGGCCGGTGGCGTGAGTCTGGCAGCCCTCGCGATAGCCGCGGTCTCAGCCCTTCCGCTCGTCCGGGAGTACTACTTCTACGGGTTCAACGACTCGTTGACGCACCTCGGCTGGGCGAAGTCGCTCGCCTCGGAGACACTGACGCCGCTCGAAATCGTCTACCCGAGCGGCCACGTCTCCGCGGGGCTGTTCAGCGCCGCCCTCGGCGTCGAAATCACCACCGCGATGATGCTGGTGGTGTTTTTCGTCTCGGTCGTCTACCTCGTGTTCGTCCCGCTTCTCGTCTCGCTCGTCGTCCCCGACCGCCGGGCGGTCCTCATCGCCGTGTTCTCGGCGCTGTTGTTCCTGCCGGTGAACCTCAACGGGTTCAAGCTCATGTTCTTCCCCTACTCGCTGGCGTCGTTCCTCGGACTGGTGCTTCTGTACCTCTTCTTCAAGCACCAGTTCTCCGGAACCGACGCCGTCGAGAGTCGGTGGCGCGGCCACGTCACGCCCGTCTCGCTCCTGTTCGCCATCGGGACGGTCGCGCTGGTGTCGTACCACCTGCAGGTCGCCGTCAACTACCTCGTGCTGTTCGTCGTCGCCGCGGGCATCCAGCTCGTCCAGCGCTGGCGGACCCCGGACGCCGTCGCCGAACAGCGACCGGTGTACGGCCTGACGCTCGTCTTCGCCGGGGCGTTCGTCTACTGGCTGACGCAGTACACGGTCGGCTTTTCCACCGGCGGCCTGTTCGTCGAGGGCGTGCTCGGAATCCTCTCGGGGAGTTCCGAGGCCGGCTCGGCCATCTCTCAGCGCACCGGTTCCGTCACCGCCGTCGGCGGCGGCATCTTCGACGTGTTCGTGAAGCTGTTCCTCGTGAACGCGGTGTACGCCCTGATAACCTTCGGCGTCTTCCTCGGCGTCCTGTTCGGGCGGCTCCCGCAGCTGTCGGCTCAGGGCCGGACCATCCTGCGGACGCTGACGTTCAGCCTCGTCGTGTTGGTGCCGTACTTCTTTGCGCACCTCCTCGGCGTCATCTCGGAGACGAACTTCTTCTTCCGCCACGTCGGCTTCGCGATGATTCTCGCGACCGTTGTCGGAAGCGTCGGGCTGTTCTACGCGTTCGAGTGGCTCGCGGGAACGAGCTACTGGTCGAAGTACGGACGGGCGGTCAAGGCCGGCACGCCCGTCGCGACGGCGCTCGTCATCGGGCTCACGCTCATGGTGATGTTCCCGTCGCCGTACATCTACCTCCCCTCGAACCACGTCCCCGCCCAGCAGATGGGGGCGTACGACACCGCGTTCGAGATGTCCGACGAGGACATCCGATACGTGGGTATCCGCGGGAACCCCGACCGCTTCGCCGAGGCACTGCCCGAGCGAACTACGCCGGCGCTCGGCTTCACGACGCCCGACGAGGCGCTCACCGACCTGCCGAGCTACTACGACGGCCCGCGGTATCTGATGGTCTCGAAGACCGATTACGACCGCGAGGTGGTCGCGTACCGCGAACTCCGGTACTCCGCGGCGAATCTCACGGCCGTCCAGAACCAGCCCAACGTGAACCGCGTCATGGCGAACGGCGCGGCCGACCTCTACTACGTGTCCGGGTAGTAGCACGGAGTCCGATTTCTCGTTTCACGCCGACACCGGGCCGGTCCCGTCGCTCCCGTGGAGTTCGCCGGTGCTGCCGCTGTCTCTCTCGCTTGGTCCTACGTCCACTTCGAACCGGAGACGCATCTCTCGATTCGAGTGCGTCGCGGTCGCGTCGTGGTCTCCTCCGGGCCGCGGGTCAGAAAAACGGGGAGGGAAGTCGACGACTCACCGGCTCAGAACGGCGGGTTGTAGTCCTCGTACTCTTCCATCTGTTCCATCTCGTCGGTCTTCGACGGCATCACGGCTGCTCGCGGACCGCTGGCCTGCCGCACGGTCACCTCGGAGACGTCGTCGACTTCGTCGGCGATGCGCTGCTTGATGGCCTTCATCGTCATCGGCGCGATGCCGCATCCGGAGCACGCGCCGCCGATGGCGATGGTGACCTCGCCGGTCTCGTCGTTCACGTCCTCGATTTCGAAGTGCCCGCCGTGTTCCTGAATCTGCGGGACGTTGTTGCTCAGGTAGCTTCGGGTCTGCCGTTCGAGTGATTGTGCGCTCATAGGCGTTCGTCGCTACGTGCCCATTTGTAATAAATCTGGGCTATTAGGGGTGCCTAAATTCAGGCGATTCAGGGCTTGTATGGCTATTTTTAGGCCACACGAACATCCCGTGATAGGTTTCCTATCACTTTTCGAGCACCCTAAAACACCGCGATTTTCAAATTCCGTGTCGGCACGAATATTCTTCGCGCTCATCGTCGTGTGCGGAAAGTTGCCACACGGCTTTGGACCGCTGACTCGGTCTCGCCGCTCGTCGCCTTCCACCGCTTGACCGCTCGTTTCCTCCTCCGTCAAACAGCGCCTAATTCTCGCGGCCGCGGGAACCGCGACCCCGCCGGAATCCAGTAGCGAGTCAATAATTAATCGGCTCGTGAGCCGATGTGTAGCCGAGTGTTACCGTTCGTGAATACGCCGGGTCACCGCCGAAGCGGCGACCCCCGAGGTGCGTTCGATGAGAGATAAGATTCGCTCGGTCGTCCGGACGATTCGCCGCCGGTTCGTTCCCGGCGACGACGACAGCGACCTCGCAGAGCGGACGGTGAAAAGCGGGATGTGGGTCTCGGCGATGAACGTCCTCGACCGGGTGCTGAAGGTCGTCATGTTCGTCGTCCTCGCGCGGTTGCTCGGCCCCGAGGCTATCGGGCTGATGGGTATCGCGCTCCTCACAATCTCGGCGCTGCTGAGCCTGACGAACCTCGGAATCGACGCCGCGCTCATCCAGCGCGTCGACGACGACGTGGACGAGTACCTGAACACGACGTTCACGCTCGAACTCCTCCGCGGCCTGCTGATGAGTTCGATTCTCTACTTCGCGGCCCCGTCGCTCGCCTCGCTGTTCGGCGAGCCCGCCGCGCGGGACCTCATCCGCGCCATCGCCCTGGTCCCGATTTTCCTCGCGCTGCGGAATCCCGCGATGGTCTACTTCAAGAAGGACCTCGCGTTCCACAAGGAGTTCGCCTACCGGGTCAGCGGCACGACGGCCTACGTCGTCGTCGCGCTCGGTTACGCCGCGGTCAGCCCGACGGTCTGGGCGCTCATCTTCGGCTACCTCGCCGACGCGAGCGTCCGTTCGGTCGTGACCTACTTCCTGCACCCGTACCGCCCGCGCCCCGCGTTGAACCGCGCGTACGCCGCCGAACTCATCGGCTACGGGAAGTGGGTCACGGGGTCGTCCATCGTCGAGTTCCTCTACGGACAGGGCGACGACGCGGTCGTCGGCTGGCTCCTGACGGCGACCTCGCTCGGTTACTACCAGCTCGCCTACCGCATCTCCAACGCGCCGGCGACCGAAATCGCCGTCGTCGTCTCCAGCGTGATGTTCTCGACCTACTCGAAGCTTCAGGAGGACCAGCGCGCCCTCCGCGAGGCGTTCTTCAGCACCTTCCGGCTCACGGCGTTCGTCGCCTTGCCCATGTCGGTCGGCATCTACCTCGTCGCGCCCGCCTTCGTCGGCGCGTTCCTCGGCGAGGACTGGCTCCCGATGGTGCTCGCCATGCAGATTCTCGTCGCCTACGGGCTCTTTCGGACGCTCTTCGCGACGTTCAACCCCGTCTGGCGCGCCGTCGGCCGCCCCGACGTGCAGACCAAACTTGGCTTCCTCCGCGTCGCCCTGCTCGCGATAGCTATCATCCCCGCGACGAGCGCCTACGGCATCGAAGGGACCGCCCTCGCGGTCACGGGCATCCTCGCGTTCCCGATGGTCCCGCTCTACGCGCGCGAAATGAAACGAACGCTCGGCACGACTTACCGCCGGTTCCTCCGAGAGCTCTCGTACCCCGTCGCTGCCAGCGGCGCGATGGCGCTTGCGGTCCTCGCGGCGCAGAACCGCGTCGGGTCGCCGCTCGTCGAGTTCGCGCTCCTCGTCGCTATCGGCGTCGTCGCCTACGCCGTCAGCGCCGCGTCGCTCATGACGCTCTTCGACTGGCGGGTCAAACAGAACCTCCGGGAACTCGTCTCCGTGATGTCCAAATGAGGGCGGCGTTCGGCCGACTCGACGGCCCCGACGAGTGGTCGATTCGACTGACTCTCATTGCTAGCTGAACCTTCGACGTGAATCAAACCTATCAGAACCCCGTCAGAAAATGTGGGTGCGGTGAAACGAACGCCCTCGCAAGGTTCGGTGGGAGCGTAATTACCAGTTCATAGATTGATTATCAGACGAGCTGAGACGTTTCACGGGCTACCGTTGACCCGACATGGGATACCGGTTTGACCCGTATAGTCTCCATTAAGCGGTTGTTTTACGGGCGCAAACTGCCCCCATATCCATATTTAGTTGATACTATTCTGAGAGAATATAAGGTGTGTCTTTGATATGCAACTGGTAACTAATTGGCTTCTATCCGAAGCAAACCGGCACGTAACCGTAGCTAACCCGATTATACCTCGCAATAATGATTATCACCTTAACGAGGGCTTTCCTCGGGTATGGCACGACTAACCGATGGAGATGACGACGAATCTGCGGCGGATTCAGACTCCATCCTCGAATCGCAACTCAACAGGCGGAACTACCTCAAACTCGGTGCGATGGCCGCATCGACTGCCCTCTCTGCCGGCGTCGCGTCGGCTGCGTCTGGACCAGAGGAGCGCTTCGGTATCCAGTGGGACCGCGTCGTCAACGCGGTGGACGACCTTGGAATGGACCCCAACGGAAACGAACCGATAGACAACCAACTCGATTCCGCGTACGAAAGCGGGACGCTCATCGAATTCCCTCCGGGTGAGTATCTCGCCACCGAGACGCAGTACTGGAACGACGGCGTCTCCCGCTTCGGGATGGTCGGTACCGGCAGTTCCCACAAGGACGTGCAGTTCGTCTTCCCGTCGGGCAACAACGGCGAGAAGTACCGGTTCCTCGAAATCACGAGCGGGGACCACCACGTCCTGAAGAACTTCTCCATCCAGCAGACCGACGACGACACCACCACGGCGGACATCTGGATGATAAACGACGACGGCGGCCTCATCGAGGACGTCGAGTGGCTCGGCCGCACGCCCACCGACAATAACGCTCGCCGCCAGCTCCTCGCGTACGACTGTTCCTCCGTCGACGGCGTCAACGTCGCCCGCCGCGTCTACATGCGCGAGGGTGCCGAGCTTCCGGGCTACCCCGACGGCGTCGCGGGTATCCGCGTGCAGGGTGGCTCCGTCGGCGAGATTCGCCTCGTCGACTGCCACATCGAACAGCGCGGGTCGTCGTCGTTCCGCGCGACCCACACCCGCGGCGTCCTCCGCGTCGAGGGCGGGCTGTTCAAGAACAACGACAACACCAACATGCGCATCTCCGCGGGCGACCACCCCTCCAAGACCTCGTGGATCAAGGGCGCGACCGTCATCATGGACGCGGACAACCTCAACGAGCACGCCCGCGACGGCGACAGCCTCGACAGTCCCGAGGGCCTCCGCATCGACTCCACCGGCAACGGCTACGCCGGCGTCCTCATCGAGGACTGTGACTTCATCTTCAAGTCTTGCCCCACCTCGCGCGGCATCGTCTCGTCGCCGACGTGGGCCGGCCACGGCGGCTTCACCCTGCGTAACTGCCGCATCCAGAACGACACGTCGGTCCAGACGATTCACGCCGACTCCGTCGACACCGACACCGCGGACAAGCCGTGGGGCGTGAACCTCGAAAACGTCTCTATCACGGGTAGCACGCGGTCCCAGCCCGCCGGCGCGGCGGTCTGCATCGACAACGACCGCAACGGCTCGACCGTCCAGAACAGCTGTATCCACTTCCCGAACGGCGACGTGGACGGCGTCCTCGTCAACGACGCCACGAACTGTGAGATTCTGGACTCGAACATCAACGTCACCGGGCAGGCGACGGTGTTCAGTGGGGCCGACGTGGACACGAGCAACATCACGAGCAGCGACACCTGTCCGCTCCCGAGCGCCGACGGGAGCACTAGCGACGACTCGTCGACCACGGACGACTCGACGGATTCGACGACCGATTCCACGGATTCGACGACCGACTCCACGACCGAGCCCCTCCCGAACGAGATTCGCCTCGTCGGCACGGGCACGACGACCCAGTACGAGTTCACGGTGACGGACTCGCTGCAGGCGTCGGGCGACACCATCGAGGAGTGGGACGACATCTCCGGCGGCACCGCGACCGGCTGGATTACGACCGACGGCGTCGAGGACGCGTACACGTTCTCCGGCGACATCGACTCGTTCTCGTTCCTCGAAGGCGAGTGTGAGATTTACGTCAACGGCGAGCAGGTGACGGAGAGTACAGTCACGGACGCCACGACGGATTCGTCGACCGACGGCTCCACCGATTCGACGGACGACTCTACGACGGACTCCACGACCGACTCCACCGACCTCTCGCACGAACTGCGCCTCGTCGGTACGGGCACGCAGACCCAGTACGAGTTCACCGTCAGCGACGCGCTCGAAGCCTCGGGCGACACCGTCGAGACGTGGGACACCATCGACGGCACCTCCGCTAGCGGCTGGATTACGACCGCGGGCGTCGAGGACACGTTCAACTTCGCGGGGAGCGTCACCTCCTTCAGCTTCGTCGAGGGCGAGGCCGAGATTTACGTCGACGGCGAGCAGGTAACCGAGAGCACGGTCACGGACGCGACGACGGACGACTCCACCGATTCGAACACGGACGGTTCGACGGATTCGACCGACGACTCCACGACTGACTCCACCGACAGCCAGAACGAACTGCGCCTCGTCGGCACCGGCGCCGAGACGCAGTACGAAGTCACCGTCAGCGGCACGCTCGAAGCCTCGGGCGACACCATCGAGCAGTGGGACGACGTGTCCGAAAGCTCCGCGACGGGTTGGGTGACCACCGAGGGCGCTGAGGACACGTTCACCTTCACGGGCACGATTACGTCGCTGTCGTTCCTCCAGGGCGAGGCCGAGGTCTACGTCAACGGCACGCGGGTCGACCCCGCCGTGTTCTCCCTGCCGAACACCCTCGTCGTCGATGGCGACGGCACGGAGACGACGTACGAATTCATGGTCTCCGGCGACATCCTGAACGACCCGCTCGTCGGGCCGATCGAGAGCGACGACAGCGTCACCAACGGCAAGGTGAAAGGCTCCGTCACGGACAACGTCGACGCCTTCCGGTTCTCGGGTGACATCAGGAAGATGAACCTGACCGGCGACGCGGCGCTGACGTTCGAAGACAACGACGGCTGAGCCGACAGCGGACAGCGGACGACGGCAGGAAAACGGCACGACAGCACAGCACGCGGCGCACCGCTCACGCGGTGACGCCGCAGACAACTGAGGCACCCATGTTCGTATTTCGACGCGGTTTTTTTCGATTTTCCACCCGACAGCTGAGCGGTGACCACGTTCAGGACGGAGCGGCGGCCGCGCGAGCGCGAGTTACGCCGCGTCGTCGCCGGCGTCCGCGCCGTCGGTCGGTTCCTCGGTCACGGTAACCCAGACGTACGCCGAGCGGTACGCCGTGTCGGTACTCGGTTCCGCCGGCGCGTCGCCCTCGTACAGGAAGTAGGTGAGCCGGAGGTCTTCGCCGGTCAGCGCCGGGGCGAACGTGTGGCGGGTCCGCCACGTCTCGCCGTCCGCGACGGTCTCCGTCCGCGACCCGAGCACCTGTCGCTCGACAACCGTCGTCTCGCCGTTCGTCCGCTCGACGCGCTGGAGTTCGGCCACGAGCGTGTAGCTCGTCGCCTCGCCCTCGGCGTTCTCGATGGAGACGAACAGTTCGGTCTGCTCGCCCACCGTCAGTTCCTCGGGGTAGTCGGCGGCGACGAACTCGCCGCCGGCGTCCTGCGTGAGAAGCGACAGGCTCGAATACGACTCGCCCGTCCCCGGTGCGACGAGCGCGTAGCTCAGGCTCGCGACGGCCAAGAGGATGGCGAACGCGAGCGCGACGTTCAGGAGCGAGTCGACCCGCGAGGACTGGTCGAACGACCGGGTCACGTCGGCGTACCAGCGCCGAATCGGGACGTGGAAGCGCTCTTCCTCGGGGAGTCGCCGCCGCCGCACTTCGCCGACGGCGAGGCCGCCGACGATGATTGCCGACAGCGAGAGCAGGACAGGCGCGGCGTTCAGTCCGACGCCAGCCCAGAGGAGCGCCAGTCCGACCACCGGCAAGAGCGCGACGCTCATCCCGAAAGCGAGCGCAAATCGCTCCGTGAGGCTGAGGTCCGGCTGCCACTCGAATCGGCCGAATGACGGCCCCTCGGTCGGGTTGCCCGACGACCCGGCGGGAAACAGTGCGAGCAACAGCGCGTAACCTGGAAGAAACAGCAGTACTGGGAGTCCGACAAGGGCTTGGACGGTCGGAACGACGTCGAGAACCGCGACGAGGCTACTCGAGACGACGACGAGGAGAGAAGTGGGCACGTCCAACGAGAGTTCGTCGAGTGCCTGGTTTAACCGTCCTTTGCTGTGTGATGTAGACCCCATTACCGGCTAGATGACGCGACTAGGCTGTTGTTATTGAGCGCCTCACCCCACGGTTTTCGGCGGTACGAGGTGACTAACTTCCTCCCCCTACTATTTCGCGGCCGTCTGAGACTCTGTCGAACTCTTTCTCGCTTCTCTCGTCGCTCTCGTCGCTCTCGTCGGCACCGTCGACGCGGGACGACGGCTGTGCCCCGTTCGACGGACCCCGCTCGAACGACGTGGACGGCTCCGCCTCGACTCGCAACCGTTCGTTCTCGCGGCTGTCGAGGACCATCGCGCCGCCGAGCGACCCGAAGCCGACGAGGAGTCCGGTGAGAGACTGCCGACCCGGTCGGTCCTTCGACTTCGACACGACCCCACCGACCAGTCGGAGCACGCCGGCGAGGACGCTCATCACGCCGAGCGCGTAGAGGACCGCAACCGGATGGACGCCGCCGTCGAGGTATCGAACGCGGAGTCGCCAGAGGAAGTCCCTGAGCAGGAGGAACGACAGTCCGGGGACGAACGTCGAGTACCTGATGCCGCTTTCCTCGTCGCCGTAACGCGCGTGCATCGGCACGGTCGCGACGCGTTTTTCCGCGACGTTCAGGTGCACGAGCAGGTCGTTCAGGAAGCCGTACTGGTCGTACAGCCGGTCGAAATCTAACTCCGAGAGCGCGTCGGCCGAGATGGCCGTGTAGCCGTTCTGCGGGTCGCGGATGTGCCAGTAGCCGCTGGCGATGCGCGTCAGCCCGGACAACAGGAGGTTGCCGAACAGCCGCCACGGCGGCATTCCCCGGCGGGTGTCGCGCGCGGCGAGTCGGTCGCCGACGGTGTAGTCGGCGTCTCCGTCGACGACGGGGTCGATGATGGCGGGCATGATGTCCGGGTCCATCTGTCCGTCGCCGTCCATCACGACGACGATGTCCATCCCGTCGGCGAGAGCGCGTTCGTAGCCGGTCTTGACGGCCGCGCCGCGCCCGCGGTTGACCGGGTGTCGAATCGGGACGACGCGTCCGTCGAGCGACGTGCCACCGTCGGCCGCGGCGACGACCGGTTCGGCCGCTCGCTCGTTCGCGCGCGCCGCGTGCCGCTGAATCATCTCCCACGTGCCGTCGGTTGAGCGGTCGTCGACGACGTACGCGCGGTCGACGAACGCGGGGAGGGTGTCGACGACGCCGCCGACGAACCGCGCCTCGTTGTACGCGGGCACGACGACGCCGACGGCGTTACCGCGGTACATCGACCCTCGCGTGCGACCCCGTTGTTGAACGCCGCGCGTCGACCGGTCCGCCGTCGTCGGGCGTGTCGTCCCGCGGCGGCGAATCGAGTTGGAGAGTGCGTAGGAACATCGATACTTCGACCCGGTGATTGGGCCGTTCGGGTCTTTGTTAGTCGTCATCAACACGTATGTAAACCCGAATTTCAGGCGTTTAGGACGGTTAATGCGGGTGTCTAACCGCCACGAACGCGTGACTATCAGCACTCATGTCACGTTCGACGAGACTGTCAGAAAAATCAGCATTTCGGCGTATTTGGGTCGGCACGTCGGGCGGGGAACGCGTCAGACGGTGTCTCGAACCGACTCCCAGTAGCTCGACGCGGTGACCACGTCCAGCCCGAGTTCGTCGACGTAGTCCATCGTCTCGGCGAACGCCCCCGGGCTGACGGAGCGTCCCCTCCCGGTCACGTCGTGGTACATAAGCACCGCGAGCTGGTTGTACTGGGCGGCGAAGTCGAGCGCCTTCTTCGCTTTCTGCACGTCGTCGCCGTCGGTCCGGCCGACGATTTGCGGGTCGGATACCGCACCGGTCGGACCCCCGACCGTCACGAACCCGAGGTAGTGGTAGTCGCTCGCGATGTCGAGCGCCGACTCGTTGTACCGGCCGTACGGCCAGATGATGAAGTCGGCCCCGCGTTCGAACCCGTTTTCGACGAGCCACGCCTTCGACTCCCTGATGCTCGCGCGCTGGTCGGCCGGCGAGAGGACGCGGAACGAGTCCGACTGCTGGGGGTGGCTCACCATGTCCCAGCCGGATTCGACCATCTCGTCCATCCCCGACCGGGGGATGCGGTGGCTCGACCCGACGGTCCACGGGATGACGCCGACGACGCCGGGGAAGCCGTGGGACTCCAGTATCGGATACGCTGTGTCGTACTGGCTCCGGGTGTTGTCGTCGAACGTTATCATCACAGACCCCGCGCCGGCCCGCGGTTTGGCCCGGAGCGAGTCGACGTAGAACCGCGCCGCAGTACCGCCGCCGGTGTACATCTGGATACTTATCTCGGTGACGTTCGTCAGGTCCGGTGACCCGGTGACGCGCTGCGGCCCGAGGTCGAGACGCTGCCAGCCGGCCTTCCAGATGTGCCGACCGAGAAGCAGCGTGTTGTCGTAGTCGGGCGCGGCGAGGCGAACCGTGATACCCTCGGTGTCGGGCGTTTCGAGGTTGACGGCCAGCGAGAGGTCGGCGTCAGAGAGGTCGATACCGTCCTCGAACGTCCGGTAAATCCACACCCGCTCGTCGTCCGGCGTCGCTTCGAGGCGGAGCGACTGCGACCCGGAGTAGACGACGTCCTCTTCGACGGCGTACCGCCCCGCAATCGTCCCCCAGAGACGCTCGTCCTCGAAGTCGTCGACGAGCCATCCGACGTCTCTGAACCGCTCTCGGCTGTTGAACGCGACCGCCAGCGGGTCGCCCGCCGCGTCGACGCTCGGGTCGTCGTATCTGAACCGCGGAGTCGGGACCGGCGGCTCGCTCGTCGCGGTCGCCTCGGGAGTACCGGCCGATTCACCGCCCCTCGCAACACAGCCGCTGAGCATGGCGGCGCTCAGTCCGAGATATGAACGCCGTGACAGATTCATATAGACAACTGTCGCCACGAGTGGATAGTAATGCGACTCGTAATTTCCGTAGCCACGGACTGACGGCGTCGGGAACCGCGAATGTCTCCGATTTTGACTCGTCGTTTCGAATAGTCTCTCACTCCATTTCGCCGCCGCCGACCCGCCTCGATTTCGCGGCTTTCGCCTCGCAACCCGCGGTTACACACCGTTTACCAATCACCTTCCCGGTCCAACTGACGGGAAACATGTGCAACCGACGTCGGTCCCTCTCTCTCCAACTCTCGTCTCGCCCTTCGAGACGACTCGATTCCGACGCTCGACGGATACTCGACAGTCACCGGGGACGCCCCGAACGCACGGAGGTCCCCCGCCGGTGAAGCGTAGAACCTACCTGAAGACGCTCGGCGCGGTCGGCGTCGGTGCCGCGCTCGCCGGCTGTAACATGCCGGACGAGGAGACGCCGACGGAGACGCCGACGACCGAGGAGACGCCCACGCCCGAACCCGACATCACCGTCTTCAACGCGGTCGAGGACCTCGGGATGGACCCAACGGGTCAAGAACCGGTCGACGACATTCTCGACGGGGCGTACGGCGACGACACGGCCGTCGAGTTCCCGCCCGGTGACTACCTCATCACCCGCGAGCACGACTGGGACCGCGGCGTCTCGAACTTCCAACTCGTCGGCCTCGGCGACTCGCACAAAGACGTGCAGTTCGTCTTCCCGCCGGCGGACCCCGGCGAGCGGTTCCGGATGTTCCGAATCACGAGCGGGGACCACCACGTCCTGAAGAACTTCTCCGTCCAGCAGACCGACGACGACACCACGAGCGCCGATATCTGGCTCGCCAACGACGACGGCGCGCTCATCGAGGACGTCGAGTGGCTCGGCCGTACCCCCACGGACAGCCACGCGCGCGACCAACTGCTCCTCTTCGACTGTACTTCGGTGGAGGGCGTCAACGTCATCCGTCGCGTCTACATGCGCGAGGGCGCGGCGCTCCCCGGCTACCCGAACGGCGTCGCCGGGATTCGCATCACCGAACGGTCGGTCGGCGAGGTCAGGATGATAGACTGCCACATCGAACAGCGCGGGTCGTCGTCGTTCCGCGCGACCCACACCCGCGGCGTCCTCCGCGTCGAGGGCGGGCTGTTCAAGAACAACGACAACACCAACATGCGCATCTCCGCGGGCGACCATCCGACCAAGAGTTCGTGGATTAAGGGCGCGACAGTCATCGTCGACGCCGACAACCTCAACGAACACGCCCGCGAGGGGGACAGACTCGACAGCCCCGAAGGGCTCCGCATCGACTCGACGGGCCACGGCTACACGGGTGTTCTCATCGAGGACTGCGATTTCATCTTCCGGTCGAGTCCGTCCTCACCGGGCATCATCACCGCTCCGACGTACGGGAGCCACGGCGGCTTCACCCTGCGCAACTGCCGCATCGTCAACGACACGGGCGTCCAGACCATCTACGCGGGACCGGTCGACACCGACATCGCGCGGGAACCGTGGGGGATGGTCCTCGACAACGTCACCATCTCGGGGGCGTGCGAGAGTCAGCCCTACGGCTCTGCGGTCGTCGTCGACGAGAACCGAAACGGCTCCCGCATCGTCGATAGCTGTATCCACCTGCCGAACGGCCGGGTCGGCGGCGTGCTCGTCAACCGCGCGTCGAACTGCGCCGTCGAGTCATCCAGCATCAACGTCAGCGGCCCGCCGACGCGGACCCGCGGCGTCGAACTCCTGCTCGATAACGTGTCCTACACCGCGACCTGCGCGTTCCGCGACGAGTGAGCGGGCGTCGGCCCGTATTCCTCCAGTCAGAATGGTAGCAAATCTCACCCAGTAGCATATTCTACCAGCAAACATGGCCACGTCGGTGAAGATGGACGACGACACGAAATCTCGTCTCGAACGGTTACAGGCCGAGATTCGGCTGAAGACCGGGAAGCGAGTGACGCAGCAGGAAGTCTTGGCACGGCTCGTCGAGAACGCCGTCGAGTCCAAGGCTGACCTCATCGACTCGTTCCGCGAGGAGCGTGTCCCGCTGTCGGAGTCCGAGCGCGAGCAGTTCCACGACGGGATGGTCTCGTCTGGCGTCACGACGACCGAAGAAGACATCGACGACGTGCTGTACGGATGAGCGTCTTCGTCGACACCGGCGTGTTCTTCGCGCACCACGATACGGATGCCGACCGGCACGACCAAGCCGTCAGCGCGTTCGACGACCTGTTCGACGGGGAGTTCGGACAGCCGTACACGAACGACTACGTTCTCGACGAGACGGTCACGCTCACGCGCGCTCGAACGGGTTCGTTCGAGGCGGCGGACACCGTCGCCAGTCGGGTTCTCGGCGAGGAACCGTTCCCGAACGTGTTCGAGATGACTCACGTCGAACCGGACGATGTCCGGGCGTCGCTGGAGACGCTCCGTCGATACGAGGACCACGACCTCAGCTTCACCGATGCGACCATCGTCTCGCTGTGTGAGTCGCGTGGCATCGACGCCGTGTTGAGTTTCGACACGGCTTTCGATGGCCTCCTCGACCGCATCGAACCGGGACACTAGGGGTGTCTTCTCTGGGGTGTTCGAGCCGAGTCGTTGGCCTCGTCTACTGCTTGCGCACACCTGTCAACTGAATTTTCGCAAAAGTCGCATCCCGACTGAAATCACGGCGACGCCACGACGCCCGGCCGACTCAGCGACCTCTGAAGTTGAGTCCCGGCGTCAGCGTGATACCGGTTCTCGGTTCTTCCGATTCGCCTCCGTCACCGTCGCGGTCGGCGGTCGATTCCTCGTCGGCTTCGTCGTCCCCGCGGTTGAACAGCGCGTGGTGTACGTAGCGGGCGAAGGGAACCGGGTCGTCGAGGCGCGCGAGGTCGAATCTCGGCTCGTGGTAGATGGAGGACGCGACCTCCCAGACGGTCTTGACGAACGACGGGCGCTCGACGAGCGGCGAGTCGTCGCGGCGGACGCTCATCACGTAGCCGAGTTCGCCCCAGAGGTAGTGGGTGCCGACGCCGAGTTCGTAGCCGGGTTCGATGCGGTGTTTCTGCCCGGTCGCCTGCAACCAGTAGTAGTACGGGAAGTCGGCCCCGGCGCGGACGGTCGAGGGGAGCGACTGCCACATCCGGGGGTTGATTTCGATGAGTTTGAACTCGCCCGTCTCGGCGTCCTTGAGGTACTCGATGCATGCGAGGCCGTGCCAGTCGATGTGACCGAGGAGCTTCCGCGCGACGGATTCGAGTTCGGGGTCGTACACCGAAGTCCGGTAGACGCCGCCGCCGCCGGTGTAGGAGTTCCCGCGAATCTGGAGGTGTTGGAACGTCGCGAGTGGCTCGCCGTGGTCGTACAGCGCCGCGAACATGTACTTGTCCTCGGTCGGGACGTAGTCCTGCACGATGGGGTCGTGTTTCATCTCGGCGTATATCTCGCCAGGATCTGGGCGGTCGCCGGGGCGGACGTGGCGGACGCTCTTGACGATGTCGTACTCGTGGGGGTCGTAGCTCTCGACGTACTCGCCGGCGACGACGTTGTACCGCGGCTTGATAATCGAAGGCTCGTCGAACGCCTCGACCTCGCTGAACAGGCGGGTCCGCGGCATGGGGACGCCGGCCTCGACGGCGGCCTCGTAGAGGAGCTTTCGGTCGTGGACCCGGCGGAGCGTCTCGAAGTCGGGGACGACGAGGTCGACGTACTGCTCGAACTCGTCGAGGTACTTCGAGAAGACGTAGCCGTCTTCCGGTCGCGTCGGAATGATGGTCTTCACGTCCGGACGGGCGGCGATGCCGACGAGGGCGTCCTTGTAGGCGACGAGGTCGTCTTTCGGGGCGGGAATGCGGACGAGTTCGTCGCAGAATCGGGACGAGGCCGCCGGCGTGTCGTCGTGTTCCGAGGCCATGACCGTGTGGACACCCCGCTCGCCGAGCGACCGGACGCAGGTGTAGTTGCCCGATGGAACGAGTACCGATTCCCGGGCGTTCGCGCGTTTGGACATGCCTGAAGCGTCGCGCGGTGACGGAATTAGTATGGGTTCGCTAACGGATTCAGGGTCGCTGACGGGAGTCGGTTCTGACCGCTCGACTCGGCGGTCGGAGCGCCGGCGGCCGTCCGCGACGGGGTCAGACTGCGCCGTTGGGGGTGCGTCGCGGTGGCGGCCGAACTGTGGATTCGAACGCGCCCGACTGGATTCGATTCGTGAGAGTCGAGCAAACCGACGGTTCGGCGGTGGTTATCCACAGCATACCGGGGGTCAGGCGGAGCGTCGTCGCCTCAGAGCACGTCGTCGTCGAGGCCGCCGGGGTCGCCGGCGGTGTCGAAGAGGTTGTTCTGGGCGCTCTGGACGAAGTCGGACTGGACGCCGTCCTCGTCGTCGACGGGGGCACCGTAGGCGTCCATTCCCATCGAGAGGAGCTCCTCGACGGCCTGTTCTTCGCTGATGAATTCTTCGTCGACGAGCTGTTCGAACTCGACGAGCAGTTCGTCCGGGAGATTGACTTCTACGACGGGCATAGAAGCGCGTTCGTGCTGGACATACTTGAGCGACCGGGTGTGAGTAATCGCGGTTTCCGGTCGGCAACTGGTCACCGATGGTGACAGTCAGCGTCGCCTGGCAGTCTCAACCGCGTGTCTTATCAGCGCACGGTCAGTCCGTCCACGCGACGAACGGCGTCGATTTCCGACGCCTCTGACCCGAGGGACCGACGTGACACGCGACACAGACCCGGCGACTGAGGACGCCGCCCCCGCCGAGAGCGACGAGCTCGGCTGGCTCCCCGAGCGCGTCGACCTGCCGAGCGACGAGTGGGTCATCTACCCGCCCGGCGAGCCGCGGCCGGCGAACTTCGCGCTCCGCTTCGAGAAGTCCATCCCCGCGGTGCTCGTCGGTATCGACTCCGGCGACTCGCCGGGCGTGCACGTTCTCCCACATCCGGGCGGACTCTCCGTCTCGGCCCGATTCGGTGGCGTCGTCGACGACTCGGTCCGCGAGTTCGAGCCGCCGGCGTCCGACGCCGAGCGCGAGGCGGTCGCCGCGTGGACACAGACGTGGGTCGAGCGCGTGGACGACCGGGCCGAACGGGCGCGCATCCGGACGGCCTGCGCGCCGGTTCCGAACGCCGGCGACCGCGTCTCTCGGGCGCTCTTCGAGCACTTCGAGAGCGCGGACGCCGTCGCGGCCGCGGTGCTCGAGCGGGACACCGCCGCGCTCAGGCGCGCGTCGGGGGTCGCCGAACAGACCGCGACCGACTTGGTCGTCCACTACGGCACCGATGCTGAGTGGGAGTACTACCGGAGCCACCGCGACGCCGCCCCGTGACTCAAATCGCGATTTGACTCTCGCGTAGGGTTATTCGCGTCCGCGACGAGTAACGGGTATGTCCCTGACACGACGCACGTTCCTCGGTTCGACCGCCCTCCTCTCGTTCGGTCTCCTCGCCGGCTGTGTCGGCGACGGCGGGTCGGACGACGGCGCGACGACTGACGACGAATCGACTGACACGACGACTGACGAGCCGACGGACACGACAGACGACCTCCCGGACGGAAACGGCACCGACGACGGAACCGGCGGCACCCGCCCGTCCGGCGGCCCCGGCATCTCGCTCGTCGGCGTCGACGACGCCCCCGACGTGCCCGTCGAACACGACGTCGAGATAACGGAGGACCTCGCAAACGACGACCACCCGCCGCAGGTCCGCATCACGCTGACGAACACCGGCGACGAGGTCGTCGAAGTCGGCGAGGGGAGAACCGTCTTCTTCCAGTACGTCTCGGACACGACGAACGACCTCATCTTCCTCCCCGCGGACGGCGAGTATCCCGCGGAGGCGGGCTGTTGGCGGCTCGAAGACCACATCGCCGTGACCGAGGAGTACCGGATTCTCTCGCTCGAACCCGGCGAGTCGCGGTCGGAACTGCTGAACCTCTACGGTGTCGCGCAGTCTGAGGACGAAGAGGCGAGCTGTCTCCCGGTCGGCGAGTTCCGCTTCGAGGCGGACTTCGCCACCGGCGGGCTCTCGGGGTCTGACGACGACAGACGAGAGGCGACGTGGGGCTTCTCGCTCACGCTGGAGTGAGAACCGCGGGTACCGAACACGACCGTCGACGCCACTGGTCGTTCGATAGCGCCCTCCCATCGCCGGGCACCCATAACGTCTTGAGGGTGTCTGCGGGCATTCACTCGCCCTATCGAACGGTCGTCATCAACGCTTCTCTGCCGGAACGCAGACCCGGTGACAGTCGACGGTTCGGTGTCTCCCGAGCCGGTGGTTGTGGTCGCACCGACTGGTCTGTTCTCGGATTTGATACGTGGATTCGGTTCGGAGCCGTCGGTGACCACGGGCGGTCGCATTCGATATGTCGGCCTCCCATGGTCGGTCGGATATATACCAGACGGGAGAGTAATCGTCGCCGCATGTCGAACGCTAGCGCACCGGATTCCGAACTCACGGGCCCGACCAGACTCACGCTCAAGGTCTGGCACCCGGACTGCTGGACGCTGGAAGTGACGGACAACGTCGACGCCGGGGTCACCGCCCACACCGTGTACAACACGCCCGAAGACACGGTCAAGGGACACTTCACGGTCTACGCCGACCGGGTCGAGGACATCGACGACTTCGTCCGCGCGACCGAGCGGTCGCGGTTGACTGACTCCGTCTCCGAGTTGAGCCCCCGCCACGAGTTCGACAACGGCGCGTCGAACGTCGGCAACACGACGCGGGAGTTGATGGTCGAGTACGACCCCGAAAACAGCATGACCGACTCGCTTCTATCACACGGCTTCGTCCACGACGCGCCCGTCCGCGTCGACGACGGCTGGGAGTACTGGCCGGTCATCGACACCGCCGACCGGGCCGACCTCCGCGAACGCCTCGACTCGCTGGAGGCGGCGAATCAGGCCGAAATCATCGTCACCAAGGTCACTTCCGTCGCCGGCGCGAAAAACCACGTCTCGCACCAACTGGACAAGCTCTCGAACCGCCAGCGTGAGGTGTTCGAACTGGCCTGTCGGCGCGACTACTACACGTGGCCGCGGGCGACGACGACGCGGGAACTGGCCGACGAACTCGACATCTCGAAAACTACGCTGCTCGAACATCTCCGGAAGGCCGAGGCGAAACTCCTCAACCAGTACGCGGAGTCAACTCCGTAACGCCGCGACGCCGCTCGTTATTCGATTCGATAACTTTCCCACCGGTTTACTCCGGACACGGTGGTGTCGGTTCGACGGGTCGCGTCCGCGGTACCGACAGCGTCTTTTCGTTCAGTCGGCCCCCTGTGGCGCGCGCCACGTACAGTCAGTACAGCGTTCGATTCTGTGTCGCGTCTGTGTCTCCGAACCGCACTCCGGGCATCGTTGGGCCGACAGTCGCTCCGTGGCTGAGTTCGTCATGGCTGAGTCCTCGGTGGAGTGCGAGTTATACTAGTGTCTGTCCATGGGAGGGTAGCCCTCGTGAGAGGTCGAGCGAGCGTACACGCCGCAACTCCGGCTTCGGAGTTCGCCCGCCTGCTGGAGTCGGCTACAGGCGTGTTCTATCTCGATAGGATGTCCGTCCACTCCGGAGAGTATCTCGTCTATCGGCGTCGCCCCTCGGCGGTCGAGAAGCGCGAGTACCGCCCGTTCGAGTTCGTCCGTCCGCTCGTCCGTCTGGTCGTCTCTCACGCGCACCGACGTGCTTCCGACTCGTGGTTCGTCCCGGGCTCGTCTCCCGGCGTCCGGTCGCCTTCGGCCCGCTCGTCGCTAGTCGTGACCATGCCGGTGGTGTCCGCTTCGTGGTTATATACACATCCCCGACTATGATACAGGCCGACCGATGATTTGGACCGAAACTTCCCAGCCGTTGATGTTTGCTACCGGATTCTCAATCTCATAATAGAGGTCCTGAAGTGGCTTGCTATCCGGATGTAGTCGAATTATAAAATTAATCATAACAGAGTTCACATACATTTTCTATTGACGACCCCGACCATAGTAGCACATCCGTATAACTACCTTCTGTTCAAGGGTCTGGGTAGGATTATCATGTCAGACTCAGAGGCGAGAACGGCGAGAGAGGAGTGGGGAAGCCGGTTCGGCTTCCTCATGGCGATGCTCGGCGCGATGGTGGGCGCGGGCAACATCTGGCGCATGCCGTTTACGACGGGCGAAAACGGCGGCGGTGCCTTCCTCGTGGCCTACATCCTCCTGTTGTACCTCATCGCGGTCCCCGGGTTGATGGCCGAGACGATGATCGGCCGCTACACGAACCACGGAGTCATCGGGGCGTTCAGGAAGGTCCTCGGGAGCAAGCGGGCGCAGGGTCTCGGCCTCGTGGTCCTCGTCGTCAACGTGGCGCTGATGTCGTACTACGCGCCCATCATCGGCTGGGCGCTCTACTACGCCGGCCACTCGATGCTCATGACATTTACCCAACCAGGGTTCCAGCCGCAGGCGTTCTGGGAGGGCTTCATCAACAATCCGGCGCTCGTCGTCGGGATGCACACGGTGACGATGGCCGGTCTGGCCGGCGTCCTCGTGTTCGGCATCCGCCGGGGCATCGAGCGCGTCGTGAAATGGATGATTCCGTTGCTCGTCATCGCGCTCGTGGCCGTCTCGATTCGCGGCGTCACACTCCCTGGCGGCATGAAGGGCATCGCGTTCGTCTTCACGCCAGATTGGGGCTACCTCACCCGCGGCAGTACGTGGGTCGCGGCGCTCAGTCAGGCGCTGTTCTCGACGGGTCTCGGGTGGGGTATCGCGCTGACCTACGGGAGCTACCTCAGCCGGTACGACGACGTGCCGCTCGGCGGCGGCCTGTTCACCGCCATCGGAAACACGAGTATCGGCCTGCTCGCGGTGTTCGCCACGTTCCCTGTCGTCTTCGCGTTCGGACTCGAACCGAGCGCCGGATCCAACCTGCTTTTCATCTCGATGGCGCAGATGTTCCCCGAACTCCCCGGCGGGAGTCTGTGGGCTATCGTGTTCTTCGTCTCCTTCTTCTTCGCGACGTTCACCTCCGGTCTCGGCATCACCGAAGTCGCCGTCACCACCGTTTCGGAAGAGACGCGGCTCTCTCGGACGGGTGCCGTGCTCGCATCCTGCGGCGCTATCTGGCTGTTCGGCCTCCCGAGCGCCTACTCGTCGGCGTTCCTCGGGCGGATGGACTTCATGTTCGGGAGCTTCGGCCTCCCGCTCGCGACGCTCTCTATCATCGCGCTCGTCGCGTGGAAGTTCGGCCCCGAGCGCGCCCGCGTCCTCGACCTCAACCGTAACGCCGGCATCTACGTCGGCTCGTGGTGGAATCCGGTCGTGAAGTACGTCATCCCCGTCGTGATGGTGTTCATCCTCGGCTACGGCGTCTACTCCAGCATCGGGACCGCGAACCAGCGGTTGATGCTGCTCGGCGTCGCGTTCATGGCCGCGCTCGTCGTCGTGAGCACGCTCGTGATGAGCGTCGTCGGCGACGAGCCACCGTCCGGTTCCGCGGCGGTCCCAGGAGGTGACGACTGAGATGGCGCTGTCGACGCTCACGTGGGTCTCGATGCTCGTCTCGCTCCTCCTGTTGCCCGGCGTCGCGGCCGCGGTCCTCGTCAGGTCGCTCCGCACCGAGGAGCGCAAACTCGCGCTCTTACGGGAACAGGACGACGTCGATAGCTACTCGCCGCGGGCGCTCTCCGACCTCCGCGAGTGGATTCGCGCAAATCCCGACGACCCCTATGCGCCGATTGCCCGCCGCCGCTACAACGAGTGCGTGCGGTCGCTCCGAGCGATTGACGAGCCGCATTACGACTGGTCCGACGAGCAAATCGCCCGGCTCGAACTGGTGGACGAATGAACGGAGACCCCACGGCCGACGACCTCGCGGACGAAAGTGAGTTCGAGTTCGACGAACTCACCACGGACGCGTCGTTTACGACCATCGACACGCACACCGAGGGCGAGCCGACCCGCATCGTCGTCGACGGTATCGACCGCTCGGCGCTCGTGGGCGACTCCGTTCGGGAGCGCCGCGATTCGTTCACCGAGACCCACGACTGGGTGCGCGACCTGCTAATGCGAGAGCCTCGTGGCCACGACGACATGTTCGGGGCCGTCGTCGTCGATTCCGACCATCCCGACGCGGACGTGGGCGTCTTCTTCATGGACAGTCGGGGCTACCTCGACATGTGCGGCCACGGGACCATCGGCGTCGTCTCCGCGCTCCTCGAACTGGGCCGACTCGACCGACGCGAGACCGTCCGCGTCGAGACGCCGGCCGGACTCGTCGAGGCGACGCCCGAATACGCGTCCGACGGCGGCGTCGAGCGCGTCACGATAGAGAACGTCCGGTCGTTCGTCTACGACGAGGCGACCGTTCCGGTCTCGTTTCTCGACTCGCCGCTCCCCGTCGACGTCGTCTACGCGGGCAACTTCTTCGCGCTGGTCGACAGCGACCACCTCGACCTGCCCGTCGAACCACAGCACGCGGCGACGTTCGTCGATTGGGGCCTCGAAATCCGCGACGCCGTCAACGAGCGCCTCGATATCGTCCATCCGCTCACTGGCGAGGAGGGCTCGGTCTCGATTACCGAGATATACGGCACGCCCGAGGACGTAGACCGGAGTATCGTCGTCTTCGGCGAGGGACAGGTCGACCGCTCGCCGTGCGGGACCGGGACGTGCGCGAAGATGACGCTCCTCCACGACGCCGGCGCGCTCGACATCGGCGAGTCGTACCTCCACGAGAGCATCGTCGGCACGCGCTTCGAAGGTAGACTCGTCGCGGCCGACGAACGCGACGGCGTGACGCTGACGACGCCGCTCATCACCGGGTCGGCCCGCATCACGGGGAAACATCGGTTCGTCAAGGACGCGAAGGACTCGCTTTCCGGGTTCAGTATCTCGGTGGAGTAGCGGGTTCGGCCGGACCGCTCTTCTTCGGGATTAGTCCATCCCGCTCGATAGCTCCACGTCGTCGGTCTCCAGTTCGCCGCCGGCCGGCGTCCCGCGGACGTCGCCCTCGCGCCACGTCCCCCGGCGGAACCAGAGCCACGCGATGAGCGCGCCCGCGACGTTCGAGACGAAGAACGCTATCCAGATGCCTCGCACGTCGATGCTCCCGAGGAACCAGAAGTCGGTCGGCAGGAGTCCCTGCGACGCGACGAAGGCGACCGGAAGCCGGATGCCGGCGAGCGTGACGACCGATATCACCGCGGCGATGAGCGTCTTGCCTGCGCCCCGGAAGCCGCCGGTGAACGCCCGCATGATACCGATGAAGCCGAACGACAGCGAGACGTACCGCAGGAACTGCGCGCCCACGTCGAGGACCGCCGCATCGGTGGTGAACACCGAGACGATGGGCTCAGGAACGAGGAAGATGGCGAGTCCGAGCAGGCCGAGGACGAAGAACAGTCCCTTGGCCGCGACGTAGTTCGCCTGCTCGGCGCGGTCGTACTTCCCCGCGCCGATGTTCTGGCCGGACATCGTCTCGACGCCGCGGGCGACGGCGATAGCCGGGAGGAAGATGACCGAGAACACGCGGGTGCCGATACCGAACGCCGCGACGACGGAAGTCGAAAACAGGCCGACGACGATGAGGAGCGCGTTGATGGAGAGCGCGCGACCCGTCCCCTCGATGCTGGCGGGGACGCCGATGCGGAGAATCTTCCGCAGGTACTCGAAGTCGGGTCGCATGTCCGTGAGGTGAATCTGGATGCCTCTGGTGCCCGACACCATGATGGCGATGCCGACGACCATCGCGAGGACCCGCGAGATGACGGTGGCGATGGCCGCGCCCTGTATCCCGAGTTCGGGGAACTGAATCGGCCCCAGCGCCCACCCGTTGATGAAAAACGGGTCGAGGACGACGTTGAGGACGACGGTACCGAACATCACGAGCATCGGCGTGATGGTGTCGCCCGCCCCGCGCATCAGCGAGATGAACACGAAGAAGCCGAACATGAACGGCAGGCCGAGCGCGATGACCTGCATGTAGGCCGTCGCGCCCGGGAGCACGTCCGGCGAGGCCCCGAGGAAATCGAGGAACGGGTTGACGAGCGGATAGCCGAGCGCGCCGAGCATCGTGGACCCGAGGAACGCGAACGTGACGGTCTGGGAGGCCGCGTACTCGGCTTTGTCCGTCTCCTCGGCTCCGGTGTGCTGGGCGACGAGGACGCTCCCGGCGACGGACAGTCCCATCCCGAGCGAGATGAGGAGGAACACCATCGGGAAGGCGAACGAGATTGCCGCGAGCGCCTCCGTGGAGTACTGCCCGAGCCAGAACGTGTCCGCGAGGTTGTACGCCGTCTGGAGCAGGTTCGTGATGACGATGGGGAGCGACAGATAGAGAAGTGGCTTGACGATGCCGCCCTCGGTGAGATTGAGCTCCGCTTGTCCCTTGAACAGACTCATTCGTCCACCCCCGCCGCCGGCGTCCAGCCGAGGTGGAGTTCGAGGGCGTCTTCGACGACCCGCCGGGTCTCAGCGGGGTGTTCGCCGAGCGCGACGGCGCGGGCGTGCGCGCCGTTGCTCATGGTCGTGACGAGCCGCGCGACCTCTTCGGGGTCGGCCTCGTCGAAGTGCCCGGATTCGACGCCGTCGCGGACGATGTCGGCGACGGTTCCGCGCATCACGTCGTCGAGGTCGAGGAAGCGCTCGCGGAACAGCTCGTGGTAGGGCGCTTGCGCCTTCAACTCCATGAGCGCCACGGGGAAGCCGTCGACGTCGGGCTCCTCGGGGTTGAACACCGCGTCGAGAACCGCGTCGAGCCGCTTTCGTGGGTCGGACGCGCCGCACGACAGCTCGGACTCGAACCGCTCGATTAAGTCGTCGAGGAACGCGTTGAGAAGCTCCTCTTTCGTGTCGAAGTGGTAGTGAATCGCGGCGCTCGTCACCGACGACTCGTCCGCGATTCGCTGCACCGTCAGGCCGGCGTACCCGTGTTCGCAGAGCGCCCGGTTGGTCGCTTCGAGTATCTCGGCCCTGGTCTCTGCGTCCATCTTCTGTCCCGGCTTACTGACCGGTTAGTTAAGAGGCTTTGGACCGCGAAACCCCTCGTCAGGGCGACCCACGGCCGACCAACTGCTGGAGTTTCTAAGTGGTCGAGCCGGGTAACCGAGTGTAGTGCCTCTCTCGCTGTCACCGTACGTTGGTGCACTTATCCTCGCGACCGTAATCTCCGTCGGCGTCGCGAGCTACGGCTGGCAGTACCGCGACGAACCGACCGGGTGGTGGTTCGTCGCCCTCTCTCTGAGCGCCGGCGGCTGGGCACTGTTCGAGGCGTTTTATCTCCTCGCCGACTCGGCGTCCGTCCGCCTCCTGTGGTTCGTTCTCATCTTGATACCCGCGGAGGCGGCGGTCTTTTTCACCCTGCTTTTCGCCCTCGAAATCGCGGGCTACGAGCGGTTGGTCTCTCGCCGCACCGCCGCGCTGTTCGCCGTGTGGCCCACGTTGACCGTCGTGGGGGCGGTAACGAACGCGCTCGGACTCCACACGCTGCTGTGGGAGTCGCTGTCGTTTTCGACCACCGGTGGAATCACGACGGCCGATGTCGTCTACGGACCGCTGTTCTGGGTGGATATTGTCTACAGCTACGTCGCGGTCGGGGCCGCGCTCGTCGCCCTCGGCATCCACTGCCTGCGGAGCCGACAGATATACCGAAAGCAAGCGCTCCTCCTGTTCGTCGCGGTTCTCGTTCCCCCCATCGTCGGCGCGGTGTATCTCTGGACGCCGTTTTCGCCCGCGAACCCCATCGCCATCTCGTTCGCCGCCACGTCGTCGCTGCTCGCCATCGGGCTCTCGCGGTACCGAATCCTCGATATCAGCCCTATCGCGCGGGACCTCGTCATCGAGCGGATGGCCGACCCCGTTATCGTCGTCGACCGAAAGGGCCGACTGGCCGACACCAACCCGTCGGCGAGGGCGCTTTTCGACGTGGAGCCCTCGTCGCTGGGGACGCCCGTGGCCGACGTGTTCGACGTGGAGGCCGCCGAGGCCCTCGAAACCGGCGGGGAGATTCGAGTCGTCGACGACAACGGCGAGGCGCGCTACTTCGAGGTCGACAGGTCGGCCGTGACCGACGGCCGAGACGCGATTCGCGGCCACCTGCACATCCTCCACGACATCACCGAGCGCCGCGTCCGCGAGCGGTGGTTTCGCGCGCTCACGGAGAACGCCTCCGACCTCATCTTCGTCCTCGACGCCGACGGCTCGGTCAGCTACCTGAGCGACTCGGCCGCCCAGACGCTCGGCACCGACGAGGACCCGAGTGAGGTACAGACGCTCGCACGGTTCCTCCACCCCGACGACGAGGACGCCGCCGTCGAGACGTTCCGGGAGGCGGTGGCGCGCCCCGACGAGGACGCCACCGCCGAACTCCGGTTCCGCAGTTCGACCCGCGGGTGGCGCGTCTTCAGCGTCCGGTGTCGGAACCTCCTCGACGACCCCGTCGTCGGCGGCGTCGTCGTCAACGCCCACGACGTGACCGACCGGCGAAAACACGAACAACAGCTCGAAACGTTCGCAAACGTCGTCTCGCACGACCTGCGAAACCCGCTGAACGTGGCGGAGGGCTACCTCGAACTGGTGAAGGAGGCAGACCGCCCCGACCCGGACCACGTCGAGCGAATCGAGACTGCCCACGAGCGTATGGGCGAGATTATTACCGACGTGCTCGCGCTCGCTCGCGGCGGCACGGTCGACGAGCGCGAGGCGGTCTCGCTCGACGCCGTCGCGACCGAGGCGTGGGCGAACGTCGACACCAAATCGGCCGCGTTCGAGGTGGCCGAAAGCGCGTCGTTCGCGGCGGACCGGACCCGGCTCCTCCAGCTTTTCGAGAATCTGTTTCGAAATTCCATCGAACACGTCGGCGACGGCGTGACCGTCACCGTCGGCCGACTCGACGACGATGCGGGCTTCTACGTCGAGGACGACGGCCCCGGCGTCCCGCCGGCGGACCGCCCGAAGCTCTTCGAATCCGGCTTCACGACGGCCAACGACGGCACCGGCTTCGGCCTCGCAATCGTCCGCACCATCGCCGACGCCCACGGCTGGTCGGTCGGTTACGAGGACGCCGCGGACGCCGGCGCGCGGTTCGTGATTCGCGGCGTCGAACGCGCCGAGGGCTCGGCGCAGGATGCGGATGCGGCGTCGGCTGACGACGCCTGACCGCGGTCCCGAGCGGGTCGCTGCCGGGACACTACCGGGTCACCGGACTACCAGAAGCGGTTCTCGTCGAGCCGCCGGAGCGCCTCCTCGATGGTCGCCTCGTTGCGGGAGAAGGTGAACCGGACCCAGTCCGCGGACCCCTCGGTGTAGAAACTGCTCCCGGGGACGACCGCGACGCCGGCCTCGCGGACGAGTCGGTGCGCGAACTCGGTGTCGTTGCCGTCGCCCGGATAGCGCGTCAGCATGTAGTACGCGCCGTCCGGTTTCACGGGGTCGAGGCCGACCTCCCGGAGCCCGTCGTACAGCAGTTCGCCGCGGCGTTCGTACGAGTCCGAGAGGTCGTCGTAGTAGTCCGCCGGGAGCGACAGCGCCTCCACGCCCGCCTGCTGGAACGGCGTCGGCGCACAGATGCTCGTGTAGTCGTGGACTTTCCGTAGTTCGGCCGACAGCGGTTCGGGTGCGAGCGCGAATCCGACGCGCCACCCCGTCACGGAGTACGTCTTCGACAGCCCCGTACAGACGACGGCTCGGCCGGCGAGGCCGTCGATTTCGACGGGGCTGACGTAGTCGTCGGCGTAGACGATGTGCTCGTATATCTCGTCGGTGACGACGACGAGGTCCTCCTCGGCGGCGACCTCCGCGACGAGTTCGAGTTCAGCGGGCGAAAAGACGTTCCCCGTCGGGTTGTGTGGGTGGTTGAGAATCAGCATGGACGCGTCTTCGGCGGCGTCCCATAGCGCGTCGGCGTCGAGTTCGAGGCCGTCGGTGATGTCGAGCGGCATCGGTTCGCCCCCGGCGAACTGGACGGCCGGGATGTAGCTCTCGTAGGTCGGCTCGAAGTAGATGACGCCGTCGCCGGGGTCGCAGAGCGCGAGGAGCGTCGAGACGACGGCCTCGCTCGTCCCGGTGGTGACGGTGACCTCCGTTTCGGGGTCGTAGCGGACGCCCTTCCACTCGGCGTAGCGCTCCGACACCGCCTCCCGGAGTTCCGGGAGTCCCCACGTGATGGTGTACTGGCTCGACGTGTCGATTGCGTCTTTCGCCGCGCGCTTCACGCTCGCCGGCGTCTCGTCCTCGTCGGGGATGCCCTGCGAGAGGTTGATGGCGTCGTGTTCGTGCGCCTCGCGGGTCATCTCTCGGATGACGGACTCGCGGGTTCCCGCGACGCGCTCGCTCCCGATGGGCCGGGAGAACGCGGTCGGATGTGGCATACGTGGGCTGGGACTGGCTGACACAAGAAGCTTGGCGGACGCCATCGGTAGCCCGAGTCGCGCACACCGACGAACGTTTTAATGCGATGAGGCCGACGTAACTCCTGTATGTCGAACCGTCGTGGGCCGGACTTCGAAACGAGGATGGCCGAAGACGAGGAGATACCGCCTCCGGCGTCGTTCGTCGAACAGGCCACCATCACCGACGACTCCGTCTACGACGAGTTCGAGGAGAACTGGCCGGACTGCTGGGAGCGAGCGGCGGCGACGCTCGACTGGTTCGACCCCTACGAGTCGGTCCTTCCCGACGACGAACCCCCGTTCGAGTGGTTCGCCGGGGGGACGCTGAACGCCTGCTACAACTGTCTCGACCGGCACGTCGAAAACGGCGACAAGAACCGCGTCGCCATCAAGTGGGAGAGCCACCTCGGCGAGACGCGAACGTACACGTATCAGGACCTCTACCGCGAGGTCAACGAGTTCGCGGCGGCGCTCCGCGCGCAGGGCGTCGAGGAAGACGACGTGGTCACGCTCTACATGCCGATGATTCCGGAGTTGCCCATCGCCATGCTCGCGTGCGCCCGCATCGGCGCGCCCCACAACGTCGTCTTCGCGGGACTGTCGGCGGACGCGTTGGCGACCCGACTGGAGAGTGCGGACTCGGCGTTCCTCGTCACCTGCGACGGCTACTACCGGAGAGGGAACGCTATCTACCTGAAGAGCAAGGCCGACGACGCCCGTCTCAAGGCCGCCCACGACCTCGAGGAGATGGTCGTCGTCGAGCACCTCGGCGAGACCGAACACCTCGGAGCGGGACAGCACACCTACGACGAACTGGTCGACGCCCACGCCGGCGCGGAGGTCGACCCGGTCGAGCGGGCGGCCGACGACGTGCTGTTTCTCATCCACACGTCGGGGACCACCGGCGAACCGAAACGAGTCGAACACGTCACCGGCGGCTACCTCGCCCACGTCACGTGGACGTCGCAGACGGTGTTGGACCTCAAGCCGGAGGACACGTATCTCTCTACGGCGAACATCGGCTGGATTAGCGGCCACTCGTACGTCGTCTACGGCCCGCTGGCGCTCGGCACGACGACGGTGATGTACGAGGGTACGCCGAACTACCCGGAGAAAGACCGCATCTGGGACCTCATCGAGGAGAACGCCGTCGACGTGTTCTATACGGCACCGACCGCGATTCGGTCGTTCATGAAGTGGGACGCGTCGCTCCCGGCGTCGCGCGACCTGTCGAGTCTGCGCCTGCTCGGCACCGTCGGCGAACCCATCAACCCGCGGGCGTGGAAGTGGTACTACGAGCATATCGGCGACGAGAACTGCCCGGTCGTGGACACGTGGTGGCAGACCGAGACCGGCGGCATGATGATAACTACCCTCCCGGGCGTCAAGAACATGAAGCCCGGCACCGCCGGGCCGCCGCTCCCGGGCGTTGGCGCTCGGGTCGTGGACGGCCGCGGCGAGGAGGTTCCTGCGAACGAGGCCGGCTATCTGGTTCTCACGCGCCCGTGGCCCGGCATGCCGCTCGCGCTCCGACACGGCCACCGATGGGGTGAGGACGCGGCGAAACTCGACGTAGACGGCTGGCACTACTTCACCGGTGACGGCGCGAAAGTGGACGACGACGGCTACATCACCGTGCTCGGGCGGGTGGACGACGTTATCAACGTCTCGGGCCACCGCCTCGGAACGATGGAAATCGAGTCGGCCATCGTCGGTGTCGAGGGCGTCGTCGAGGCCGCCGTCGTCAGCGTCGACGACGCCGACGCGGGCGGTATCCACGCGTACGTCACGCTGGGGACGAGCGTCTCCGGGGACGACGACCTCCGCGAGCGAATCGGCTCGCACGTCCGCGAGCGCATCGGTCCGATTGCCACGCCGGACGCCGTCATCTTCACGCCCGACCTCCCGAAGACGCGGTCCGGGAAGATCATGCGCCGGTTTCTGGAGAACATCACCAACGGCGAGGAGTTCGGCGACACGTCCGCGCTTCAGAACCCGGAAATCGTCGGCGAACTCGAATCCATCGTCCGAGACAGCTGACGGCGTTGCGTTTCGGATAACCTTACTAACGCGAAACCGAATTACTGCCCAGAAGTGGCGCTATCTCTGCGGGCTACTGTTCTTGCGGTGTGAACTGCTCCGTCTTACCGGAAGCTTTAGTTCGCCTTTCTACATTCTTCCGAAACAAATGCGGGACGGAACCTCCGAACCGACGCCGTTGGCCGCGGGTGGGTACGAGCAACTGCGACGGTCGACCGAGACGTACCGCGAGGACCTCGTGCTTCGACTCGGCGCGGAAGTCGGACTCACGCCGGCCGAGATGAGTCAGTTCGAACCCTCTCACGTGACCCAGCGGCGACACCGGGGGACGGAACTCTACTTCCTCACTGTGCCGACCGACGGCCGAGAGGCGTACCTGCCGAACGAGGTCGAACACGACGTTCGAAAGTACGTCACGACGACCGACATCGACGAGACTGAACGAGTGCTTCCGGTCACACCGCGGCGTCTGCAGATGCTCGTGGCATCGGTCGGAACGCGGGCCGCCGAACGAACCGGCCGCGAGGGGTTGGCGGACGTTTCGACTCGCGACCTGCGTCGGCACTTCGCCCGAACGATGCTCGGTGACGGCGTCCCACCGAGCGTCGTCATGCGAGTCGGCGGGTGGGACCGAATCGAGAGTCTCGCGCCGCTCCTCGACGAACCGAGCGAAGACGAGGTGCTCGATGCGCTGTCGCCGGATGCCGTCGACAGCGGCGAGCGTCCTGCAGGCGGTGAATCCGACCGAGTGCGTCAGGTCGTCGAGACCGCCCGAAGCGTCGGGTCGGCACTCTCGGGGGTGAACACGCGAGGCGAGGTCGAACAGGCCGTCTGTGACGGACTCGCCGATTCGAGCCACTACCGTTTCGCTTGGATAGCGTCGGACGAAACCGATGCGCGAGCGTCGCTCACCGTCGCCGGACTCGACGAGGAATCGCTCGAAGCGGTCCGCCGATCGCTCGCCAGTCGAGACACGGATTTCGCTCGACGCGCGTGCGATACCGGTGCCGTGCAGACCGTGCGTATCGACCTGCCGCCGAACTCCGAGAGCGGCCGTCTCGCTGTCGTCCCGCTGGTACACGGCGAAACCGCCTACGGCGCGCTCTACGTCGCGCTCGATGACGAAGCGGTCCCCGACGCCGAGGCGGACGTACTGGTGACGTTGGGCCGCCACGTCGGACAGGCTATCGCCGCCGCGGAGCGTCGGAAGCTACTCCTCGCCGACACGGTCGTTCAACTGGAGTTCGAATCATCGGACCAACAGGACGTGCTCGTCGGACTCTCCGCGGACCTCGGTTGTTCGGTTCGGCTCCGCGGCGTCGTTCCTATCGAGGAGCGGTCGTTGCTGTGCTTTCTCACCGTTCGGGGGGCGACGACGGACGCGGTGTTCGACGAGTTGCAAACGACGCCAGCAGTCGAGCACATCCGCCTCATTCGTGACCGGGGAACGGAGTCACTCCTCGAGGTCGCGCTCTCCGCGGGGTCGACGATTACGACGCTCACGTCCTACGACGGAACCGTCTCGCGGTTCGTCGCGGAGGACGGCGTCGCCCGTTTCGTCGGCGAGTTCTCGAACGAAACGCCGCTCCGAGACGTGATGTCCGACCTGACCGACGCCTATCCCGCGACCGAACTCGTCGCGAAACAGGAGGTCGAACGGCCCACGCGAAACACCGCCGACTTTCGGGAGTCGCTCGTGGCGCGACTCACAGACAAGCAGCAGTCCGTCCTGCGAGCGGCCTATCTCGCCGGGTACTTCGAGTGGCCCCGCGGTAGTACCGCCGAAGACCTCGCGGATTCGATAGACATCTCGTCGCCGACGCTCCACCAGCACCTCCGAACCGCACAGCAGAAACTCATGACTGCGTTCTTCGACGACGACAGCGACGAACACGCTTCGACCCTAAACCCTTAGGCGTGCGACCAGTTGGCACACGAACGTTCATTATTGACTGAACTATTACTAATAGATTCAGACAGTAGTTTATTCCGTCTGTATTCATTTCTTGGGCCTACTATACCGAGTTTAGACTGTTATCCATAATCATGATGTTAACTTTCGATAATTAGTTACCCTACTTATGCCCCTTGTGGAGACTCGTTAACACGACATATGGCACAGGGTGACACCGAACTGGAGGCACGGCTGGAAGAACAAGACGAGTTCGAACCCGCCGAGGAGTTCGTCGAACAAGCGAACGTCTCGGACGCCGGCATCTACGACGAGTTCGAGGAGAACTGGCCCGAGTGCTGGGAGCGGGCCGCCGACTTGCTCGACTGGGACGAAGAGTACGACGAGGTGCTGGACGACTCGAACCCGCCGTTCTACGAGTGGTTCACCGGCGGCGAACTGAACGCCTGTTACAACTGCGTGGACCGCCACGTCGAAAACGGCGACAAGAACCGCGTCGCCATCAAGTGGGAGGGCGAACACGGCGAGACGCGGACGTACACGTATCAGGACCTCTACCGCGAGGCCAACGAGTTCGCGGCGGCGCTCCGCGCGCAAGGCGTCGAGGAAGACGACGTGGTCACGCTCTACATGCCGATGGTTCCGGAACTCCCCATCGCCATGCTGGCCTGCGCCCGCATCGGCGCGCCACACAACGTCGTTTTCGCCGGCTTTTCCGCCGAGGCGTTGGCGACCCGGATGAACGCCGCGGACTCTCGATTCCTCGTTACCTGCGACGGCTACTACCGCCGCGGCGACCCCCTCGACCACCTCGACAAGACTAACGAGGGACTCGACAGCGTCGACCACGGTGTGGACGCGACGGTCGTCGTCGACCGCCTCGGCGACGACGGCTTCGGCCACGACCTGAAGGGTAACCAGCACGACTGGGACGACCTCCTCGACGAGCACGCGGGCGAGCGCATCGACCCCGTCGAGCGCGACGCCGAGGACATGCTGTTCCTGATGTACACGTCGGGAACGACGGGGCAACCGAAGGGCGTCAAACACACCACCGGGGGGTATCTCTCCTACGCGACGTGGACTTCCCACGCCGTGCTCGACATCGAGAAAGAAGACACCTACTGGTGTTCGGCCGACATCGGCTGGATTACGGGCCACTCCTACATCGTCTACGGGCCGCTCGCACTCGGTTCGACGACGGTGATGTACGAGGGCACGCCTGACTTCCCGAACCGCGACCGGATGTGGGACATCGTCGAGAAGTACGCCGTCGATATCTTCTACACCGCGCCGACGGCGATTCGCGCGTTCATGAAGTGGGGCAGCAAGTACCCCGAATCGCGCGACTTGTCGAGTCTCCGCCTGCTCGGCACGGTGGGCGAACCCATCAACCCGCGCGCGTGGAAGTGGTACTACGAGCACATCGGCAACGAGAACTGCCCGGTGGTAGACACGTGGTGGCAGACCGAGACCGGCGGTATGATGATTACGACCTTGCCGGGCGTCAAGAACATGAAACCTGGCTCCGCCGGGCCGCCGCTGCCGGGTATCGACGCCCAAATCGTCGACACCAACGGCGACGAAGTAGAACCCGGTCGCGCGGGCTATCTCACGGTGAACAAGCCGTGGCCGGGGATGCTCCGGACGCTCTACAAGAACGACGAGCGCTACATCTCCGAGTACTGGGAGGAGTACTCCGACACCGACAGCGACGACCCCGACGACTGGGTGTACTTCCCCGAGGACGGCGCGAAAGTGGACGACGACGACTACATCACCGTGCTCGGCCGCGTTGACGACGTTATCAACGTCTCGGGTCACCGCCTCGGGACGATGGAAATCGAGTCGGCCATCGTCGGCGTCGAAGGCGTCGCCGAGGCGGCGGTCGTCGGCGGCAACCACGAGGTGAAAGGCGAGGCCGTCTACGCCTACGTCATCACCGAAGACGGGTACGAGGAGGGAGAGGACCTGCGCGCGCGCATCATCGAGGGCGTCGAGGACGCTATCGGGCCCATCGCCAGACCCGAACAGGTCGTGTTCACGCCCGAACTGCCGAAGACGCGCTCGGGCAAAATCATGCGCCGCCTGCTCGAAGACGTGGCGAACGGCGCGGAACTGGGTAACACCTCGACGCTCCGGAACCCCGAAATCGTCGAGAAGATAGAAGCGAAAGTCCGCGTACAGAGCGACTGAGCGGCCGCCTTCGGCCGCCCGCATCGAGTGTAACTACGAGACGACCAACAATCTATGTCACGCGAATCAACCGAGTCAGAAATTGACTCACACACCACGAGCACCGACCGGAGCACAGCTCCCGAACACGACGAGATAGACTACCTGTCGAGGGAGGTGAACCTGCTGAAACCGAGCACCCCGTTCATGCGAGACCACCTGAAAATAATCTGGGCCGGGTTCATCGCGTGGGCGCTCCTCACGTTCGGACCGCCGGTGCTCACCTACTTCGCACCGGCGACGATGACCGCGGAGCTTCCGGTCATCGGCTTCCCGGCGCACTACTTCCTCGTCGCCGTGTTGTCGCCGACCAGTTCGCTCGTCCTCGCGTTCGTCTACTCCCGCAAGCGCGACCAACTCGACAGGCGGTACGGCATCGACCACGCGGCCTCGAAGTCGCGCTCGAAGAGTGAAAGCGAGGCCGCCGTCACCGACGGAGGGAGCGTCGAATGACTGCGAGCGTGTTCCTCCAGTCGGGTGACCTGCTCCCCGAGGCGCTCAACATCTCGTTCAAACTCGTGCCGGCCATCATGGTCGTCGGGATGTTGGCTCTGTTCCTCGCCATCGGCTACGTGTTCAAAGTCGCCGACACGGAGGGGATGTGGGTCGCCGGTCGGTCGATCGGAAACGTCGAAAACGGGATGGCAATCGGCGCGAACTGGATGTCTGCGGCGTCGTACCTCGGATTGGCGGGGTTAGTCGCCCTCGCGGGCTTCTACGGGCTCGCGTTCATCATCGGCTGGACAGCCGGCTACTTCGTCCTCCTCATCTTCCTAGCCGCGCAGATGCGTCGGTTCGGGAAGTACACGGCTCCCGACTTCGTCGGCGACCGGTTCAACTCCGACACGGCGCGGGCAATCGGCGCGCTGACGACCATCCTCATCGGGTTCGTCTACTCGGTCGGACAGGCCCGCGGGATGGGTCTCGTCGGACTGTACGTCTTCGGGACCGACTACGTCACGATGGTCGTCGTCATGATGGCGATTACGGTCGGCTACCTGACCATCTCCGGCATGATGGGCGCGACCAAGAACATGGCCGTCCAGTACGTCATCCTCATCGTGGCGTTCCTGACGGCCGTCTACGTCGTCGGCTTCACCGGCGGCTACTCGACCGTCCTCCCGCAAATCGAATACGGTCAGCTCATCGGCGAGCTGTCGGCCGAGTTCTCCGAACCGTTCGCCAACGCGGGGTTCTACCTCTGGATCGCCACGGCGTTCTCGCTCATCTTCGGGACCTGCGGCCTCCCACACGTGTTGGTGCGTTTCTACACCGTCGAAAACGAAAAGACGGCGCGGCAGTCGACCGTCTGGGGGCTGTTTTTCATCCTGCTCCTGTACTGGAGTGCCCCGGCGCTGGCGGCCTTCGGTGTCGACCTCTACGACGCCTCCCAGTACGGCCCGACGTTCGCGGCCAACGGCGGCATGAGCGGCGGTGAGGGCGACCTCATCGTGGTGCTCGCGGCGCAGCTTTCGAACCTGCCGACGTGGTTCGTCGGCCTCGTGGCGGCCGGCGGCATCGCCGCCGCCATCGCGACGACGGCGGGGCTGTTCATCACCGCCTCGTCCGCCGTCTCCCACGACATCTACACGAACATCATCAATCCCGACGCGACCCAGCGCCAGCAGGTGTTCGTCGGTCGCGCGACCATCGTCGCGCTCGGTGTCATCGTGACGATAACCGCGTTCGACCCGCCCGCGCTCGTCGGCGAACTGGTCGCGCTCGCGTTCTCGCTCGCGGCCATCGTGTTGTTCCCGATGTTCTTCCTCGGCCTCTGGTGGGAGAACACCAACCGTCAGGGCGCGCTCGCGGGTATGAGCGTCGGCCTCGTGCTCTGGGTCGCCGCGGTGGTCAACGACCTCATCTTCCACTTCAGCGACCTCTTCGCCGAGTTCGTGCCGGCCATCGGCGCGGCACTCGTCGGCACGCCGCTGGTGTTTGTCATCACCATCGCCGTCTCGATGGCGACGGACGAACCGCCCGAGCGAATCAAGAAGATGGTTCGACAGTGCCACAGCCCGGAACCGATGGGCCAGCAACAGTCCGCAGAAGACGTGGTCATGAGCGCCGACGGGGGCCAGTCCCCCGCGGACGACTAACCAATGTACGAACACATCCTCGTTCCGACTGACGGAAGCGACGCGGCGGAGTACGCCGTCGAACAGGCGGTCGACGTGGCCTCGAAGTACGGGGCGACAGTTCACGCGCTCTACGTCGTCGACGTCGACGCCACCAGCTACTCGCTGGGCACAGAACAGGTCGACCGCATCCGGCAGGGCCACCTCGACGACATGCCCGAAGTGAAGGAGGCGGCCGACAAGGCCACGGGCTACGTCGCTGACGTCGCCGCCGAACACGGACTGGCTGTCCGCGAACACGTCGTCCCGGGCGAACCGGCGCGAGCCATCAGGAAGTTCGTCGAGGACAACGACATCGACCTCGTCGTGATGGGCTCGCACGGCCGTTCCGGGCTCTCCCGGGTCGTCCTCGGGAGCGTGACCGAACGCGTCCTGCGGCGGACCCGACTTCCGGTGCTCGTCGTCGACGTCCACGAAAAGGAAGCGGAAACAGAAGCAGAAGCGGAAGCGTAACGCATGCACGACGCGACCCACGCGAGGACGGATACGACCCACGCGAGGACGACCACGCCACCCGCGGCTCCCGACGGGGTGACCCGCCGATGAGCCTCGCGGAGACGATTCGAACCCACGTGCGCGAACACCGCTCGGGAATGCTAACCGACCTGCTGTTCGCCCTCGCGTGGGTGACGGTCGTTTCGGTCCTATTCGACGTAGTCGACGGGCCGCAGTGGGCCTTTTACCTCTGTCTGGGTGCGGGCGTCGTCGCGTACTTCGGCTTCTTCGCGTCGGTCGAAGCCGCGCGCGAACAGCGCTGACGCCGGATTCACTCTCGGACTATTTTCTCGTACGGACTCGGAGCGGTTGCGGGTTCGCGCCCGCCGGCGCGCTCACTCGTTCGTCGTCGTCGGTGACGGCGGGTCAAACGTCGTCAACGCCGCGCCGACTTTCGCGCCCGCGCCGCCGAGGAGCGCCGACAGACCGAACCCGAGCAGGCCGACCGTGGCGACTCCGCCGAGCGCCATCAGCCAGCCCGCGCCGACGAACCACGTCGGGCCGGACAGCCCGGTGGCGAACGCGAGCACGTCGAACAGTACCCAGAGGATGGGAAGCCCGCCGACGAGTCCCGTCTGAACACCGACGCCGGTCGC
Source organism: Haloferax sp. Atlit-12N (assembly GCF_003383095.1). NCBI lineage: Archaea > Methanobacteriati > Methanobacteriota > Halobacteria > Halobacteriales > Haloferacaceae > Haloferax > Haloferax sp. Atlit-12N. The sequence goes on from NZ_PSYW01000004.1 coordinate 220,669, forward strand.
TGTTCCGTGCCGTCGCTTCGCCACCGCGCCGACGACGAGTCCGGCGAAGAACACCGCGGTCAGCGACATCGCCGAGCGTCCGTCGAGATAGCTCCACGAGACGAACGCCGCCGCGACGAGGCCGCCGACGAGGCTGTACCGTCGTCGCCACGGGAGTTCGTCTGGAGGGCTGTGGTCGTTCATACGCCCATTCGTGTCTGTCATCTAATAACTCTGTTCACGAACCGAAAAAACCGGGCCGTTTCAGGGCTATTCGTCGCGTTCTCGTCGCCGGTAGGCGATGCCCGCGCCGGCGGCGAGCAGGACGGCGACGACGACAGTGACCGTCCATCCGGTGTTGCCGCCGTCACCGTCACGAGCGTCAGAAGGAGCGCGTTGGCCTGCTGTCATGTTATCCGTGGTCTCTGCGTCACCTGCTGTTCGCCTCTCTGTCCGCCGCACCCTTCCCTGTGGTTCCCTTCGATGTCATTTCCCTGCCGAATTCGGTTTCACCACCGATAATCAGACGGTTTAGAGTCTCTGGATGCAAATATGACAATATCGCATAGAAACAAGGTAACAGTGTAAATGTTATGAAATATGGATAAGAAAACTTATAGCTAATGTAAATAACAAACACTATTATCTGTGACAAACACCGTCGATTTCCCGAATAACTTAATACAGGGTATCTATCTTGTATTCCCGAAATATAGAATAATATGTTTAAAATAGTGATTTGAAAATAGCACACTACTATAGGACTCAAATTATCAAATTGAAGATTTTAACGAGCCGGATGTCCCATCGATGGTCTCCCCGTCTGAAATCGGGCCGTGCGGACGTCTCGAAGTCGGATGCAGCGCTCGTTCGGTGTTTAACGGTCTGCTTATCCACGGCGTATATTGCACCGCGACGTCGGTCGAATATTCCGTTCAGTTCCTCGGGAGAGCGGTACCGCTACGCTTGCGGTCCGCTGTCGGTCTCATCTCCCGGGAGGAGCGCCGAAACGAAGAGCACGAGTAACACGAACAGCGCAAGGAGCAACAGCGTCTCCCGCTGTGCCTGCACTATCGCGGCGTCGAACACGTCGGCCAGCAGTTCCCGCTGCGCCGGAGCGAGACCGTCGAGGACCGCCCGCTGGGTCTCTTTGGTCGCCGTCTCCGCGGCGTCTTCGAGCGCAATGACGAGCGCCCCTCGCTCGCTCGCCGACACGCCCGCGTTAGCGGCGGTCAACACGCCGTCTACGACGCCGCCGTAGAACCGCCTGAGCAGGTATGTGCCCACGATGGCGGTCCCGAACGAGTAGCCGAGCATCATCGTCGCGTTCAGCAGGCCGGACGCCGCCGCCGAGTCCTGCTGGTCGACAGCCGAGAGCGTCATGTCGATGAGCTGTGCCATCACGAGACCGAGACCGAGACCGAGGCCGACGAGCGCCATCGGCACGGCGAGTTGCGCGACCGTCGCGTCCAGCGCGGTCTGCGACACGAGCGCGAGCACGCCGAGCCCCATGAGGACGGTTCCGCCCTGAATCAGCAGTTTCGGCGCGACGAACCGCCGCCAGCCGGTCGTGAAGATGGACGCGACGAACGTCGCGACCGAGAACGGGAGCATCGCGACGCCGGTTTCGAACGCGGTGTAGCCGGCCCCCGACTGGAGGAAGACCGGAACGACGAAGATGAACCCCGCGAGGACCAGCGACCGCGCGGCGTTCGTGGCGATGCCGGCGGTGAACGGGCCGTTCGACAGGAGGCGGACCGGGACGAGTGGCGACCCACCCCCGCGCTCGACGCGACGCTCGTACTGGACGAAGCCCGCGAAGACGACGGCCCCGAACCCGACGAGCCAGACCGTTGGAGACGCACCGAACAGGTCCAGTTGCACGTCGCCGACGACGAACGGCCGGCGGGCGGAAATCCAGCCGTAGCGCCCGGCCAGCAGGACGCCGGCGACGAGCGCCGTCGTCCCCACCACCGAGAGGAGCGTCCCGCCCACGTCCAGTTTCGTCGGCGTCTCGCTCAGGGATTCCTCGGGGAGGTATCGGGTGAACGCGAGCGCGACGAGGACGATTAGCACCTCGATGCCGAACCCCCAGCGCCAGCTCGCGAACGTCGTGACCGCGCCGCCCAACAGCGGTCCGAACGCGGCACCGGCCGCGTTCACGCCGGCGAGGATACCGAGGGCTTTCGCCCGGTCGGCACCCTCGTAGCTCACGAGGAGGACGGTGAACGTCAGCGGGAGCAACACGGCGGCGGCGGCCCCCTCGATGACCGACCAGCCGACGTAGAGCACGGCGACGTTCCAACTCAGCGCCGCCAGCGTCGTCCCGACCCCGTACACGAGGAGCGTCGCGGTCATCAGCCGTCGAACCCCGTACACCGACGACAGCTTACCGCCGGGGAGAATCAGCGCCGCCATGACCATCGCGTAGAACGAAATCGCGCCCTGTACGACCGTGACGGTCGTGTCGAGATCGGCGACGATGGACGGAATCGCGACGTTCATCAGCGTCGAATCGATGACGCCGATGAACATCGCGAGACTCACCGCCACCGCGGGACCCCAGTACGCCAGCCCCCTCGCCGAGTCGTTCGCGACCGGTCTCTCCTCGAGAGCGTGCGCGTTCGCGTCAGAGTCCATCGTCCTCGATACCACCGCTCGTCCGATAAACCTCTCTGCGCGTCGGCCGGTTCGAGGCGTCAGCGGTCACGGTCACCCCTCGGGCCGGTCTCCGTCGCGGCCGCCTCGGTTGTCTCGGCCGCCTCAGTCGACTCAGTCGCATTGGTCGCCTCGACCGCCGGTCGGACGACGGTCCGGGACGGAATCACGTCCTCTCGTCTCGGCGCGGCCGCGACGAGTCGTTGGAACCACGTCTCCTCGTTCGGCGCTGACTTCTCGACGAGTTCGTACTCGACGGCGACACCGCCGTCTTTCGTCGCTGACACGCGCACGTAGTTGAGTTGGTACCACGAGTAGAAGACTGGCGGGAGGACGCCGAGCGCGGACTCGACGCGCCGCAGTCGTTTCAGCCACGTCCCCGTGTTGACGACGACTCTCTCGGCAACTTTGGTGACTGCGGGCCGGTGGGTGTGGCCGTAGACGAACACCGCGACTGTCGGGTCTGACGCGAACAGCTCTCTGGCGGCCGTCAGATAGGTGTCCGCCGACGAGCCCCGGTCGTCGGGTCGGTCGATGCCGAACCGCCTGAGCGTCTTTCGGACGTCTCTGGCGAAGACCAAAAGCGGTATCGCGACGAGAATCAGCAACAGCGTGACGGCGAGGTTCGCGGTCAAAAGCAAGTCCACCAGCACCCCGACCGGACCGAACAGCCCGAGGAACCGTTCGATGAGGGTCATCGGGAGCGACCAGACCCCGGCGGCGTCGAGCGCGAACGCGAGCACGTAGAGGAACCCGACGTTGAACAGGAGGAGAAACGGAGCGGAGGCGAATCTGAGCCACGGGCTCATCTCCCGATAGAAGTAGTTCGACAGCGTCCACGCCGGAATCTGCGTCATCGGCGTCACCGCCTGCACGTCTTTGAGCCAGTTGAACTTCCCGCGCTCGGAGAGCCGGCCGGCGCGACTCGTGACCTGTCTGTTGACGAAGTACCCCGGCGGGTTCGCGTAGGGGTTTCCGAAGTCCGGAATCCGGTTGTTGGGGTCCCGCTGCATCCCGTGTTCGATGTAGACGACGTAGTCGCCGACGCGCCGGGTTATCGAGACCTCCTGTCGGAGCGTGACGTTGAACTCGGCCAGCCGGTCGACGTACTCCGGGTAGGCGGCGAGTTCGTAGTCGTGGTTCCCGGGGATGAGCGTGATGGGGACGCGCTCGCCGGTCGCTTCGAACTGGTCGAACAGCTCGGGATAACGCTCGACGAGCGCGTCGAACTTGTCGAGCCCGTCGACGTCGGTGAACTCCCACAGCCCGAAGGCGTCGCCGTTGATGATTAGCTCGGCGTCCTCGTCGGTCGCTTCGAGCATCCGCAGGAACGACAGAAGCTCGTTGAGGAAATCGACCTTTCCCAGTTGCTCGTCGCCGCCGATGTGGAGGTCGCTGATGAAGTAGTACGCGTCGGTCACGGCTGTCCCTCCGGAGTGCGGAGGACTGAGGGGCGGTCGAGGAGGTCTGAGGATCGGTCGATGAGAACTGAGGGGCAGTCGAGGAGGGATGACGGGCGGTCGAGACGGCTATTCGCCGGCGCGAGCCCGCCGATCGAGGCTCGCGTCGATGCGTCGTCGGAGACCTGCGCCTCGACGAAGCCGACTCTCACCACCACGTCTCGGCCCAACCCCTCGGTCAGTTGGTCGTCGAATCGCTGTGCGAGGTCGGGCGGCGCTTGCAGGTCGCGCGGAATCCCGACCAGCACGTTGACTCGCGGCTGGTTCCCGAGGAGGTAATCGATGGGCCTGTAATCGACCGTGACGCTGACGAGTTCGACGCCCTCGATGTCCGCCTCGTCGAACTGCCGCTGGAGTTCGGACTGCGTCTGTTGCTCGAACGACGAGGTCTGGAACGACGCGTACGTCACGCCGGTGAGGACGAGAGAGAGGACGGCGATACCCACGCCGATGACGGCGATTCGGGCGGCGACAGACGACCTGACGCTCTCCCGTTCGTCGGCGTCGAGGGGTTTGAACCCCGACAGGTAGAACAGAATCAGCGCCGAGAGGTTGATGGCGAGGAGGTTGACGACGACGAGCACCGCGCCCGCGATGGCGACCGCGGGGAGTCCGAACGCGATACCCAACCCCGATGTCGCCGCCGGCGGAACGAGCGCGACGGCGATGGCGACGCCGACGAGAGTCGACCCGGACCCGCGCATGATGCTTATCGCGCCCGCGATACCCGACCCCAACGCGAGAAAGAGCGACAGGACGTTCGGACTGGTCCGCTCTGCGACCTGCGGTATCTCCTGAATATTGATGCCCGGCGGAATGAGAATCGTCTGCTGGAGCACTCCCCCGAGCACCGCGGCCGTCGCGATGGCCGCCGCGAGACCCGTCACCTGAAGGACGACGCCGCGGGTCGCCATCTGCCGGTCGGCCAGTATCGTGCCGACGGACGCCGAAACCGCCGGTCCCATCAGCGGGGCGACGACCATCGCGCCGATAATCGTCGCCGCGGAGTCGAGAAGCAGGCCCGTCGCAGCGATGACCGTACTGAGTATCAGGAAACTGAAAAACGTCGAGTTCGCCGGCGCGAGGTCCTCCGCCCTGGCGTGGAGTTCCTCGCGGGAGATTCTGAGTCCGGGAAAGCGCTCTTTCAGGGCCGAGAGGCGCTGTGAGACGACCGTCTCCGTGGGGAGCACGATTGTGTAGCTGTCGTCTCGAATCCCCGCGGTCGTCAGTTTCTCCATCACCGTCTCGACGCCGCTTGGGGGAACCGGAAACTGCACCATCGCCTCGAAGTCGCCCCGCCCGACCTCCTCGAAGACGGCGTAGTCGACTCCCTGTTGGTCGAGCGACTCCAGCACGCTCTCTCGTCTCCCCTGTGGTATCAACACCTGAACGAGTCGCATACGGGCTACAACGTCACGAGGGCACAAAAAATATGAGTGCTTTGATAGGATAGCTTACTCGATTGTCTCGCCCGACGTATCGGCAACGGCGAGGGTCTCCCCGATAGCGTCGATGAACGCCCGCTCGGCCGGACTGACTCGTCGGCCGCCCAGTCGGAGTATCCCGCCTTCGACGCCGGCGTCCGCGACGCGTTCGGCGCACCAGCGAACGAACCGCCCGTACTCGTCTCGCTCCGCCGCGGTCGCCCGAGCTCGGACGATTGTCGTTGCCTCCCGACAGTAGTCGTGGGCGCGAGCGATCGTCACCGCGCGGTTGGAATCGTGCGTCTCCGCGTCGCGTCGCACCCGGTCGGCGTTCACCCGGACGAACCCGGCGAGGTGTGTGACGAGTTCCGTCTCCGGGCCGAACTCGTCCGCGTGTCGGAGGGTCCGACGAATCGTCTTGAGTTCCCGCCGCAGGCCGCCGTTCGAGGCGACGACGACGCCGAACATCACCTCGACCGGCGTCTGCGCGAGCGTTCGCCACTCCTCGGGCGTGAACGACTCTCGACTGGTCATGACGAACCGTTGGCGGGCGACGAATATAGCGTCGCAGGTCGTCGCGGGCCGAATCGGCGGATTACGGAATATGAGACAATCAGCACGTCGGTAAATGCAGTTTATTATGGGTTCTCACTTACCTGTAGTCGGGTTGACGAGATGAGTTCACTAGTAGTACTCGCGTTCGACACGATGGACGGGGCGGAGAACATGCGGGAGAAACTGTATCACCTCCAACGCCGAGAACTGATTACGATAGAGGACGCCGCCATCGCCGTTCGAAAAGAGAACGGTCAGGTGAAAGTCAAACAGGCCCAGAGCCTCGTCGGCGTGGGCGCGCTCGGCGGGTCATTCTGGGGACTTCTCATCGGCGTCATCTTCTGGATGCCGTGGCTCGGGATGGCGGTCGGGGCGGTGACGGGTGCACTCAGCGGGAAGTTCACCGATATCGGCGTCGACGACTCGTTCATCAAAGAGGTCGCGAACACGGTCGAACCCGGAAACTCCGCGCTGTTCCTCCTGTCTCGCGGCGCGCAGATGGACCGAATCAAGGCGGAACTGTCGGACGACGAGTTCGAGATTATCGAGACGAACCTCTCGCCAGAGGACGAAGACCGGCTTCGTGAAGCGTTCGCTGCCGAGGAAATCGCGGGATAGGTTCCGAACGCCGACAGGCGACCGTCTGCACGGTGCGGAGAGCATCGCCCACGCGCGACGAGGTGTGCGCCGGTCGCCCCGGCACGGTCCAGGTCCAACTTGCTCGTTTTTGTCTCACCTGCTTCGCTCGCGTTATCTCTCGGAGACGTGCGAAGAATATCTGCGAACCGCCTCAGACGGACGTTTCGGCGCTCGCAAGTATCTTACTCCCCAGAACGAGATTCACTATACTTTACAAAGGTAGTTGTGTAACAAAAACGTCGGTGAGCCATCATTATCGGGGGTTGACGGGTGCTTGATGGCGACGTAGTCTGCCAGCGATTCGGTGGGGAGGGCCGTCCTCTGGCCTGAAATGGGCGTTCTTAGTCGAACAGTCGGTGCGTTCCGAACGCTGGTTGGCTTTTCAGTACAGAAACGCGTCTCGCCACGGCTAGTTGCATATCGCGATATACAATTTATGGCGGCCACCACTCCACCTCGTGCCTTACGCAGAGATCCGTGACAGGCCCAACAGCTACTGCAGCACGTGCTCTTCGACGGTCACGGACTCGTCGGTAGATTCGAACACGTCGGCCAGCGTCTCGCGCATCGCCTGCCGGCGGAACGACCGGCGACGCTCCTCGGAGAGGTAGTTCGACATGACGATGTCGGCGCTCTTCGACCCCTGGTCGGCGGCAACGCCCTCCAACTGCGCGAGCATCTCGTCGACCGCCGCCTGATAGGCGGTGTACCAGAAGCGCCGACAGAGTTTCGCGGTCGGGACCTCACCGTCGACGGTCACGCCCGCCTCGTCGGCGAGGCGCTTGAACCGCCGGTTGACCGTCTCGCGAGCGATGTGACCCGAGGCGGCCCGCGAGGAGGGGAACAGCGCGCCGTTCCAGTCGTCGTCCTCGGCGAGCGCGTCGATTCGGGCGGCAACTGCGTCGACGCCGTAGAGGAGCGCGACGGTCCCCGGCCCGTTCTTCCGTGCTTCGAACGCGATGTGGGGGTCGTCGCCGGAGAGGACGAGTTGCGACGCGCGGAGCGACGCGAGTTCGTTCGGTCGGAGCCCCCACCCGGCGAGTCCGAGGACGAGCAGGCGGTCTTCGAGGTCGTCGGCGACGGCGTACACGTCGCTCACCTGGTCGGCCGACATCGTTCGGTTGTCGGGTTGCCCCTGCTCCCAGCGGAACTGTTTCGCGGCGTTCTCGACGGGGTTGTACCGCGCGCGCCGGAAGTCCACAAGATACTCGTAGAACGACCGGACCGTCTGGAGGTATTTGAGCTTCGTCCCGTCGGTGGCGAGGTCGGCGTCGAACTCGTCGAGGACCGCGAGACAGCGGTCTATCTCGTCGGGTTCGGCGTCGCGGTCGTCGAGTCGTGAGAGCAGGTCGGCCGACCCGTGGCGGTCCCGGTAGACCCGGGCGAACCGCGCGAGGTGGGTCCGGCGGGTCGGCAACGTCGAGTCCGCGAGTCCGCGCCGCGATTCGAGCATGTCGAGGTAGGACTCGAACGCCTCGACGGTTCGGTCGTCGTCGATGCCCCAGTCGTAGCCCTCGTCGGCGTCCTCGTCGCCGAGGCCGACGACCCCGACGAAGAACTCCCGCGGCGTGAGGTCGTGTTTCTCGCGGAGCGCGTAGGCGATGCCCGACCAGCCGCGTTCGGTCAGCCATGTGTAGGTCGGCACGTCCCGCGTCGGGTCCATCCCGTCGCGGTCCATCGCGGGCGCTATCGTCTCCCAGTAGAACGCCTCGAGTTCGTCGAGCGACTTCCGCGACCAGTTCACTGCGGCTCACCCCGCCCGAACCGGCCGCCGCGTCGCGTTCCGTGCGCCATCGTTCTGCATGCAGGGCGTGCCGCGGACGGATTAACACTTTCTCTCGTCGCGGGCGACGACGCGTCGGCTGTGGTGTTGCACCCACCGGCCGACTCGACTACCCTAAATATGACGGGTATTAGATATATTGGGGAGCCGTGATAACAGGAATCCACAATGTCGGATGAAAACCACGGCGGTTCGGTGCTCGGGGCGGACCCGCCCAACGACGGGCCAGGGGTCGGTGACGCGGACCCGGCGGTCGACGTCGGGGCCGCGGCCGACGAGGTGACGGTCCTCGAAAGCGGGACCGAGTTGGAGCGGACGATCGGCCTCCGCGGCGGGTTGGCAATCGGTATCGGGACGATGGTCGGCGCGGGTATCTTCGTCTTTCCCGGCCTCGCCGCCGGGCAAGCGGGCCCCGCGGCCGCGCTCTCGTTCGCGCTCGGGGCGGTCATCGCGCTGTTGGTCGCGCTTCCGACCTCCGAGTTGGCCACGGCGATGCCCAAAGCGGCGGCGCGTACTACTTCATCTCCCGCGGCATGGGTTCGGCGTTCGGCGCGGTCGTCGGTATCGGTCTCTGGTTGGGGCTCGTCTTCGCCTCGGCGTTCTACCTCGTCGGGTTCGCGCAGTACGCCATCGCCGTGCTTGCGGAGTTGGGGATGATGTCGATGATTTCCGACTCCCAACTGCTCGTGGCAGTGCTCGGCGTCAGCTTCGGGCTCGTCTTGACGGCGCTCAGCATGTTCGGGACCGAGAACGCGACGAAGCTCCAGAACGGTATCGTGAGCCTGCTTCTCGGCATCCTCCTCGTGTTCCTCGTCTACGGCTCGCTCGACACGCTCGGGCTGTTCGGCCGTCAGACCGTCCCCGAGGAGTTCATTCCCTACGGGACGCTCAGCATCTTCACCACGGCGGCGCTCGTGTTCACCTCCTATCTCGGGTTCGCGCAGGTGGCGACGGTCGCGGGCGAGATAACGAAGCCCGGCCGGAACCTCCCGCTTGCGATGGTCGGCTCCGTAATCGTCGTCGGGGTGCTGTACGTCGTGACCATCCTCGTCTCGACGGGCGCGTTCGGGAGCGCCAGACTCGCCGACTTCGGCGAGACGGCCATCGTCGAGGTCGCCCGCTCGTACCTCGGATTCCCCGGTGCGGTCGCCATCCTCCTCGCCGGGCTCTTGGCGACGGTGTCGAGCGCGAACGCCTCGATTCTCAGTTCGTCGCGCGCCCTCTACGCGCTCAGCCGCGACGCGCTGGTCCCGCCGCAACTCGCGCGAATCAACCTCCGGTACGGGACGCCCCACGTCGCGCTCGCGCTGGTCGGCGGGCCGACGGTCGTCCTCGTTGCCGTCGGCCGGACGGAGGTGCTCGCCGAGGTCGCGTCGTTCCTGCATCTCGTCACCTACGGGCTCATCTGCGTGGCGCTCGTCGTCCTCCGCCGGTCGAACCCCGCGTGGTACGACCCGTCGTTCCGGGTGCCCGGCTACCCGGTCGTCCCGGTGCTCGGGGGGCTTGCGAGTTTCAGCCTCGTCGCGTTCATGCAACCGCTCTCGCAGGCAACCGGCGCCGTCGTCGCGGTCGCCGCACTGGTGTGGTACTTCGCCTACGCCCGCGACGTGCGCCTGAAGGGGGTGAGCTCCGATGCGTGACCCCGACGACGTTCGCGTGCTCGTCCCCGTCGCGGTGCTGGCGGGACAGGTGATTCCGGACCAACTGATACGCGTCCTCTCGGGGACGACGGTCGTTCTCCTCGCGTACCACGAGATACCCGAGCAGACGGCCCCCGAGCAGGCCAGAGAGCAGTTCGAGCCGAAGGCCCGCGAGGAACTCGACGAACTCGTCTCGGTGTTCGAAGCCGCCGGCGCGACCGTCGAGACGCGGCTCGTGTTCACTCACGACCTGGACCAGACGACAGAGCGCATCGCCACGGAGGCGGAGTGTGACGCGGTGTTGCTCTCGAACCCCGCTCCGACCATCGACCGCGTCATCGTTCCGATAAAGGAGGCTATCAACCTCGACACGATTACCAAAGTCGCCGCGGCCGTCGGAAAGCGCGGAGACGTCGAACTCACGCTGTTCCAAGCCGTCCAGGACGACGACGCGGTTCCGGACGGAGAAGCCCTCCTCGACGAGGTCGCGAACGACCTGGCCGTTCTCGGCGTCAACCGCGAGCACGTCTCGCGCGTCGTCGTCGTCGCACAGAACCCACTTCAGGCGCTCATCGAGGGCGCAGAGGACCACGACGTGGTCGTGATGGGCGAGGAGAAACCCACGCTCCGCGGTCGACTGTTCGGCGAGACCTCCGACCGAGTCGCCGAGCAGACAGTCGGTCCGGTGCTGGTGGTCCGACGACCGCTTGACCCCGAACCTGACGCTGACGAGGCCGACGGTTCCACTACCGACGGCTTGGAGTGAGGCCGACCCATCTCGAACCGCGCTGTCTTTCTAACTCATTCTTGCATACCGGAGACATTTCTAACGGCGCTACTCGACTGCTCGAAGCGCGACCGTAGAATATGAAAATTATGCAATTTTTACAATGTCTACAAATTGTATAACCACACACTCACTCGAGGTGATTGAATTGGATATCATCGACTCTCTGTCGCTCTCTGATTACTCCGTAATTTTGGCCGCACTCGACGACCTGTTTGATGCTCCGTATTATTGCTCAACAAATACATTTCTCTATTGGTCCGAAGACCGTGTTCGGCCCGTCTCAGTCGTCCGTACACGACAGCCGACCCCGCGGTTTCCGTGGGTACCTACATTACACTCGTAATTGTGTCATGGCTGTTGGGCTCTCATTCGATGGGTGGTGATAGCCGCCCGCCTCTTCAGTAGGGCGTCTCGATTGCGACAGAAAATTTTGAAGACTAGCTGGAATGTGCCGTACCTTTGAATCTTCTCTCACCGATACTTGGTTCGTGTTCTTATATGGTCAATCCTACCGGATATTCGTTTTTGTGTGTCGCTTCTTCGATGTTCCGTTCTCGCTACTTTTCGGGGCACGTTGACGGTCCGACGTTCGAAACCGTCAATCTCGGTCGACGGACGACATCGACGGTCCGAGCGCGGCGTTGCCGGCGGTGACATCGAGATTCGGGGACGGGAACGCCGTTCGGACCGCCGCTCGTCTCGTCGGTGGCCGTCGAGCCGGCCGCGACTCGGTCGAGACCGCTGGTTCTCCGTTTGTGAACCGTGCCGTGGCGCGGTCGACGTGAGGTGGTATCGTAGATGTGTTGGGGGTGGGCCCGACTAACTGAACGTCGGGAAGTCGTCGTCGGACTCCTCCATGTTGACGTTGACCTCGATGACGTTGGCGGTGTTGACGACGCTCTCGATGAGCTGTTCGTGGTACTCCGGCTGTTTCATCCGGCGGACGGGACCGGAGACGCTGATTGAGCCGAGGACGCGCCCGTGGCGGTTCGTCACCGGCGCGCCGATGGCCTGCAGACCCTTTATCTCCTCTTCGTCGTTGAGGGAGTAACCCCGGTCGCGAATCGTCTCCAACTCCTCGAAGAGTTCCTCGCGGGTCGTGATGGTCGCCTCGGTCTTGCCCGGCAGGCCGTACTGGTCGATAATCCACTCGACGCGTTCCTTCGGGAGGTGCGCGAGAATGGCCTTGCCCGTCGCCGAGAAGTGGAGGTAGTCGGCGCGCTGGAGTTTGTTCACTTGGTAGTCGCTCCCGACGGCCTTCTCGCCGCTCACCTTGTAGAGGTTGACGCCCAGTCCGTGCTGCTCGGTCGCCAGATGCGCGTACTCGCCGGTCTTCTCAGCGAGTTCCTCTATTTCGGGCTTGCCGATGCGATAGAGGATGTTCTGGTACCGGACGTACTCGCCCACGAGGAGGAACTGCAGGGACAGCCGGTAGGTGTCTTCTTCCTTCACGACGAACTTCTCGGCCCGGAGCGTGCTCAGGTAGTTGTAGACGACACTCTTCGAGAGGTCCAGATGGTTTGCCAACTCGGTCACTCGCGCGCCGTCTAACTCCTCGAGCGCCCGAACGACATCGAACGCACGAGACACCGTCTTCAGCGTCCGCGGCGAACCGGTCGTGTGTTCGTCTGCCATAGTCCAGTTCGAAGCCCCCGCGACATAGGTGTTTGTATTTGACGAACGGTCACTTCCGTACGAGCACGAAATCCGCAGGTATTGCCGCAAAGTGGCGTGATTCGAAGGGTCCTAACTACGCATACCATCTATACAGGTGCTGAAACAGTCGAATCCGACTACTTCGGACTCATGTTCTCATTGTACAAACATCGCGGTATTTCGACCGAGTCGTCTCGCGTCGAATCGCGAGTAACGACGGGCGTCAATGGCTCTAACGAGCGATACCTACTTCGCCCTGGCGGTCGTTTCGACTACGCGGTCGGCGCGGAGTGACGGGTGGCAGTCGATTTGAACTCACCAATAGAGCGGGTCCACGAAGGGCGGAACCGAGAACAGCAGTCGTCGGCCGAGCGGTTTCGTCACTCGGTCGCGAGGTCGGCGAGCGCGCCGGCGAGCACGCGGGTCGCGTCGGCGCAGTCCTCCCAGTCGGTCCACTCGCGGGGGTTGTGCGAGATGCCGTCGCGAGAGGGGGCAAAGAGCAGAGCGGCGTCGGTGACGGCCGCGACGTGCATGGTGTCGTGGCCGGCACCGGAGTGGAGGTCGAGGGTTTCGAGGTCGGCATCGGTCCCTGCGTCGTGGAGCGCGGCGCGGCAGCGCTCGCTCATCTCGACGGGCTTGCGGTCCCACGGATGCGAGAGCGAGGCCTCGACCGGACGTTCGGCCTCGATGCGGTCGAGACTCGCCTCCGCCTCGTCGATGACGTACTCGATGGAGTCGTACGCCACGTCGCGGATGTCGACGGTCAGGTCGACTTTCCCAGCGATGACGTTGGGCGCGTTCGGCGAGACTTCGAGTTTGCCGACGGTTCCGACCGCGGTCTCCGAGACCTCGTTGCGTTCGTTCGTCGCGCGCTCGACGTCGAGGACGAACTCGCTGGCGGCGGCGAGCGCGTCCGAGCGGTCGTCCATGAGCGTCGACCCGGCGTGGTCGGCCTCGCCCGTGATTTCGACGGCACAGCGCGAGAGGCCGACGATGCTCGTGACGACGCCGGCGGGGACCGCGGCGTCTTCGAGGCGCTCGGACTGTTCGATGTGAAGCTCTATCCACGCGTCCCAGTCGGCGGCGTCGACGCGCCCGTCGCCCCGGTAGCCGATGTCCGCGAGAGCGTCGCCGAGCGGAATCCCGTCGGCGTCCTCGATGTCGAGCGCCTCCGCGACGCCCAGTTCGCCGACGGCGACCGCCGACCCGATGAGGCCGCCGCCGAACCGCTGGCCCTCCTCCTCGGTGAAGTTGACGACCTCGACGGGCCGGACGGGTTCGATTCCGGCGTCCTGCATCGCGCGGACGCTCTCCAGCCCCGCGTAGACGCCGAGCGGGCCGTCGAAGATGCCGCCCTCGGGGACCGAATCGAGGTGGCTTCCCGTGGCGACCGGGGCCGCGTCGGGGTCCGCGCTCTCTGGCTCCCACCGACCGACGATGTTGCCGACCTCGTCGATGGTGATGGAGAGACCGGCGTCTCGGAGGCGCTCGCAGAAGAACTCTCTCGCCCGCCGGTCCGCCTCGCTGCCGGTCAGGACCGTCCGTCCCCGACCCTCGTCCGTCGGGACGGCCCCGAACTCCGCGTTCGACTCGATGTCGCTGCGGAGTCGCTGCTGATTGACTCGCATGGTTCCCGGATTCGTGACTAACCCTATTTTACTGTTTGGAATTCGGTCACATGCGTGACAGTATCGAACGGCCGCGAACTCCCCGAAACCAGCAGGTACGGGCGCTGGATGTGGGTTCTGGGACTCTGCCCACCTCTTTGTCGCTCGAAGACGTCCGTCGGCGATGGCTCGGTCGTCCGCGATGACGGCTCGGTCACCCGCGAGTGACCTGCGGGCCGTCGATGTGGACCGTCGCCTGCGACGGGGTTGGTTGACGTTCGGGGAGTAATATCGGATGTGATGGGATATAATTGGACATTCCACAGTTCCGCTGCGCTCGGTGCTCGAACTCATATTTGGTATTACATCTCTCTCGTCTCGATATGGTGATTGTACTCACACAACCACAATTTTTATCACACAGTAGCGGATTTGAGCGACTGTATGCAAGAGAATGGCAAGGGGAGCGACTCCTCCGACAGCACCGGCGACGGCACGCGTCGCAGTCGTTTCGACCGCCGCACTTTCCTCGGGGCGGCGGCGACGACCGGCGCGGTGGCACTCGCCGGATGTACGGGCGGCGGTTCGGACGACAGCACGACCGAAGACTCGGGTTCCACGGACGAGGGCGGCGACACCGAAAGCACCGACACGACCGCCGCGAGCGGCGGGAAGCAGGGCGGCACGCTTCAGTGGGGCGGCGCGGTGCCGGTGCAGGGCCTCGACCCGCACATCGACACTTCGGCGGCCTCGAAGCGCGTTCTGGAGAACATCTACGAGGAAGTCGTCGCGCTGCAGGACGACTACTCCATCGAACCGCACCTCGCGGAGTCGATGGAGCAGTCCGACGACAACACGCTCCTGACGTTCAACCTCCGGCAGGGCGTCACCTTCCACAACGGCAAGGAGATGACCTCCGAGGACGTGCTGGCGAGCTACGAGCGCGTCCAGAACGGCGACTACCTCGCCACCGGCTTCTTCGACTACGTCGAGGAGCTTCGCGCCCCCGACGACTACACCTTCGAAGTCCAGCTCACCGAGCCCTTCGCGCCGTTCCTCGCGAAGATGGCGACGGCGGAACTGTCGGTCATGCCCGCCGAGAACGCCGAGAAGGACATGGTCGAAGAACCCATCGGGACTGGCCCGTACGTGTTCGAGAGCCGCGAAATCGAGACCTCGTTCACGATGTCGCGCAACGAGGACTACTGGGGCGCGTCCGACGAGGACGGCCCGTTCATCGACACCATCGTCAAGAGCGAGGTGCCGGACCCGAGCGTCCGCCTTCAGTCGTTCCTCGCCGGCGAGTACGACTTCATCAACGGCATCGCGCCGAAGGACGTCTCCCGCGTCGAGCAGGCCCCCGACGTTCGGTTCGAAAAGCAGTTCCCGAAATCGCTCGTCTACCTCGGCCTGAACTGCGACGTGGCTCCGTTCGACAACAAGGACGCCCGCCTCGCGCTCGACTACACCATCGACAAGGAGAAGGTCGCCGAGGCGGCCCTCTACGGTACCGGCCAGACCACCGCGTCCCCGGCGACGCCCGGCAGTCCGTGGGTCAACCCGGACATCGAACCGCGCCCACGTGACCTCGACAAGGCCCAAGAGCACCTCGACGCCGCCGGCATGTCCGACGGCTTCACGGCGACGTTCAAGATTCCGCAGTCCTACCCGACGCAGGTGCAGGCCGCGGAGGTCATCGCCGCCGACGCCGCCGAGGTCGGCATCAACCTCGAAATCCAGCAGATCACGTGGAGTACGTGGCTCTCGGACGTCTACTCCAACCGCGACTTCCAGGCGACGACGAGTTCCTACCTCGCGCTCTGGTACCCCGACGTGTCGTTCTACAAGTTCCTGCACCCCAACGGCGCGTTCTTCTTCACCAACTGGGAGAACGAGGACTACAACGCGCTCGTCGAGGAGGCGCGTACCATCTACGACGAACAGGAGCGCGCCGACCTCTACCACCAGGCGACGGAGATTCTCCACGAGGAGCGCGCCGGTCACCTCTTCCTGTGGTGGCAGCCGAGCCTCTACGGAGCCGCCTCGCAGTACAAAGGCGACATCGGCGCGCCTGACGGGTCGACGCTACAGTTCGGCGACAACTGGCTCGACCGCTAACAGAGATTCCACACAATGTCGATGTACAACTACGTCTTTCGGCGCGTCGGGTTCATGGCGGTGACGCTGTTCTTCGTCACGCTCATCGCCTTCGCCGTCACCAACATCCTGCCCGGTGACGTGGCCCTGCTCATCTTGGGCCCCAACGCGACCGAACAATCGCTCGAAGCGCTCCAAACCCAACTGGGACTCAACCGCCCGCTGTACGTGCAGTACATCGACTGGGTCGTCGGGCTCCTCCAGGGGAACATGGGCGAATCACTCCGGTTCGGCGAGCCCGTGGCACAGCTCATCGCCGAGCGCCTGCCGCGGTCGATGATGCTCGCGGTCGCCGCGACGCTCGTCGCCGTCGTGCTGTCGGTTCCGCTCGGCGTCTACGCCGCCGTCAACCAGAACGAAGCGCCCGACGTGAGCGCTTCGATGTTCGCCTTCGTCGGCATCTCGATGCCCATCTTCCTGTGGGGGTTGGTGTTCATCCTGGTGTTCGCCGTCTGGCTGAACCTCTTTCCGACCGGGGGGTACGTCTCCCCGAGCGAGGACCTCGTCGGGTCGCTCACGCGACTCGTCCTCCCCGCGGGGGCGATGGGCTTCGCGCTCACCGCCTACATCATGCGGATGACCCGGTCGTCGATGCTGGAGGTGCTCAGCGAGGAGTACATCAATCTCGCGCGTGCGAAGGGGATGAGCCAACGGGTCATCGTCCTCAGACACGCACTCAAGAACGCAATCATCCCCGTCATCACGGTCATCGCGTTCCAGTTCAGCTACGCGTTCGGCGGGGTCGTCGTGCTCGAAGAGGTGTTCTTCTGGCCCGGCATCGGTCGGCTGACGCTGACCGCGATTCAGAGCCGCGACATCCCCCTGATTCAGGGGTGCATCCTCGTGGTCGCACTCATCTACATGTTCTCGAACTTCGCCGCAGACCTACTGTACGCGTACTTCGACCCGCGCATCCGCTACGGAGGTGACGACTGATGGCGACCGAACAGGAGACCGACCGCGGTCGCTTCACCATCACGCAGTCACAGCGCGACCGCATCGCCCGGTTCGTCCGGAAGTTCCGAAGCAACACGAAGGCGATGCTCGGCTTCTCCATCGTGGTGCTGCTCGTGCTTGTCGCCATCTTCGCGCCGATTATCGCGCCGTACCCCATCGACGCGACGAACATCGAAGACCGCTCGCAGGCCCCGTCGGTCGAACACCCGTTCGGCACCGACGACCTCGGCCGCGACATCTTCAGCCGCGTCATCATGGGAAGCCGAATCTCGCTGTACGTCGGCTTCGGTGCCATCTCCGGCGCACTCGCCGTCGGGGCGGTCGTCGGCGTCGTCGCCGGCTACGCCGGCGGCTTGACCGACGAGATACTGATGCGCCTTATGGACGCCGCAATGGCGTTCCCACCAGTGTTGCTCGCGCTCACGCTCTTGGTCGTCCTCGGCCCGGAGTTGAGTAACGTCATCATCGCCTTGGCGTTCGTCTACACGCCGTACATCGCCCGCGTCTCGCGGAGCGCGGCGCTGGCCGAACGCAACGAGGCGTACGTCGAGGCCGCCATCGCCCGCGGCGAGAGCGACTCGCGCATCGTCTTCAGCGAGGTGTTCCCGAACTGCATGGCTCCCATGCTGGTGCAGGGGTCGCTGAACGTCTCGTTCGCCATCCTCGCGGAGGCGAGCCTGTCGTTCCTCGGCCTCGGCGCGCAACCCCCGCGGCCGTCGTGGGGGCTGATGATCAACACCGGTCGCGGCTTCATGGAGACCGCGCCGTGGATGTTGCTGTTCCCCGCGTTGGCTATCGGTATCGCCGTCGTCGGGTTCAACATGCTCGGCGACGGACTGCGTGACGTGCTCGACCCCAAAGTGGAGGCGATAGAATGAGTGCTCCCACTACTGCGACGGACGGCGAGGCCGACGACGGCCCGCTGCTCGACGTGCGCGGACTCAGAACCGAGTTCCGCACCGACAGCGGCCCCATCGTCGCCTCCAACGAGGTGTCGTTTTCGCTCGACCGCGGCGAGACCATGGGTCTCGTCGGCGAGTCGGGCGCGGGCAAGTCCGTGACGGCGCGGTCGCTCATGCGCCTCATCGACTCGCCCGGCGAAATCACGGGCGGGCAGGTCGTCTTCGACGGCGAAGACCTCCTACAGAAGACGGAAGCCGAGATGCGCGACATCCGCGGCAACCGCATCGCCATGATTCCGCAGGACCCGATGTCGTCGCTCAACCCGGTGATGACCGTCGGCGAGCAAATCACGGAGACGATTCGCCGCCATCAGGACGTCTCCAAGTCAGAGGCACGCCAGCTCGCCGTCGAGTCGATGGACGACGTCGGCATCCCGGACGCCGAAGAGCGCATCGACGACTACCCCCACGAGTTCTCCGGGGGGATGCGCCAGCGCGTCCTCGTCGCCATCGGCTTCTCCTGCGAACCGGACCTCATCATCGCCGACGAGCCGACCACCGCACTCGACGTGACGACGCAGGCGAAGATTCTCGACCTACTCAACGAGATGCAGGAGCGCGAGGGGACGGCCGTGCTGATGATTACCCACAATCTCGGCGTCGTCGCCCAGACGTGTGACCACGTCGGCGTCATGTACGCCGGGAACCTCGTGGAGACGGCCGAACTCGGCGACCTGTTCGACCGCCCGCGACACCCCTACACCCGCGCGCTCATCGACTCCATCCCGGAGGTCGACACCGACTACGACGAACTGCCGACGCTCGACGGCGCGATGCCCGACCTCGGGAACCTCCCGAGCGGCTGTAACTTCGCGCCGCGGTGTCCCCACGCCACCGAGGCGTGTCGGACCGGCGGCGACCCGGCGCTCGAGGCCGTCGGCGACGACTCGTCGCGCGCGGCGTGTCTCCACGCCGCCGACCTCGACCTCTCGGAGAGCACGGTCCCCGAAGCCGGGACCGGCCGCCGCGACATCGACCGCAGCGGCCAGCCGCTGTTCGAGGTGCGGAACCTGAAGAAGTACTTCAACGCCGGTGAGGGCGTCTTCGGCAACGTCCACCTCTCGTGGGAGGGCGGTGGCCTACCGACCGTCGAACGGCGGCACGTCAAGGCCGTCGACGACGTGAGCTTCGACGTCTACCCCGGCGAGACCGTCGGGCTCGTCGGCGAGTCCGGCTGCGGGAAGTCCACGGTCGCTCGCACCGCGCTCCGGCTCCTCGAACCGACCGACGGCGAGGTGTACTTCGAGGGGCAGCCGCTCCACGAGCTCGGCTCCTCGGAGATTCGGAGTCTGCGCCGCGAGATGCAGATGATATTCCAGGACCCCCAGAGTTCGCTCAACCCGCGAAAGACCGTCGGCCAAATCGTCGGCCGCGCGATGGAGAAACACGGCATCGCCACCGGCGAGGAAAAGCGCGAACGCGTGGGCGACCTGCTCGAACGCGTCGGCCTCTCGCGGGCCGCCGCGAGCAAGTACCCCCACGAATTCTCCGGGGGCCAACAACAGCGCGTCGCCATCGCGCACGCGCTCGCGGTCGAACCGAAGCTCATCGTCTGCGACGAGCCCGTCTCGGCGCTCGACGTGAGCGTGCAGGCGCAGATTCTCAACCTCCTGAACGAGATTCAGGAAGACGAGAACATCTCGTTCCTGTTCATCTCGCACAACATCGGCGTCATCCGGCACATCTGCGACCGCGTGGCCGTGATGTACCTCGGGAAGATAGCGGAGTTCGGGAGCATCGAGCAGGTGTTCTCGCCGCCGTTCCACCCCTACACGGAGAGTCTCCTGTCCGCGGTCCCCCACGCGAATCCGGACCGCGAGACGGACCGCATCCTGCTGGAGGGGAGCGTCCCGAGTCCCATCAACCCGCCGTCGGGCTGTCCGTTCCAGACGCGCTGTCCGAAGAAAATCGGCGACGTCTGCGAGCAGGACCTCCCGGAACTCGAGGCGGTCGGCGACGGCGACCACTACATCTCCTGTCACCTCTCCGAAGAGGAGATGAGCCAGCGTGACTCCTTTATCACGCCGTCGAAGCGCGCGGAGACCAGTCCGGCCGACTCGGACTGACGCCGCCCGCGCGGTCTCTTCTCAGTATTTGACGCCGAAGTCGACTCAGTACTTGACGCCGAAGTCGAGAATCTCGTCTGGGTAGTCGCCGAACTGCGCGTCCGTCTCCCGTCGAATCTGGGCTTTCGCGCGCCGCGCCTCCGCGAGCAGGTCGCGCAGGTCGGACACCGGTTCGTCGGAGAGGTCGACCCGGAGGTTGTGGTAGAACTCCGGCGTCGGCGCGTGGACGAGCAGCGCGGCGCTCATCTCGCCGCGGTCGTCGCCGCCCGCGGCCTCGCCGGCTTCGAGCGCCGAGACGAGTCGCTCGGCCATGTCGCCGTCGGCGGACTCGTAGGCCTCGGCGGTCGCCTCGACGACCGCTTCCCCAGCGAGCATGTTGCCAGCGACGGTGTAGTCGTCGCTGACGCGGTGGCCGGCCCACGAGACGCACTCGTCGCCGGTGAAGGCGAACTCGCCGCCCGCGCCGACGCCGTGGACCTGCCGGTAGGCGGCGTGGTCGTCGCCGTCGAGGAGAGTTTCGAAGGCGTCGTCGATGCGCTCGCCGGCTTCCGCGCGGGCGACCGCGTCGCGGCCGTGTTCGGTCTTCGTGTACGACTGCGTGACCGCCGCGCCGCCGGCGCTCACGTAGGGGCAGGTCGCGCCGACGGCGACGGTGCCGGTCGTCACCGCCGCGCCGAAGACGTTCGCCTCGGGGTCGCGCGCCGCTATCGAGAAGGTTCCTGGGACGTGTCGCATGGGTTCGTTACTGCGCTTTGGTCACGCTCGGGCGATAAATAGTCTCCTCTCGCGGGAGCGACGCGAGAGCGGTGCGACATCCGAACGCGGCACGGTATCCCGATTACGTCGGCCTCTGCGTCTATCTCTCGCCCTCAGATGTTGGCGATAGAATTGTAAAAAGAAAACATTATTGTAAGCCATAATTTCTTATTTATCTGACCTTCTTGTTCGGATGTTTTTGAATTAGACGTGAATGATTGCATTGTCACTCTCGCTTCGATTTGAGACGAAAAGCTAAGACGGGCGAGTTCGACGGAAGAGTAGTATTCGTGGTGACGAGCAATACCGCCGTCTCTCACGGGCGGCAGTCGCCTCCAATGCTTATGTTGTCGCGGTGGCAAGACCGACGTATGAGACTGGGTATCGGTCGAACCGGCGTGGTGATTCTCCTCGGACTGTTCGTCATCCTCGGTGCGGAGGACGTGTACGTCTGGGCCGTCGCCGGAACCGTTCCCGGCGTCGAGTTCTTCCTGGCGCTCGTGTTCGCTCTCGCCGTCGCGTTCGTGGCGATTCGGGAGGCGCGGGCGCACCCGCCGAGTCGGTAGTCGTCGGGCGGTCGGACGTGGTTTTCGCCCGCTAGTCTTGCCGCTCCCGGCAGTCGAGCGGTGCTTCGCAACACGCGGAGCGGTAGGCCGACGACTCCCGGACGAGTTTGCACTCGCGGTAGCGGTAGGCCACGTCCGCGCCGCAGGCCTCGCAGGTGAGGGTGTACTTCGGTTCCGCGAACCGGCGGACGCGAACCGGCGCGTCGACCGCCTCGGCACGGCGCTTGAACGCCGGTCCGTGGTCGGTCGCGCCGAACGCCTGAAACTGCTCGACGTGGACCAGTTCGTGCCGGAGCGTCGCGGTCCACTCTCCGCGGTCGAACGACTCGAACGCCCGCCACGACAGCGACATGGTACACGTGGGTGCGATGTCGAGTTCGACCGACTGCGAGGACGTGCCGGTCCACCGCCTCGGCTCCCCGACCTCCGCGTCGTCGATGTTCGGTGTCTTCACCGCCGCCGCCCGCCGCTTCGCGCGAGTAGACACTTCCCACCGGACCCGGTGTAAGTCCACGTCGAACTCGTATTGACTCGCCGCGTGGCGACAGTACGTCCGCGACCAGCTCACCAACTCGTCGCCGGTTTCGATAGCGTCGTACCCGCCGGGGCTCCCGTCTTCGTGTCCCACGGTTTCGGGCCGTGATTCGGAGCGAGCCGATATGTGTGTTGTGCCCACCCGCGACGGTCGCCGACGAGCGGTGTTGGTGCGGGTGTGGATGCGGTATGGATGTTAGTGCGGGTGTGAATGTTAGTGCGGCTATGGATGTTGGTTCGGGTGTGGGTGCAGGTGTGGACGTGGTCAGGCTGTGAGCGTCGTTTTCTCGTCGGACACGAGCTCCCGAACTGTGTCGAACAGCCGCTTCGCGCTGTCTCGGGACGTTCCTTCGACGGTCGCGCGAAGCACGCGCTCGGTTCGGCTCGCCCTGACGACAAACCACGCGTCGTCGCGCTCGACGAAGATTCCGTCGTCGGTCCGAACGTCGTCGAAGCGCTCTTGGCACTCGGTCGCCAGTCGCGTCATCTCGCGGGCGCAGTTGTCGACCGCGAACGAGTCGAAAAACAGCGGGTACGCCGCCACGTCGCCCGCCTGCTCGGAGAGCGCGTCTCCCTCGTCGACGAGTCGCGCGAGGCGAATCGCCGAGAGCGTCGCGTCCGGGCAGGGCGACTCGGCCGGCCACTGGTAGACGCCGGTCGGCTCGCCGCCGAAGACGACGTCCGCGTCCGCCGCCGGTCCGGACCCCGGAATCCCGTCCATCTCGACCCGGACGATGCTTCCCCCCGCGTCGGAGACGACCTCTCCGATGCGACGGCTCGCCTCCAGCGGCACCGCGACGTGGGCGTCCCCGTCCGCATCGCGGACTGCCTCGCGTGCGAACAGTCCCAACAGCGCGTCTCCGCCGACGACCTCGCCGGTCTCGTCGACGGCCACGAGTCGGTCCGCGTCGGCGTCGTGAGCCAGACCGATATCGGCGTCCGAGGCCGCGACCGCTCGGCGGAGCGTCCCGCACGCGCCGTCGCCCGCGGCGACCCGACGGCGCGGAAACGAGTCGTCCGCGGTTCCGTCGAGGCGTTCGACGTCGCAGCCGAGCCGTTCGAGCGCCTCGGCCATGATGTCGTCGTCCCGCTCGCCGACGTCAACTACGACGCGCGTGTCGGAAACCGAAGTTCGTCCCTCGCAGAGGTGGTCGAGGTGATGTGCCGTGGCGTCGTCCCAGCGACGTTCCTCGCCGATTTCGTCCCACGGGGCGACTTCGGCCGACGAGCCGTTGACCCGGCGGACGACCCTGCTCTGTTGCTCCCACGAGAGGCGCGAGCCGTCGTCGTCGAACAGTTTCAGCCCGGTGTCTTCGGCGGGGTCGCTGACGGTCGTCACCGCCACGCCGGCGTCGCCGCCGAGTCGCCTCACGCCGTGAGAGACGGTCGGGCTCGCAACCGGACCGAGTCGGTGGACGGTGCCGCCGCACTCGCAGACGCCGGTTGCGACCGCATCCGCGAGGAGGCGAGCGCTGTCGCTCGGGTCGTGACCCACGACGATTTCGTCGCCCGTTCCGGCGAGGGCGCGACCGGCTTTGAGGGCGAGTTTCGCGGTCACCTGCGTCCCGTACGAACCGCGGATGCGTGATGGTGCGAACATACCCCACTGTCCGCCCGAGGGATGTTTACTATCGGTCGGATAATGTCGGCCAGCGTCGCTTAGCGTCCGACAAATCGGCGGCTTCGGTCGTCGGTGACGTCGGTATTGGTCTCGGTGCCAGTGTCGACGTTGGCATCGATGCTAGCGTCGGTGTCGGTGTCGTCCGACACGACCTCGTACACCACGACCCCGTCGTTTCCGTAGACTCGTCGGTACCGGGGACTGTCCGCGAGCGAGGCGCGAAGCCGTTCGGTTCCGTCTTCTTCGAGCCCCCGGACGGTGTACGTCCCGCGGGGGACGTACAGGTAGTCGGGCGAGGCGTCGACGGACGCCATCGACGCGGTCACGCAGGTCGCGTTCTCGCAGGTGCTCGCCGTTTTGAACGCCGAAATCTGGTCGTAGTACCTATCGGGGTTCTTCCATTCGACGCCCCACGGCCCCACGAGCATCGTCCGCTTCGCGTAGTGCGGGAACAACTCGGCTGCGTCCGAGAGCACGACGAACGACGCGTTCGCGTCGGTGTCGTTTCTCGCCCACTCCATGGCCTCGCGGTCGTCGTCGTCCACGAAAGACGGGAGGCTCGGACTGCCGTGGTGCGCCGCGCCGAGACCGCTCGCCGCGTAGAACCCGCCGAGGCTCGTCCCGACGACGAGGACCACGACCAGCGACGACGCCAGCAGTTGCCGGTTATCGAGCGACCCCCGAACCCTGTCGGTCAGCCGCGGCACGACGACGCCGAACAGCACCGTCGAAATCATCATCGCGCCGGCGACGAACTGGAAGCGCTCCTTTCCGATGACGTACGCGCAGACGAAGAGCCAAAGCGGCAGCGTGAACTTCTTCCGAGAGCCGAGCACGGCTGTGGCGGCGAAGCTCGCGAGGAAGAACACCGTGACGACGGTCGGGTCCAGCGGGTAGACGAACTGGTCGAGGAGCCGACCGACGCCGCCGGCGATACCGCTGTGACTGCCCGCCGCACCTGTGAAGGCCCCGACGCCGTGAGTGGTGACGACGTTGGCCCACCACGGCGCGGCGAGGACGAGTCCCCCGAGCGCCACCGCGGCACCGCTGACGAGGCCGGGGAGCGTCCGGTCGAGCATCGCGTAGAGGACGAGCCAACTGACGCCGAAGAAGACGGTGTACGTCGGGTGCGAGAGGACGGTCAGCCCGAAGCAGATGATACCGGAGCCGACCCACAGCGGTCGCCGCGTGCCGCGGCGGAACAGCCTCGCCCCGACGTAAACCCCGCAGAGAGACAGGAAGAACGCGGACGCGCGGACGATGCCGCCGGCAGAGAGGTGCCACTGGAGAACCGGCGGCGTGACCGCGAGAATCGCCGTCGCGACCCCCGCCTGCCGCGGCGTCGGGAGGAGTTCGAGCGCGATGCCGTAGTACGGAACGAGGTAGAGGACCGTGACGACGGCCGGGAGGACGAGGCTGAGTGTCGTCCCCGAGACGCCGAGGTCGGTCAGGAACGCGACCACGTAGAACTGGAGCGGCGGGTACGCGAACGGGATCCCACCGTCGTAGTACGGTATCGTCGTCGGGAGCGCGTAGCCGCCGGCCCGAATCTGCTCCGCGATTTCGAGGTACAGTCCGGACCCGTAGGCCGGGTAGTCGTGAGTCGCCACGTACGTCACCGAGACGACGAGTCCGGCGACGAGGGCGAGTGCGAACCACGCGTGGCTCTCGCGGCCGAGGCCGGGAACGCCGTTGGTGAACGCGTTCGCGCGGCCCGGTGCCGCGGGGTCGAGACCGTTCGCCGTGTCGTCGGTCGTTGAGTTCATGGAGTAGCTCTCACTTCCGCTTTCGAAGCGAGACGGGGTTCGTGAGCGAGACGCGATACGGGAGCCACCGCAGTTCGGCGACGGCCCACCCGAGTCCGACAGCGAGGGCGAGACAGGACACCAGAAGCTCTGTGACGCCCATCCACTGCGGCAGGATGTAGTAGACGGCGTTCACGACTGGTCCGGGGAGTACCGACGACTGAGATGCGCCGCCGTCGCCAACCGTCGAGCCGCCGGCCGTTCGGTTCTGGAGGTCGAGTTCGTGTGCCGGTGGACCGCCGGCGCTCTCGTCACCGGTCCCGAGCCGTTCGGCCTCGTAGGGGAACGCGACGGGGACGCTCCAGACGACCTCGCCGGTCTCGTCCAGTTCGAACACGCGGTTCCCGTTCGAGTCGGTCACGAGCGTGTGCCCGTTCGGGAGTCTGTCCGCGTCGCGCGCCCACTGGAGTCGCTTGTCCTGCCAGACCCACGAGCGAACCCACCCGCCGTCGTCGTCGCGGTATTCGACGAGGCGGTTGTTCTCAGAGTCGGCGACGAGGACGGCGTCGTCGCCGTCCGGGTTCTCGATGTAATCGGGATTGTGCTGTTCGTAGAGGACGTCGTGAGAGCCGTTTCCGAGCGTCCGGTTCTCGACGAGACCGGTCTCGCGGTCGAGGTACACCACTCTGTCGTGGTTGCGGAGGCTGACCTGAATGAGCCCGCTTTCGAGCACCTCCACGTCGTTGAGGTGGGTCCAATCGGACGGATACGGCCCGCCGGTCGTCGTGGGGTCGAACGCTGCCTGCGCGTCCCACGACCACTCGACGATGCCCGTCGTCGTGTTCACGACGAACACGCGGTCCGCGGCGATGTCGGCGACGACGTACGTCGAATCGCTCAGCCGGTCGCCGTCGTGCCACCGCGTCGAGTGCTTCCCGGCGGTCACGCGGCTGTAAATCCCCTCGACGTTCCCGGTGGTGAGGTTCACGCGCTCGATACCGTTTCGCGTACACGCGCTCTCGCCGCCGCACTCCTCGGCGATCAGGTGGTCCGCGTAGAGGTATTCGACCGTCGCGTTCGTCCCCTCGACGGGGTCGACGTCCCAGTAGCGGGTGTGGGAATCGTCGTAGTATCGCCGCTCACCGTCGGCTCCGAAGGCGACGAGTTCGGCGTTCGCTCGCGGGCCGTCGCTCTCTCGCCCGAGCCACGTGTTCGAATCGGTCGCGATGACCGTCGTTCCGTTCGCGGGCGCGACCCGTGCGCTCTCGCCGGTCGCGTCCGTCACCGCCGAGGTCGGTCGGCTCAGGTATGCGGCCCCGACGATACCCGCGCAGACGAGGAGGGCGACTGCCGCGGCGACTCGTAGATGCGTCCGCTCGACCATTGCGTAG
Organism: Haloferax sp. Atlit-12N; assembly: GCF_003383095.1. Taxonomy (NCBI): domain Archaea; kingdom Methanobacteriati; phylum Methanobacteriota; class Halobacteria; order Halobacteriales; family Haloferacaceae; genus Haloferax; species Haloferax sp. Atlit-12N. Next base: position 247,615 of record NZ_PSYW01000004.1, read on the forward strand.
TCGTCGGTGGGTGGACGGTCTTACTATCGGGATGCTAAACCGCGAATACGCCCGTGCCCACCGACGTGGAATCCGTCCACTCGGACCTTACGCACGGAATAATTAGGGTCCTGAGGCCGGGTAGACGACGCAATGGCGTCTCGTCTCGGGGCTGCCGAGAGCCTCGTCGTCCTCGGTCTCGTCTTCCTCTTGGCGGCGACAGCGGTGCCGACCACGAGCGTCGTCGACTTCGGCGCGAACGGGGGTGTTTCGACGGCCGCGACGACCGAACCGGCACCGAACGGTCCGAAATCGGCCGCCGACGTTCGGTTGGTCTCGGTCGGCGACCGGGGCGACAGGCTCTGGCCGTTCACCAGCCGTGACCGGGCGTTCGAGACGCTGACGCTCCCAGTGAACGTCGTCGTCGAGGGGAACCCCGCGCGGGTCCGCTCGCTGCTCATGTACTCGCGCGACGCGACGTGGGACGAGACGAACGAGTCGTGGCAACAGGCGTCCACCGAACAGGCCCCGACGGACGAAGCGGCCTCCCCGTGGGGGTCGGCCACGGGCGCGGACCGGTTTACTTTCGTCGACACCGCGGAGTCGGGCGGGCTGTGGATTGCGGAGTCGATGCAGCTCCACGACGGGACGTACTTCGGGAGTCGAATCCACCTCCGCCTGTACGGCGGCGGGACGCCGGACGACTCGTGGACGGCGATTCAGGCCCACCGTGACTACTGGGACTGGTTCCGGCTTCGGCACACGGTGACGAGCCTGTCCGGCCCGCAACACGTCGTCGAGCGGGACCTGATGCGGCAATCGACCGTCGTGGACGTCCGCCGCGAGCGGTTCGCCAACGGCGGCATCATCGACGCCGACGGCTGGGTGTCGGTTGTCGAACTCGGTCCGCCACAACTCTCGACGCTTCCGAGAGACGACGCGCGTCGCTCCGTGCCCGTCGAGTCGGTGACCGATAGAGGCGAGAGAAGGCCCGCAGAGCGTGCCGATTCCGACCGCGGCGATACCCCCTCGGTACTCGATGCGCCGACAACGGATTCGGCGGGTGTCGGAACAGCCCTGTCGATACTCGCCGTCGTCTTCGTCGGCGTCGGCGGCCTCGCCGCAGTCGTCACTCGCCGAGACGAATTCGGCGCGCTCGTCGAGCGCCTCCGCTGGTCGCGTCTGGCGGACGACCGATTCCAGCGGGTCGTCGCGCTCGCGGTCGCCCTCGTCGCGCTCCCGGTTTTGGTCCGCTCGGCGGCACTCGGTCTGGAGAGCGTCATCCCGAACCACCCGAAGGTCGTCGCCGGACTGCTCTCTCCCGTGTTCGCGTTCGCGCCGGTCGCCCTCGCCGCTCGCCTGCCGCGGGGGTACTCCCCGGAACTGTGGTTCGGCACCGCGTTCGTCGGCTACGGGGTGGGGCTCGTCGCCGACTTCGCGATGATAGGAGTCGCCGTCGTCCCGGTCGACGTCGTCCTCCACCGGTTCGCCGTGCTCGTCGCGCTCGGCGTGATTGCCGTCGCCGGCCACCGTCGATTCGAGGCGTCGGAGCCCCGCCGAGCGCCGCTTTGGGCGGCCGTCTGCCTGTGGATTCTCCTGTTCGCGTGGCCGCTTTTCTTGGGCATCTAGGCGCTTAGCCCCCGGATAATAACGACACCACGCCCGAAGACAGTTACCTGCCCTCCCGTACATGTCATCAACACGGCTCTCTAGACGGTCGGTTTTGGCGCTCGCAGGCGCGAGCCTGACCAGCGGGTGCGTCCGGCAGCTCGAATCGACGGTCTCGCGCGACGAGCGGACGCCGCTTTCGCTCTCCATCAAGACCGTCCCCGCGGACGCCGACGCGACGGCGACGAAGCTCGCCCGCTACCTCGCCACTCGCCTCCAGGCGGTCGGCGTCGCGGCGACCGTGGTTCCGATGAGCCGGGAGGAACTCCTCCGCGACGTGCTCTCGAACCACGACTTCGATATCTACGTCTCCCGGCTGCTGCTGCGGCGCGACCCGGACTTCCTCCGTCCCCTGCTCCACTCTCGCTACGGCCCGGGACGCGGCTGGCAAAACCCGTTCGGATACGGCGACCTGTCGTTGGACTCGCTTCTGGAGCGACAGCGGACCGAGACCGGTTCCGTCCGCGCCGCGACGCTCGCTGAGATTCAACGGCGCATCGTGGAGGCCCAACCGTTCACGCCCGTCGCGGCCCCGCGCCCGGCTCAGGCGACGCGGCCGGTGCGGGTCGACTGGCCGGACGGCGTCGGCATCCACAGCCTCACGGGATATCTCGGTGCCAGAGCTGTCACCACCACGTCGACCGCCTCGCGAACCGAGTCGACAGTCACGTCGTCGGCGACGCCCGCACCGACCGAGCAGTCGACGCCTGCAACGACCTCGGCGTCTACAACGACCCCGACGCCCGAAACGACGACCGACGAATCGGCACCCGAAAACGAACTCCGCATGACGATCGGCGACTCGCGTCCGACGGAGAACCTCAACCCGCTTTCGACGCCGTTTCGGTCGGACGGGACGCTCCTCGACCTCGTCTACGACTCGTTGGGTCGTCCGGTCTACGACCGGATGCGGCCGTGGATGGCCGCGTCGTGGGAGTGGGCCGACGGGGACGAGACGGCGCTTTCGGTCCGGCTCCGCGACGACCTCGCGTGGCACGACGGCGAGTCGATAACGGCGGCGGACGTGGCGTTTACCTTCCGGTTCATCTCCGACACGTCGCTCGGTTCGCTCGACCAGCCGGTTCCGTCGCCGCGGTACCGCGGCCGCGCCTCGCTCGTCGAGTCGGTCGACGCCACGTCCGACCGCGAGGTGACGATTCAGTTCGGCGACGTGAGCGAACCGGTCGCGGCGCGCGCGCTGACGATTCCGGTGCTCCCCGCACACGTCTGGGAGCCGTTCGCCCGCCCGACGAGCGTCTCGTGGCTCGACGGTGGCAACGTCACCGAGGCGCTCGTCCGGAACAACCTCGAACCGGTCGGAAGCGGACCGCTCCGCGTGACGGGAACGGCTGCCAGAGAGTCGATTTCGATGGAACCGTTCGAGGACCATTTCCTCGCCGACGACGCCCTCGACGGCCGACTGTCCCGGTTTGACGGCGGCTTCTCGTTCGACTCGCTGCGGTTCAACGTCGTTCCCTCCGACGGTGCCGCCGTCGAACTGCTCGCGACCGACGCCGTCGACGCGACGGCGAACTCGCTGTCGGCCGATTCGAGGGCGGCCGCGGCGGACGAACCCGGAATCTCCGTTCGCACCAGCCGGCCCGAGTGGTGTTATCACATCGGCTACAACCACCGACGTCCGCCCTTCATGAACCCCAGATTCCGGCGGGCAGTCGCCCGACTCGTCGACCGCGAGTTCCTCGTGGACTCGGTGTTCGGCGGCGAGACCGAACCGGCGTCGTCACCGCTGGTCGCGACGACGTACGTCCCATCGGGTGATGCGTGGGACGAGGCCACGTCCGAACTCGAGTTCGTCGGCGACTCGGGGACCGGCACGCTCGACGCGGAGCGAGCGCGGTCGGTGTTCGAAGACGCGGGCTACGCCTACTCGGGCGACGGTGACCTCCTCATTCAAGAATGATTCCCGCTCAGTCCTCGATAGGCTTCTCACCGCTCGTCGCGGTTCTCGCCCGCGTGCTCGGCGGTGCGGCTGTCGCGTTGGCGCTCGCAACGCTCACTATCGTCGGGCCGTCGCGTCTCGCGGCGGCGTACGGGTCGGGGAGCGACCGCTTGCGCGAGGCCGCGCCGTACCTCGGCCTGCTGGCGGTCGTTCTCCTCGTGAATAAGGTCGCCCGCGGCGTCGGCCCGGAAGTGTCGTGGGCGCTGGGCTGGAACGCTACCGGCGCCATCTACGCTATCGAGGGGAACTTCGTCCAGCACGTTCAGTCGCTCGCGACGCCGATGCTCACCGCCGTGCTCTCGCGGGTGTATCTCTCGGGATACGTCTTCCTGCTCACGTTTCCGTTCGTCGCGTACTTCGCGGCGGCCGACGAGCGGCCGCTGAAACTCACCGCGGTCACGTACGCGGCGAACTACGCCATCGGCCTGACCTGCTACGTCCTGTTTATCTCCTACGGTCCCCGTAACCTCCTGCCGGGACAGGTCGAGTCGCTTCTGTACAGCACCTACCCGCAGACGCAGATACTCACCGGCGAGGTGAACGTGAACACGAACGTGTTCCCGTCGCTCCACACGTCGCTTTCTGTCTCGGCGGCGGCGATTGCGATTCGGACGCGGGAGACGTACCCCGCGTGGGCCGTCGTCGCGTCGGTGCTCGCCGCCGCGGTCGCGTTTTCGACGATGTATCTCGGGATTCACTGGGGGACCGACGTAGTCGCCGGCGTCGTCCTCGGGGTCGGCAGCGTCGCGTTCGGAGATTGGCTCGTCGACCGCCGGTCCGCGGACACGTAACCCTTACCGCCCGGATAATAAGGTCCGACCGATTCCTGTGGTCGGTCGTGAGCGCCATCATTACACTTCGAATCCCGGCGTCCGCGTTCGTTCTCGATGATGTCCTCTCACGCAGTTCCATCACCGAGGCGCGTCTGGTTCGCTCCGTGCAACTCGATGGGCCCACGCTCTCGCCGCTGCTGTGGGTCCGGAGTGACGACCCAGCGCAGATTGCGTCGTCGCTTCGAGACGACCCGAGCGTCGGGTCGGTCGCACCGTTCGCCCCGTCGTCCCACGGCGGCGTCTACCGTCTGAGCCTCAGACCGCTCGCAGACGAGTTCATGCAACTGTTCGTCGACGGCGGCCTCAGCGTTCTCGACGCCCACGGCCGAGACGGTGAGTGGGTGGTCCGCGTCTTCGCCCACGACCGCGATTCGATCGGGTCGCTTGGCGACGGATGGCGACGCACCGGAACGGAGTTCGACGTCGAACGAGTTCGGTCGCCCGAGAACCTCGGGGACCCGACGCGGTTCGGGCTGACCGACCGCCAGTACCACACCCTCGTCACCGCGTTCCGACAGGGGTACTACAGTGTCCCCCGCGATTCGGATATAAGGGAGCTCTCGAACACGTTCGGTGTCACCCATCAGGCGACCTCGCAGCGGCTCCGACGCGGTCACGAACGGCTGATTCGGCGGGCACTCGTCGAGCGGCCGTCACCGAGTCTCCCTTATTAGGCGCTTGCACTTGCAACCGATAAGACGAGAGGTCTAGTCGATATACCAACTGTTGGAATGAGTACTCGGTGCGAACGACAGAGCCGTACGCTGTGACCCCTCACTGAGCAGTCGGTCCCTCGACCGACTGCGCGCTCTGTTCTGTCGGTTCCGGGGCCCTACGCGTCCCATCGGTCGCGTACCCTGCCCCGACGGTTCTACCGTCGTCGAACGCTCGGCTCGGCGGGTACTCGTTCCCGCCCCGATACCGAATTGACGAGCCGTCGGCTATCCAGCGACCGAACAGCCGAGTACCGTTACCGAAATCTATGACACAGAACGCATCCCTAACCACGTTGGTAACACGTACAAAAAGATGAGGAACAGATAGTGAGCTATGGCGGACCGAAGTAACGACGACACCCACTTGGCCGGGACCGCGGCAGGCACCGCCGGAGCCGTGGGTAGTGCGCTCGGGTATCGACGAGCCATTGCCTCGCGTTTCGCGGCCTGCTGGCACGCGTTCGTCCGTCTCGTTGCGTCCCTCTCGAACCGGTCCGGCCGCAGAGACGGTGGGCCACCGACCACCGATTCGGCGGGCACGTCCACGTGTTCCGAGGGACACGTATCGTCCGACCCCGACGCGAACCGCGGGCTTCTCGGCATCGACCCCGAACTGCTCAACTCCGAGCGCCGAATCCTTCAACTGCTCATCGTCGAGGGCGGGCGACTGCCGCAGTCGCAGCTGGTCGAGCGGACGCGGTGGTCCGATTCGACTATCAGTCGAACGCTGTGTCGGATGGAGACGCAGGGGCGAATCGAGCGCTTCCAACTCGGGTCGGGGAAGTGCGTCGTTCTCCCCCAGGACGAGGAGTAGTCGACTCGACCGCTCGGTCGCCTCACCGTGACTCCACTTTCACAGCGCGAGCGTGACCGTCCCGAACAGCATGAACAGGAACACGAGCTGGCGCGCTCGGACGTACGACGGTCCGACGCGGTTCACGTGCCCCAGCCCTGACGTGACGACCGCGAGGCCGACGAACAGTGCGCTCACCACGGCGAATTGTCCCGTGAGCATCGGCTACTGGACCTCCGCAGGGGCAGCGATTGGTGTCTCCGTTCCGCTTGTTACGTGTCCACGAGGCATGGTCGTGAGTTGTGGGCATCGGCATATCTTTATTCAGGGTGTAACTGAAACGGAAAAGACGGCGCATTCATAATATTTTGTTGTCATTTCTTTGGCTTTTCTGCGGTCGACTCGGCGTCGGCCGGCGTTACACCCCCGGTAAATCGAGCGAAATAGTGCTACGAGACCAACTGTTCGACTCCTCAAGGGTTCGTTGGCGTCACTCCTCGGTGAGAGAGCGGTAGCCGAAAAAGAGGACGACGAGCGCGGCGGGGACGAGGGCGAAAGACGTGTCTAGTGGACTCACGCTCGATGCGGTGACGGCGACGCCGGCGACGCCGACCAAGATGACGGCGAAGTTCACTAATCGCTTTCGCGAGACCGTCACTCGGTCGCCGGTCGACTCGGTCGCGACCGAGTCTTGGTCCGTGCCTCCCGCGTTATCGACGGTCGAACCCGGGTCTATCCCGGTCGACGTGCGAGTCGCGTGGGCCCCCTCGTGGGTCGGCGAAAAGACGCGCCCGGTCTCGCGGTGGAAGACGAGACGACCGTCGTCGTCGAGTCGCGGCAGGTCGAAGTCAAAGAGTACGCTGTGTATCTCCTCGTCCGTCGGGACCATCCCGTCAGTCTCGTCTTGGAACCACTCCGAGAGCGCGACGGTCAGTTCGCCGACGGTGTACGGCGTCTCGGGACGCTCGTTCACGAGCGAAACGACGGTGTCCCGTCGGCGAGCTTCGGTGACACCGCCGAGCCCGGGCCTGTCGTCGAGTGTGGGTCCAGATTCCTCTCCAGGGTCGTCGGGGCCGCTCGGTGCCCACGATGGTGCCATTGACATGTTCGACTATGTAATCTATAAAAATAAAACCACGGTGTTCCGTCCCGCTGAATCGGTGGAATCGACGCTTCAGTGGCGCTGTGTGCTTATCTAAACCATAATAATGGGTTCCTGGTGTCTGGCACTCGACAGCGGTCGCAGGACCGCAGGACATGCTATGACACGCACACACCCAAGCGACTATCGACGCGACTGTTCGGCGCTTCACGGCGCGGTGGCTCCGACGCACGGAGGACGACGCCGATGACTGGAGACATCAGTATCGCCTCCCCGGTTCTCGGAGACGAAGAACTCGACCGCATCGAGTCCGTCGTCGAGTCGGGGATGATCGCGGACGGCCCCGAGGTACGAACGTTCGAGTCCGAGTTCGCGGACTACTGCGACGCCGACCACGGCGTCGCCACGTCGAACGGGACCACCGCGCTGCACACGGCGCTCGAAGCGGTCGGCGTCGGCCCCGGTGACCGCGTTCTGACGACGCCCTTCTCGTTCGTCGCGACGGCGAACGCGATTCGATTCGCCGGTGCCGAGCCGGTGTTCGCTGACATCGACCCCGAGACGTTCAACCTCGACCCCGAGCGGGTCGAAGCGACCCTCGAATCGCTCGCGTCGGACGTGCAGGCGATGGTCGTCGTCCACCTCTACGGCCTCCCCGCGCCGATGGACGAACTCCGTGACATCGCCGACGACTACGACGTGGCTCTCGTCGAAGACGCGGCGCAAGCCCACGGTGCTGAGTACTTCGGCACGCCAGTCGGGTCGCTCGGCGACGCCGCGAGCTTCTCGTTTTATCCGACGAAGAACATGACCACCGGCGAAGGCGGGATGGTCGTCACCGACGACGAAGCCACCGCGCAGAACGCCGAGAGCTTCGTCAATCACGGCCGGGAGACCGACGGATACCGGCACGTCTCGCTCGGTCACAACTTCCGGATGACGAGCGTCGCGGCCGCGATGGGTCGCGCCCAACTCGAACGCCTCCCCGGCTTCATCGAGGACCGGCGCTCGAACGCGGCGCGACTCGACGAGCTGTTGGCCGACACGGACGCGGCGACGCCGACGGTCCCCGACGGCTTCGACCACTCGTACCACCAGTACACGATTCGGGTCGGCAACCGCGACTCGGTCGTCGAACAGCTGGACGAACGCGGCATCGGGTGCGGAATTTACTACCCGCGGTGCATCCACGACCAGCCCGCCTACGACTTCCTCGACGTGCGTGCGCCCGTCGCCGAGCGGGTCGCAGAACAGGCCCTCTCCATCCCGGTCCATCCGAGTCTCACCGAAGCAGAAGTCGAGCGAGTTGGGACCGTCCTCCGAGACGAGGTCTCTATCGAGCCTCCGTCCGGCACTCGCGCGTCTACCGTGGGGGCGTCCGATGACTGACGACACCGTCGCGGCCGGCGTCATCGGCGTCGGAAGCATGGGACAGAACCACGCCCGGGTGTACGACGAACTGGGCGACACGGAACTCGTCGGCGTCTTCGACGTCGACGACGACCGAGCCGAGTCCGTCGCGGACGACTACGGGACGACCGCGCGGTCGATGGACGACCTCCTCGACGCGGCGGACATCGTCTCTGTCGTCGTGCCGACGCAGTTCCACTACGAGAACGCGAAGCGCGCCCTCGAATCGGGCGTCAACGTCCTCGTCGAGAAACCGTTCGTGGAAGACCCCGAGAACGGACAGGAACTCATCGACATCGCCGACGAGCGGGACCTCGTGTTGCAGGTCGGTCACATCGAGCGGTTCAACCCGGCGGTTCGCGCCCTCCGCGACCTCGTCGACGACCTCGATATCCACGCGGTCTCGACCGAGCGACTCGGGCCGCCCGTCGACCGCGCCATCGACGACACGGTCGTGATGGACCTGATGATTCACGACCTCGACATCGTCCTCGACATCGTCGACGGCGCGGTCGACTCGTACGACGCCGTTGGAACGCCGGACTGCAGCCACGCGAACGCGAACCTCGCGTTCGACTCCGGGGTGACGGCGTCGCTCACGACGAGTCGCGTCACCCAAGAGAAGGTTCGGGGTCTCACTATCTCGGCGGCCGACTGCCGCGTGAAGGTCGACTACATCGACCAGAACATCGAGATTCACCGCTCGTCGGTCCCCTCGTACATCGACGACGAGTCGCTCGTCCGCCACCGTCACGAGAACTTCGTGGAGACGCTCGCAGTCGAACAGGTCGAACCCCTCCAGAGCGAGCTGCGGTCGTTCGCGAACGCCGCTTCGACCGGAACGGAGCCCGTCGTGGACGGCGAGCAGGGGCTTCGAGTGTTGAAGCTGACGAAGAAACTCGACGAGACCGCGCGGGAAACACTCGACGACGGGGCCCCATTGACCCCCACGGTCGACTGAAACACGAGCTTTACCGGGTTTATCACGTGCCTTTGGTGGAACAACAATCCGGCTTTCGCTGAATTGCTATTGGGCGCTTCTCGGCTGTTGTCAAACGACCAACAAAGCCGCTGTCTTGCGATTATGCACCGCTGAAACAGTCCGAAACAGTCACTAAACTGCTGCAATACGTCTTGATTCCGGTCGGGTTTTCACAACAGTCCGGAAAATCCGGGACGGTGTTGACGCTTTATTGGGGGCCACAGTAACGGTTGGAGCGAGCATGACCACTCAAGTGAACGGTACCGAAAACGCGCTCATCGACCAGCATACGAACGCGGCCGAACAGAACACGGAACTTGGGAAAGACGAGATATACCACCTGCTCCAGAACGAACGCCGCCGGAAGGTCCTCGAATACCTGCGCGACCGCGAGGGCCCGGTCCAGATGCGGGATATCGCGGAGCAGGTCGCCGCGTGGGAGCACGATACGACCGTTCAGGCGTTGATGTCCGACCAGCGCCAGCGCGTCTACATCGCCCTCTACCAAGCGCACCTCCCGAAACTCGACGAAGAGGGCGTCATCGACTACAATCAGAGCAGGGGTATCGTCGAGAAGACACCCCTCGCAAACGAACTCGCCGCTCACCTCGAACTCCCTGATGATGACGACGATGAGGTGGACGCCGAGTCCGAGCGACCGTGGGGTGCGTACTACCTGTCCGTCTCGGGGCTGAGTACGCTCTTCGTCGGTGCATCTGGACTCGGTCTCCCCGGCTTCACCTCGATTCCCCATCTCATCGTCGCGCTCACAGTCATGAGTATCTACACGGCACTCACCTTCTGGCAAGTCCTCGACAACTTCGAGACGACTGACGAAGAATAACGCTCTTCGAGTTCTATCGCGTCATCCGAGTCGCTCGTCTGCTTCCAATATAAAAGCCCGCTATATTACGGTATTTTATACGCAATCGAGTGAGAATCGTTCAGATATCTAGCCATTATTCAGTTGTCACAATAGGCCGTGAGATTCATATTGCTGAACTAGAATCATCGATACAGCGCAAAATTGGCCCCAATGATTTCAGACGCGCGCCCCCCTCGTTCGCGAGCACCCGGTAGAGTCTCTCAATGGCCTACCACGAGCCGAGCGAACGTCGCGTTACCGCCGAGCCGACACGCTCAGACCGGGGTGACTCTTCGATAACCATGTCGTACGCCCGAGCGGCGTTCGTTCTGGTTCTGCTCGTTCTCTCCGGCGCAGTCGTCCCCGCGCCGGTGCTGGCGATAGACGACGAGACAACCAACGAAACGTCCATCCAAGGGACGTTCACGAACACGGTCCCGGTCGACCAGTCGAGGGAGTCGACGTTCCTCTGGGCGTCCGAACGCAACACGCTCTCGGTCGAGTTCGACGCCCCGAACGAGTCGAACATCTACGAGGTGTGCGTGAGAAACGGGGCCGGCGAGCGTCTCGACTGCACCGACAAGGGCGTCTCGTCCGGCACGCAGACCGTCGAGTTCACGTACGAATCCCTTTCCAAATTCGAGGGGTCGAGCAACATCTCCGTCGTCCTCTGGAACAGCTTCCCGGGACAGTCGGAGCAGATTGCCAGCGACACGGTCAATGTCACGATACTCCAGAAGGACGGCGACATCGACGGCGACAAACTCAGCAACGCGAATGAACTGTCCAACAACACCTCGATGTTCCTCATGGACACCGACAAGGACAGCCTCGAAGACGGGGCCGAGGTGAAGAATTACGGGACGTCCCCCACGACGCCCGACACGGACGGCGATGGGCTGAACGACGCGGCAGAACTGTCGAACTCGCTGGAGCCGACAGACCCCGACACGGACGGCGACGGCATCCCCGACGGCGTCGAGATGCGACTCGGAACGCCGCCGAACGACAGCACCGCCGACACGGACGGCGACGGACTGGACGACGCGTACGAGTACGAACACGGGACCGACCCCGTCGACCCCGACACGGACGGCGACGGGCTGAACGACGGGCTCGAGCGGAAGCTCGGAACGGACGCCACCGACGGCAGCACGACCCCGATGCTCGTGTTCACCGGCGGGACGCTGCTCGGGGTCGTCGCCGTCGGCGGTCGCTGGTTCCTCGCCTCGTCGGAGTACCAGATCGAATCGCCGCTGTCGGCGTCTCAGCTGTCCGACCCGGACGGAGCCGAAGCGGACGCGGAAGACGACACATCGGGGTCGCCACCGGAGCCGCCGGAGTTCGACCAAGACGAACTCCAGCAGTCGTCACAACCCGTCTTGACCGACGAGGACAAAGTCATCCAACTGCTCCGCGACAACGGCGGCTGGGTCTACCAAAGCAAAATCGTCGAGCAGACGGGCTGGTCGAAATCGAAGGTCAGCCGACTGCTGTCGAGCATGGACGAGTTCGGGAAGGTCGAGAAGATATCGGTCGGCCGGCAGAACATCGTCGCCGAGGAGGGGTCGATGCCCGAGGGTGCGGGGTCGCCGTTCGACGAGTGACCCGCGCGGTCGCGGCCGCGTCCCTTTCCCTGGGTTACGCGTCCACTCTGTTCTGAACGCCTCTGACGACGCTGTAGACGAGACCGGGGAGCTGCGCCGGCCCGGGTGTCGAGCCTGCGCGCAGGTACGCCAGTCCCGTGTCGAACCGTCCCTCGCGGAGGTACTGCGCGGCGAGCGCGTACTGGTGAGTGCCCGTGACGTCGTAGCCGCGGGTCTCTAACTCCACTACGTCCTCGGCGAACGTCTTGAGGAAGTGCGCGTTGGCCCGCCGGACGGCGTCCGCGCTCGGTCCGCCGGAGGGGTACCGCCGCAACAGGGGTTCGTCGACGTAGGCGAGCTTTCCTTCCTTCAGGACGCGGATGAGGAACTCGGTGTCCTGGTAGCGGTCGAACGACTCGTCGAACCCGTCGATTCGCTCGACTACCTCGGACTCGACGACGAGCGTCGAGCCCGCGCTGGTGTGGAGGTTCTCCATGAGAATCTCCTTGATGAGTTCCTCGCCGCCTTCCGCGCCCTCCCGGGAGTCGTGTGTTCCGAGAACGGATTTGACGCGCTCCACGAGCGGGTTGGCGTCCGCGTCGTCGAGGATAGTCGTCCCGCAGTAGGCGGCGACCCAGTCGTCGTCACGTCGTTCGAGCGTCTCGACCTGTCGTTCGAGCTTCGTCGGTGCCCACTCATCGTCGGAGTCGAGGAGCGCGACGTAGTCGCCGGTGGCGACCTCGATTCCGGTGTTCCGGGCGGCGCTTCCCCCCTGATTCGTCTCGTGGACGAGGTAGTTCACTCTCGGGTCGTCGTAGGCGGTGACGACCGACGCTGTGTCGTCCGTGGAGGCGTCGTCGACGACGATGACTTCGACGTCCGACAGCGTCTGGTCGAGCGCGCTGTCGATGGCGCGCGGGAGGTCAGCCGCGCGGTTGTACGTGGGGATGATGACGCTCACTGTGGGCATCTGGTATCGACTGTTACTCTCCTTCGGGGGCGCATTATTATCGAGCAGGTAACGCGCGAGTCGGTGGTTCGCTTACCCGTCGCATAATAATGCCCGGCTGGACTGACTCCGGGGTATGGACATCAGCCAACTCCACGACCACAGCACGCGCGTTCTCGACGAAATCGGTCGGTCGGTCGTCGTGGACCGAGCCGTCCTTCGGCGCATCCTCACGGGCGTGCTCTCGCAGGGACACGTTCTCCTCGAAGACGTGCCCGGCACGGGAAAGACGCTGACCGCGCAGAGCTTCGCCACCGCGCTCGGCCTCTCGTTTAGTCGAATCCAGTTCACACCGGACCTCCTCCCCGCCGACGTGACCGGGACGTACGTGTTCGACGAGCGAGACCGGTCGTTCGAGTTCAGCGAGGGCCCGCTGTTCGCAAACGTCGTCCTCGCCGACGAAATCAACCGCGCCTCGCCGAAGACGCAGGCCGCGCTCCTCGAAGCGATGGCCGAGGGGCAGGTGACCGTCGACGGCGAGACGCACCCGCTCCCGGACCCGTTTTTCGTCATCGCAACCCAGAACCCGGTCGAACAGGGCGAAGGGACCTTTCCCCTGCCCGAAGCGCAGAAGGACCGGTTTCTCGTCAAAGACAGCCTCGGATATCCCGACGAGGCGGGCGAACTGGAACTGCTCGACCGCCGCGACGCGCGCGACGAGCCCACGCCGACGGTCTCCCGGGTCCTCTCGACGGACCTCGTCCGCGAGATGCAGCGCGTCCCGGAGACGGTCCGCGTCGACGACGAGATAAAACAGTACATCGTCGATATCGTCCGCGCGACGCGGGAGAACCCCCGAATCGCGGTCGGCGTCTCGCCCCGCGGCTGTCAGCGACTGTTCGAGGTCGTCCGCGCGACGGCCGCCGTCCACGGCCGGAGCTTCGTCATTCCGGACGACGTGAAAGCCGTCGTCCACGCGACGGTCGCCCACCGAATCGTCCCGACCGCCGAGGCGACGGTCGACAACGTCGAGCGGAGCCAACTCGTCGACGACGTGCTCGCCGACGTCTCCGTCCCGACGGTCAGTCGTGCAGAGCGAGCGTGAGGAAGACCAAGGCGACGAGCATGAACGCGACCGCGTGAAGCGGCAGGCCGGGCGTCCCGAGGTCGCGGACGACGAGTCCGGCACCGACTGCGACGCCCCCGACGAGCGCGGTTCCGCCGAAATGGGCCGCCTCGACGGTCCACGTCTTCGCCTCACGGCCGAGTTGTTCGCCCACCGCTATCGAGTTCTCCGCGGCGTCCCACGAGACGATGAGCGCCGCACACGCGAGGAGTAACGCCACGGCCCCGGCCGTCTGGAACAGTCCGCCGCCGACGATAGCCAAGAGGACCGACGCACAACCGAGTTTGCTCAGTCCGCGCGACCCGGACCCACGGAGGGGGAGCACGCCGAGGCCGAGACAGACCACGCCGAAGAGCCCGAGTCCGACCTCGATGAGCTGTGACTGGCCGGTGGCGCTCGAGACGGCGAGGCCCGCACCGCCCACCCCGACGAGGCCGCCGACGAGCAGTCCGGCAGTCCCGAGCAGTCGCTGTTCAGTTCGGAACCGATGTGCGCCCTCGATAGCGACGACGAGGCCGGCCACGGCGACGAACGTCCCGGTCGCCGCGTCGGTGTTCACGAGCGAGACGGCCAGCGCGGCGGCGAGCAACGACAGCGCCGCGCTGAGTCGGGTCGGTCGTCTGGTGATTTCTCCGTTCACGTTCGAACCCTCCGCTGTGCGTCGATTGCGAGCGCGAGCGGGTCGTCGAGCGACCACTCGATGACGGGGATATCGACCTGCCGGAGCGCCCGCAGTCGGTTCCGGCGCTCTGCGACCGCCAAGCGCTCGCCGGGCGTCTCGTTCCCCGTCGCGTCCGGCGAGACGACCGTGACCGCGTGCCCGTGCCCGTCGAACCGGCGCGCCACCTCGACGGCGGCGTCGTCACAGACGGGCGAAACGAAGAGAATCTGCGTCTGTTCGCCGAGCCGTCCGAGGTACGATTCGACCTGTTCGTCGACCGAGTTGTCCGTGTCCGTCGGCGTCGCGGCGAACGCCGAGTGCCCCGAAAGCAGTTTCCGTAACCGAAGTCGGTGTTCCCGTCCCGCGCCCGGCGCTCGGAAGCAGTCTTCGGCCGAGAGCGCCGCGAGGCCGACGTGATTCCGGCCTTTCAGTAGGGAGGTCGTCAACTGCGCCGCGGCGGACACCCCGGCGTCGACGGCGTGCGTCTCTCCGGGCGACCCCCTGTACGCGACCGCCCGCGCGTCGACGAGGACGAGGATTGACGCCGCTTGCTCTTCCCTGAAGTCGACGGTCGTCAACTCACCCGACGAGGCGTACCGCTTCCAGTCAATTTGGCTGACCGGGTCGCCGCGGCGGTACGACCGCGTCTGTTGGAACTCGATGCCCGAGCCCGTCCCGCTCGCGGCGACGCTGCCGACGGTGTCGAGCGTCTGTGACCGACGCGGCGGCTTCGTAATCTCGGTCGTGCAGTCGAGTTCCGTCTCGTCCGCGGCGCGAACGTCGAGTTCGACCTCCCTGTCACCGCTGGGGTCGCGGACGATGGCGGTCGCGTCGTCGAACGCGTGCCGCCCGCGTTCGGCTTCGACGGCGTACGAGAACGTCCGCGTCTCGCCGGGGCGAAGCACCATTCCGCGCCTCGCCGGGCCGTCCGTGACGGAGAGCGCCGGCGGGACCCCGTCGACGACTCGGCAGTCGTACAGCGTCTCGTCGCCCTCGTTCGTCACCGCGACTTCGATTTCGACCTCGTCGCCGCTCGCCGGTGAGGCGGTGTCGACCCGGCGGTCGAGGGACAGATTCGGCGTCGGCATCGGGACGGCTCGGTGGTACGCCGCGAAGACGACGCCGACCGTCGAGAGCAAGAGGAGTTCCTGCCGCTTCGCCAGTAACCCGGCGGCCGCGACGACGAGCGAGACGGCGACGACGCCCCGCCAGCGGTTCGTCTGTCGTGGCGTCGTCACCGTCCCGTCCCCCCACTGACCGCGTAGATGGCCTCGGCGGTGCGCCGGGCGCGGAACTCCGCGGGTGTCCGTCGCCGCGGAAGCGCGCTGACTGCGGTGGCGAGCGTCGACCGGCTCGGGCTTCCGAGGAACGACGCCGCCTCCGCGTCGTCGGTCCACTCGCCGCGTCGAACGAGCCGACGCGCGCGGCTCCGACCGCAGTTCCGCTCGCGCATCACCGCCTCGACGGCCGCCTTCCGAAGCCGCGTTTTCACTCGCTGTCGGGTGCTGTCGCCGAGGACTGGCGTCCGATAGTCCCATCCCCGAACCGTCTCGTCGAACTCGCGGCCCGCTGGCGGGACCCGGACGGGGACCTCCGGATCCGGTGTTTCGACCTGTTGCAGTTCGCTCTCTCGACCGGAGACGACGACCGGGAGCGCCGCGAGCAGCGCGACTCCCGAGAGCGCGGCCACGAGGACGTAGTCACCGCCCGCCTCGGAGACGAGCGCCGTCGCTCGGGAACCAACACCCTGCACGACCGTTCCGGCGGCGAGACAGCCGAGTCCGAGCAGTCCGAACAGTAGCTTTCGGCGGTTCACGACTGGTCTCGCCCCCCGGATGACCCGAGTCGTTCGAGACACTCCCGCGCGCGCCGGCGTCGATCTTCAGTCACCGGCGCGCCGCCGTATTTGACCTCCTCGAACAACTCGGTGAGCGACCACACCGAGTTCGCGTCGGCTCCGTTCTCGCGGGCGATGGCCGCCCGCTCTCGCGGCGTGAGCAACTGTCGGTCGTCGAGTCGGAGGCGCTCGACCATCTCGTACCACGCTTCGGTGACCTCGTTCTGCGGTTCGGGCGGCGCATCGAACCCGCCTTCGGTGCGTTCTTCCACCGGAGACTCGTCCCCGCGGAAGTGGGGGATCATCGGCGACAGTCGCGCCGCGATGCGGTCTCGATACCGAGCGACGAGCACGAGGGCGACCACCGCGATGACTCCGACGAGCAGTTCGACGAGGCGCGAGAGGAGCGCGAGCAGGGTTTCGATGAGGCTCTCCAGCGGGTCCTGTTCGCCCGGCGTCTCTTTCGAGCCTCCCGCTTGATTCTGCTCGGAGTCCGAACTGTCGGACGTGTCGTCGCTGTCCCCGTCGTCAGGACCGCTCGCGCTCGACCGGTCCGACTGCTTCGTCTGTTGACCGCTGTGTTCCTGCTGACTCGGGTCGTCTGTCAGCGTCTGGTACTCGCGTTTGATGTCGTTGGCGTCGCCCTTGTCGAGCGGAAGCGAGGAGTAGTCAAGATCTATCGCCTCGCTCGGCGAGGAATCGACGGCCGATTCGAGCGAACCGGCCGCCGAACCGACGACGAACAGACACACGAGAGCCAGTCCGAGCGTGACGAGCACGTCACTGTTCATTCGACCGACCTCCGCGGGTGTCGAGGCGTATCACGATGGGTGTAGACCCGCCCCCGCTCATACTAATTATCCGCCCGATAAGCCGCCGCTACGTAGTCGATAATAACGGTGGGTGGCCGTGATGTCTCGTTCGAGTTCGAGATGGAAATCCCATCCAATACACTGAAACGTGCGAGTATCGCCCTCCTCGTCGCGCTCTTGATGACGACAGCCGGTTGTTCGTCATTCGCTGGCGGCGACGCAGGAGACACTGCCGCGGCGAACGAAACCGCCGAAACGACGGAGATGACGACTTCTGACGTTGAGACGACCGCCAACGACACGGCGGCTTCGGACGACGCGACGAACGAGTCGTCGGACTCTGACTCTGACTCCGACACCGACCACGACCACGACTCACACAGCCACGACTCGACGACGAACACCAGTAACGAGTCGTCCGTCGACGCGGCGTACACCGGTCAGATGGCCGTTATGGTCGCCGGCGAGCGCGTGAGCCTCACGGAGGACCTCGACGAGGACGCGCCGATTCACATGAGCGATGTCGACTCCTGGCACACAAACGAGAGCACGACGCTCGCGGCGGCGCTCGACGCGGCCGACGTCAACGCCACCGAGTCGTCGCTGACCTACGACGGCGAGACGTACGAGGAGTCCGAAAACGGCACGAAACTCATCTACCGCGTGGACAGCCACGAGGTCGACCCCGAATCGTACACGCTCGAATCGGACGACAAAGTGTGGGTGCTCGTCGTGACCGACGACTCGAACGTCACCACCCCCGGCGAGTACATCCCGCCGGAACAGCTCCACGTCCACGGAACTATCGACTTCACCGTCGACGGTGAACAGCTCGACTTCAGCCGCGACAAGTACCAGCAGGCGGGTCACAACGACCACTTCCACTTCGAAGGCGGTCACGCGAATCCGTGGCACGCGCACTCAGCGCACGTCACGCTCGCCTACGGCATGTCGACACTCGATGGCATCAACATGACCGACGAGAGCGTCACCTACGACGGAACGACCTACGCGTACGACGGTGACAACGCGACTGCGAACGTCACCGTGAACGGCGAGGCCGTCGACCCGACCGACTACTACCTCAAAAACGGCGACTCGGTCTCTATCGAGATATCGTCTTCTGACTAATCTTCCGCGTTCGCTTATTTATGTACACGAATCACCGAACAGCAGGCGGTCTGCGACCGATACGCCGTTCGTCCCCGCGCGTCGCGCCGGCGCGGAGCCCCGACGAGAGCGGCGCGGACGGGTGGTGTGAATGAAGCGGAACATGGTCACCGCGTTCCTCTCCATCTTCGGGGGACGAATCTTCATCGTGCTGTCCTCGGTGGTGCTCACGCCGCTTCTCATCACGACGCTCGGGTTCGAGCTGTACGGTCGCTACGGTACGCTCACCGCGGTCTTCGGCATCTCGACTATCTTGATGAGTTCCGGCATCAACAGCGGTGCCCGGAAGTTCCTCGCCGAAGACCGCTCGATTTCGGACTGGCAGACCCACGTGTTCGGCTACTACTTCCGCCTCGGGACGGTCCTCGCGGTGCTGACCGCGCTCGCGTTCGCCGCCGCCGCGCGGTTCGGCGTCGTCACCCGGTTCCTCGGCCCCGAGTACGTCGTCGGCTTCTACGGCCTCGCCGGACTCACCATCGCGACGCAGTTCCGCGAGTACGCCCGCCGGTCCCTGATGGGGCTCAAACAGGAACACCTCTCGGAGCCGCTTCGAGTGTTCAACAAGGTCGGGACCAGACTCGCCCTCATCGGCATCGCTTACCTCGGATACGAAATCGGGGGGCTGATGATCGGCCTCATCGTCGTCAACAGCCTCGTCGCGCTCCTCGCGCTGTGGTGGGTCCGCAAGAACATCTCGCTTCGCGGCGTCTTCAGCACGACGCCGCGCGGCTTTCCGACGAAAGAACTGTTCAGTTTCAACCACCTCTCGGTGGTCTACATGCTGTTTCTCACGTCGATGTACCACGTCGACGTGCTGATGCTGGCGTCCCACGTCACGGAGACGCGCGTCGGCTACTACAAGTCCGCGCTGGTCATCAGCCAGTTCCTCTGGGTCATCCCCCGGTCGATTCAGTCGATGCTCGTGCAGTCCGTCTCGGACCTGTGGGCGGACGAACGAATCGACCAGATAAACGAAATCGCCTCCCGAGTCACCCGCTACGGGATGCTCGTCATCGTCCTCCTGTCGCTCGGGCTGGCGGCGCTCGCGAAGGACTTCGTCCCGCTGTACCTCGGTTCCGGGTCGATGCCCGTCGTCACGCCGCTTCTCATCCTGCTCCCGGGGACCATCGGCTTCGCGGTCGTTCGCCCTATCCTCGCCATCAGCCACGCGAAGGCTGACATGAAACCCCTCATCGCGGCGACCGGAGCCGCGGCGGTTCTGAACATCATCTTGAACGTGATTCTCATCCCGCGTCACGGCATTCTCGGGGCCGCCGTGGCGACGACTATCGGCTACTCCTCGCTCCCGGTGTTCAACCTCGCTAGCGCGCGCTACCTCGGGTTCAAGCCCTTTTCCGACGCTCGACTCGTGCGAGTGCTCGCGACGGGGTTCATCTCCGGAGTCCCCATCTTCCTGCTCTCGATGACCATCGAGAGCAGTCTCCTCGCGTTGGTCGTCGTCCCGACTATCGGCCTCCTCGTCTTCGTGACGGTGGCGTTCGTGGTCGGGGCCGTGGACGCCGACGAGGCGCTGGACCTGCTGAGTTCGCTTCCCGACCCAGTCGGTTCCCGCGCCACAGCGATTCGCGCCCGCCGCGGCGGCGGTAGCGGCACCGCCGGGACCCCCGCGTGGGGCAACGAACCCTGGGCCGACCGGCACAAAAACACGCTGCAACGCGTCCTGCTCGTCGCCGGTGTCCTGCTTTCGCTCTCCGGCGTCGCGCTCGCCGTCGGCGTCCCCAGCGTCGGCATCGCTCCCTCGGTCGACGGCGACTCGCCGGTGCCGCAGGTGAACAACACCACCCCGGTCACCGACACGCCGATGCCGACGACCGATACGCCGGTGACGACGACGCCGGCAACCGAGACGACCACGGGGACGACCGACACGGCGACGGCGACAGCGACGAACACGACCAGTCCGCCGTCGAACACGACGACGACCGAGTCGGACGACGGTGGCGGGTGGTTCTGGGGTGGTGACGACGACGATGACGACGATGACGACAGCGGTGATGGCGACGACCAGACGACCACCTCCTCGCCGACAGCGACGGAGACGCCGACGAACGACACGACGACGGCGACAGAGACACCGTCGAACAACACGACGACCACCTCGACGGCAACCACCACTTCGACGACCACCTCATCGCCGACGACTACCTCGACCTCGACAGCGACGGAGACGCCGTCGGACAACACGACGACGGCGACGACCACCTCGTCACCGACGACGACGGACACGGCGACCACGACAACGTCTGAGACGACGACCACGACCGATACGGCCACGACAACGACCACCGACACGACGACCACAGATACAACGACGACAGCGACGAATACAACCACGACCGAGACAACGAGCACGGATACGACGACCACAGACACGACGACGACAACGACGGACACAACCACGACCGAGACGACGACCACGGATACGACGACCGACACGACGACTTCCACCGACACCGACACCGCAACGACGGACACGTCCACGACCGATACCGCGACGACAACGACCGAGACCACGACGACGTCGAACACGACCGACAGCGGGTCGACGCTCCTGATGGCACAACCCCTTTCGGCGGTCGAGTGGTTCGATTTGCAGTCGTCTCCGCTCGGCGGGTCACCGTGGTTCCACTCGGTTCTGTTCGTGGGAATCGTGGCGCTTGCCGGTCGAAACGCGGTCTAACGACGCTGTCCCGTCTCTCTCGCGTCGCTTGCTTCTGTTGGCGGCCTCAGTCACCGGCCACTTTTCGAGAACTCTGTCGAACTCGGCGCGTCCCCCGTCCGGCGCGATTTGGGAACCAGAATGATAATATACTAACAGATTGGTTCCCTTAGCGTGAACCGACGGGAACTCCTCGCGGCGCTGGGTCTCGGTTCCGTATCCGCGCTAAGTGGCTGTCTCAATCTCGCCGGCGTCGATGGCGGGGTCCTCACCGTGATGTCCGTGTCGTCGTCCGAACCCTCAAATGTCGTTCCGTCCTCCGACGAGCGTCTCTCCGACGAACCGTTGCTCCAGCGAGCGCTCGACCGTGTGACGCAAGACGAGGCTCGCGGAGTGATGGACTTCCGATTGGATAGAAGCGAGTACCGGTCAGTCGCGGACGCGCTGGAGACGCTCCCGTACTACGACCGCACGGAGCACGAGCTATCGATTCCGTCCGGTTTCTACGTTCGTCACGACGGGTTCGTCTACCGCCTCGCGTACAGACCGATGTGTTCGGAAACGCCGCTCGTCTCGTCCGAAAATCCCCGAAACCGGTGCTGGACGTCGGTCCCCGAAGGGACGACCACGCTGCAGCGAACTTGACCCGCGGTTCGACAGCGCGCGTCGCCGAATCGAAACAGCCGACTGCGTTCGTCACCGCGTGTCGCTGGCGGTCGAGATGGAAGGAAGAGAGGACAGGCCGTTGTCCGCTGTTCTCCGGCAGTTACCGCGCGGCCGCGACGGTCTGTGTTCCGTTTTCGCCGAGGACCTCGACGTAGAGGTCGGCGATGTCCTCGCAGACGTTCTCCCACGTGCACTCGTTCGCGTACGCCTGAATCGCGTCCGCGTCCCACCGCTTGTGGAGGGCATCGACGACGGCGTCGGCGAGTTCGTCGTGCGACTCCGGCCCCTCGACGAGGAAGCCGTAGTCGTCGCTCGTGACGACCTCTTCGCTTCCGCCGTTCTTCGTCGCGACGACGGGCGTCCCGCAGGCCATCGCCTCCAGTTGGACGACGCCGAAGCTCTCGCTGTAGCTCGGGAGGACGAACACGTCGGCCGCGTTCATCCAGTCGTTGAGCGTCTCCGACTCGACGTAGCCGAGCAGGTCGGTCCGGTCGTCGATACCGAGTTCCGCGGCGAGCGATTCGAGTTCGTCGCGCATGCCGCCCTGCCCGCCGATGACGAGTCGCGCCTCGGGTTCGGAGTCGCGGACTCGCGTCATCGCTCGCATCAGGTGTTGGAAGCCCTTCCGCGGTTTCAGCGTCCCGAGCGCAAACACGACGGGCGTGTCGTCGTTGATGCCGAGTCGCTCACGGGCCGCGGTGGTGGAGACGCGCTCGAACACGTCGGTGTCGTAGCCGTTGGGGATGTGGACCACGTCGTCGTTGTAGGTCTCCAGTTTCGAGCGGTCGCGCCGGTTGACGCGAACGAGTCGGTCGGCGTCGGTCCACGCTCGCTTCAGCCGGGCGTTGTCGGAGTCGAGCTGTGTTTGGAACCAGTTGCGATTGGCGTGGACGGTGAGGACGTACGGGATGCCGAGTTCCTCTTTCAGACGCGCGCCGACGTACCCGGAGGTCCACGTCATGTGGCAGTGAATCAGGTCGAACGAGACGGGATGGTCCGCCAGTTTCTTGCGGACTTTCCGGGCGTGTTGCTGTCCGAGGAGGTGCTCGCGCTGCGCGTCGACCGGGAGGTACATAAGCGGGGTCTCGATGACGTGTACGTTGTCGGGCACGTCCGTCGTGGCGATTTTGGCGTCTTTTCCGAACCCCTCGCCGCCGCCCACGGGGAGGCGAGACGCCACGTCGGCGAACCAGTTGTACCTGACGCAGACGGTGACGGAATCGAAGTACTCCGCGAGCACGTCGACCTGTGACTTGACGAAGTGCTTGTAGCCGTGTGAGACGACGAGGAGGTCCTTATCGGCCAATCGGTCGTGGTCCATGCGTTACCCGCAGTTGCGTACCGACCCCCATGATTATCGGGTCGGTAAGGTCCGTTCGTTTCAGACGGGTGGCAGTTCGGTGTTGTCGACGACGAACCCCTCCGCGCCGCCGTCGATGTAGCCGCCGTAGAGCACCGAGTCCATGACGACCACGTCGGTCCCCTGCGAGTACAGCTTCAT
Source organism: Haloferax sp. Atlit-12N (assembly GCF_003383095.1). Classification (NCBI taxonomy): domain Archaea; kingdom Methanobacteriati; phylum Methanobacteriota; class Halobacteria; order Halobacteriales; family Haloferacaceae; genus Haloferax; species Haloferax sp. Atlit-12N. The sequence goes on from NZ_PSYW01000004.1 coordinate 270,911, forward strand.
GGCTTGTCGCCCGCTGAGGGACCGCGCGGTGATGCCGTCGAAGCGCGTCCGGTTGCCCTTGTTGATGAAGGGGTGGTGCGTCGCCTCGTAGGTCCCGCCGACGAACAGGGCGTCGTCCGCGAGAATCTCGGCACAGCGCCGGTAGCTCTCGCCGGGTTGGTGGACGGTCAGGTTCTCGAACCGGGCGTTCGCGCGCTCGACGCGAATCGCCTCTCGCTGGCCGTCGCCGGGTGCCGAACCGGTGATGGTGACGTTCTTGACGAGCACCATCGGGTCCTCCGGAAGGTTTTGTCCCTGAAGGTAGATGGCGAAGTTCGACCCGTGGATGTCGATGGTCGTGTCGAGGACTTCGAGGCGACCCGCTCCGGGAGTCACCTGAATGCCGCGCGCACAGCCCTCGTCGTCGTTGAGGACGATGCTGCAGTTCTTGATGACCGAGGTCTGCGCGTCGTCGAGGATGCGAATGGCGTTCTCCGCGGAGCCGGTGACCTCGATGGTGGTGTCTTCGATGCGGAGGTCAGCCCCGTCGTCGAGGCGGATACCCCGCTGGCTGATGCCGGGGACGAGTTCGTCGATGACGACCGTCGTGCCGCGGACGCTGCTGCCGTACCCCTTGAGCCGAATCGAGGAGACGGTGCTGTTCTTGTACGTCCCGCCCTCGACGTGGACGACGCCCTTCGAACCCGAGACGTACAGCCCGTTGTCCGGGAACCGACCGAGTTCGCAGTCGACGAAGCGGAGCGTCCCCGCGCTGTTCGGGTCGATGAGTATCCCGGTGGGGCCGAGGTTGATGTCGCCGATGGTGTCTTTCGTGAACGCCGCGCCGTCGGGTGCGCTGAACCGTTCGACGGTGCCGGTCCCGCCGGCGGTGGTCACGCTGAACAGCGCCGGACCGAGGGTCCCGGTGTCGTGTTCGCCCGCGATGGTGATGTCGCGGACTTCGAGGCCGTCCGTGACGTAGGCCTCGATGGCCCGAATCCCGGTCTGCGGGGCGGTGAAGTCGAATGTGAACCCCTCGAACAGGAGGTCCTTGCCGGGGGCGTAGATGACGCCGAGCCGGAAGAACCGGGCCGCGCCGGTGAACTCGCCCTCGGTGACGACGTTGCTGTCGATGGCATCGATTCGGCCGTGCGTGAGCGTCGCGTTCGGCCCGTAGAACCCGAGGTTCTCGAATCCGGTCTTTCGGAGTTGCCTGTGCATCAGGTATCGACCCTCCGGGAAGACGAGGAGCGTGTCGTCCGCGACGTGCCGCGAGAGCACGTCGTCGATGGGTTCGACGCCCTTCGGGTCGGCCCCCGCGTCGACGACGTTGACGACGTTCGAGAACCGGTCGAGGTACGCCTGCGGAACGTCGACGCTCATCGTGTTCGCCTCGACGCTGTCGATGGGGTGCGACAGGTAGCTTCCGACCGCGAGGGTGCCGACGGCTCCGAGGAGATACGAGCGCCGCGTGAGCTTCGGGCCCCGGGGGTCATTTGCGTCGGTATCGTCAGAGTGCGTGAATCTCATACAACCGAGAACGTCGTATACTCACGAACGTTCCCGGCTTCACATGTTCAGCCTTTAAGTATGTCTGCGAATTTCGGCGGCGTACGGCCCCCGATTCGACTCGGGTTACTCGCTCGGAACCTCCGTCTCGTAGGTGTCGTCGTCGACCCGGATTTCGAGCGCTTCGTTGTCGTTGTGGTCGAGGACCGTGCCGAAAAGCAGGAACGTGATACCGAAGAGGAGACCGATTGCCCAGCTGCCGAGGCTGGGTGAGTCGCCGTCGCTGTCACCGCCACCCGTCAGCCCCGAGCCGATGAGACCGATGGCCGCGACGCCCGCGATGACGGTTCCGAGGTAGTAGAACGCCGCGAGCGGGTGGAAGTCGCGGAGCATGTACTTGTTTTTCAGCCGCCAGAAGTAGTTCCGGAGCAGCATACCCGAGACGCGGGGGACGTACTCGCTGTAGTTGATGTGGCTCTTCCAGTCGTCGTCGTACAGGTACTCCGCGGAGCAGGCGATGTCTGCGACGCGGAGGTTCTCGGCGTTGAGTTTGACGAGCAGGTCGTTGCAGTAGCCGTAGTACTCGTACATGTTCTCGATGTCGGCCTGCTTCAACGCCTCGTGGGAAATCGCGGTGTAGCCGTTTTGCGGGTCCATCGTCTTCCAGTAGCCGCTGGCGAACTTCGTCAGGTACGAGAGGATGGAGTTGCCGACGAGTCGATAGCCCGGCATGGCGTCGAGGTCCGACTGCTCCATGAATCGGTTGCCCTTCGCGTAGTCGGCGTCGCCCTCCGCGATGGGGTCGAGGTACTTCGCCAGCTCGTTGGGGTTCATCTGCCCGTCGCCGCCGAGGACGGCCGTGATATCGACTTCGTCTTCGAGCGCGTGGAGGTAGCCCGTCTTGAGCGCGCCGCCGACGCCGCGGTTCTCCTCGTGTTGAATCGGGACGACCACGTCGTCGTACGCCGTCGCTTCGGGGGTGTGGTCCGCGTTGAACGCGTCGGCGTGCGTCACGATTTCGTCCCACGTCCCGTCTGTCGACCCGTCGTCGACGACGTAGGCCAGGTCGACGAACGAGGGGAGGGTGTCGATGACGTCCCCGACGTAGCCCGCTTCGTTGTAGGCCGGCACGACGACGGCGATTGAGTTGTCTTTGTACATTGTAGTCGGAGTCCTACCGAACTGTGGACGTCTCGGTGTCGTTATTATGGGCATCGTAGTTGCTCACAGCCCGCCGACAGGTACGGGAGTGAACCCGCGGAGACGCGGCCACAGACGCTTATCACCCGCATAATAACCCGTACCGATTCTCGAACAACAGGCGATGCACGAGGACCGAAGGGGGGACGACGCTCGACCGATATACTTGGAGATAACGCTCGAGGACCCGAGGCTGATTCTCTCGTCGTTCGTCGCGGGACACCGGGGGCCGGTCGAACTCGAATTTCAACCGACCGAGGGATTCGGCTGGGACTGCGCGTTCGTCGTCGTCGAACAGGGTTCCGTCGATTCAGTCGGGGCGTCCCTCGTCGTCGACCCAACCGTGATAGAGGCGGATTTCCTCGGTTCCGTCGGCTCCGACCACCGGTTTCGCGTCCTCTTCGGGAGCGGCGTCCGCCTGATTCCCCCGTCCTCGACGGAGATGGGCGTTCGGGTCATCTCCGTTCGACACGAAGACGGCAGGTGGTCCATCCAGATGCACCTCCCCGCTCACTCGACGCTGCACCGCGTCCAAGAACACTACCACGACAACGATATCTCGTTCCGGGTAAAGCGCCTCCACGTCGCCCGCGAAACCGACGTTGGCTCCGAGACGGCGCTGCTCCCGGGACAGCGCGAAGCGCTTCTCGTCGCCCACGAACACGGTTATTTCGAGGTCCCGCGGCGGTCCTCGCAGGGTGAACTCGCGACCATCCTCGGCATCTCCAAGTCGGGCGTCTCACAGCGGATTCGTCGGGCCATCTCGCGACTCATCGAGGCGACGCTGTCGCCGTGACTCCGACCGAGTGAGCGGTGAGACGGTGGCCGCGCCCGCCGTGACGCGCCGCGGTGACGACTCGGGGCCGACCCGTCGTGGCTCAGAACCAGTTTCCGTCGTACGCGACGTCGACGTCGCCGTACTCCCAGACGCCGTTGTGAATCACCGACTCGGTGACTTCGACGCCGCTCGACCCGTCGATGACTTTCATTCCTTCGTAGCCGTCGTGCGATTCGGCGGTGATGCCGCGGAACGTCGTCCCGTCGGCGTCGTTGACCAGCGGGATGTGGCCCGTGTCGTAGTCGCCCCAGACGAACGTGCTGCCGTCGCCGAGTACCTTAACTGCGCGTCGATAGTCGCCGCCGGTCTGCTCGACGTCGAAGCGGTCGAGCGTGCAGTTCCCTCGTTCGAGGCGGACCGCGTGCCGGCCGCTCGACCCGTCGCCGGTCCCGCCGACGCTCGACTTGAGAATGTAGACCGGGTCCGCGTCGGCGCTGCTCGGTCCGCCCACGACGAGCGCGTGGCCGCTGGTGTTGAACTCGATGTCCGTGTTGAGAATGTCGACTTTCCCGGCGCCCGACGATACGGTGACGGCTTTCGTCGGCACGTCTCCGTTGACGATGACGCTCGAGTTCTGAATCCGCGCCCATTCGACGTCGTTCTGGACGCTGATGGCGCGCCCGTTCGGCTCGTCGATTCGGACGACGGTGTCGTCTATCCAGTTGTACGCACCGCCGTCGAGTCGGATGCCCCGCTGGTTCGTGTCGTCGGTGCGGCGTTCGTCCACGATGACGGTCGCGCCGTGAATCGAGCTGTAATCGCCCGAGAGCCGGATGTTGGCGATGTTACTGTTCTTGAACACGCCGCCGTCGACGACGACGCGGCCGCCCTCGGTCGAACAGTAGAGGCCGTTGTCGGGCCACGCGCCGACCCTGCAGTCGCGGACCCAAAGCTTGCCGTCGTGGTACGGCGACACGATGATTCCCGTGGGACCCACGTCGATGTCGCCCGGCGTGTTGTCCGAGAACTCGCCGCCGTCGGGAATCCTGATGTTCTGGAGCGTTCCGATGCCCGACGAACTGGTGACGTCGAACGCGAACGGGCCGTACTTCCCGCTGTCGTGCTGACCGACGACGGAGAGGTCCCGCGCGAGGAGGTCGTCTCTGACCTGCGCTTGGACGACGCGAAGCCCCGTGTCGTCGGCGGTGAAGTCGAACTCGAAGCCTTCGACGACGAGGTCTTCCCCCGGTTGGTCGAACGTCCCTAACTTGAACAGCCACCTGCCGTCGTAGTCGGCGGCCGGGACGATAGTCGCGTTATCTCCCCGCAGTTCGAACCCGCGGAAATCGACGTGACGGAACGAGTCGTCCATGAGATACTCACCCTCCGGGAAATACAGAACCGTCCCGTCGTCGCACTGGATATCGTCTAAAACCGGATTGATAGATTCCTCGCCGGTCGGGTCGGCCCCCTCGTCGACGACGTTGTACCAGTCGTCGTCGGCTGATGCCGTCCCAGCGAACGAAACGGCAGCGGCCGCCCCGCCGATGCCCTTCAGTACCTGTCTCCGAGAGACTGTCCTCCTGCGCTCTTCTGCGCCTTGATTCCGCATCGAGAGAACGTCTCTGCCTCTGTCTAATGAGTATTTTTAGCGTTTATCGTATTATTCAAACAGAATATCCGCCCATGTCGACGATTAGGGATGCAACTGTTAAGCAGGGTTGCTTTTGTCAAATTATATTTCCGTTATCCGTTACAAGATGGGCCGCGAATCAGCGGCGCAGGCCGGCGGCACGGCGAGCCCACCGAAGCCCCGGCGTTCCGTCGAGCACCCACAGCAGAACGACCATCCCGAAGACGGCCGCGTAACCGACGACGAGCCCCGTGTTCTCGGGGCGCAGCATCTGATAGAGGAACGTCTGGAAGTACTCCGTGAACCGCTGGACGAAGCCGAGGTCGTTCGAGTACGGCTCCTGCGGCGCGAGCGGCCAGAGCAGCCGGCCGACGTTCGGCCCGTTCGCCCGGAGCGCGAGCAGGTCGCCGACGAGGTGCGATCCGTACCCGGCGACCGCGGCGACCGCGAGTTTCGCCCTGTTCCGCGTCCACAGCGCCGCCGCGAGGACCCCGACGAGCGGTGCGCCGACGAGGAGCGAGTGCGCCGGGCCGTACCCCGTCGTGACGACGCCGAACGTCCACGAGAGCGTCTTGTCCACGAGGTCGGGAACCTGCGTCATCACCGCGAGGGTGACGCCGGCCGCGTCACCGATAGGCGTCTCCCATGCGGCGCGGTTCGCGAGGGAGTACAGCACGTAGCCGAAGACGAGATGCTCCCACGGCCACATCAGGCCGAGGTCCCCCCGATCGAACCCGGCCGACCGAGTTTTGCGGTGGTGTCGCCGCCGCCGCCGTCGACCGACACGACGAGTTGAACGGTCCGATACGAGTTCTCGCGGTCCGCGTCCTCGGGAGCGTCACCTTTGTAGACGTGATAGACGAGCCGGAGCGACTCACCGGACATCGTCGGTCGAACGTCCTGTTGGACGTAGACGGTCTCGTTGTCCTCGACCGACGCTTGCGTTCGGTCGAGTTCGCGCTCTTCGACCACCTGTGTCCCGTTCGGCGTTCTGTCGAGTCGCTGAAGCTCTGTGACGACCGTGTACGTCGTCGACTCGCGTTCGTGGTTCTCCAGCGCCAGCGTCACCGGGACCGGCTCACCCCGACTGAGTTCTTGGGGATAGCCGCTGGCCTCGTAGCCCGACCCGTTTTGGGTCACGAGGTACGCTTCGGTGAACTCCGACTCGGGGTTCTGCGTCTCGACCATCGCGAACCCGACGCTGCTGAGAAACGCGACGACGCTGACGACCACGAGGAGGTTGACGGCGAGCGAGACGGGCGAACTCCGCGACTCGGAGGACAGCGGGGACGTGACCGCACCGGCGGTCGACGCGACGCTCCCGAGGACGGTACTGAGCGGCGGGGCACCGGCTCGCGCGTCCGGGGGGAGCAGCATGCGCCGAACGACGGCGACGGCGGTGAACAGCATCGTCGCGCCGAACACGCCGAGCGCGACGACGTTCGCGTCGAACCCCTGCCCGACGAGATTGGTGACGAGCGCGACCGCGGCGACGATCGCGAGACTCCACGCCGCCGAGAGGACCAGACGAACGGAGTAGAGCAGTCCGGCGGTGTGACGCGTCGGTCGCGTCAGCGCCGACTCGTCGCTCATGGTGTCGGACTCGACGTCCGACCGCCGTTCCGGGAACACCGCGGCGAGGAGCGCGTACCCCGGGTAGAGGACGATGAGCGGCACGACGAACAGACTCCGGATGACGGACCCGGAGAAGTCGAGCATGACCACCGCGAGCGCGGCGATTCCCCCCGCGACGACGAGGAGTAAGTCGAGTGTCCAGCGACGGGTAGACGACTTCATTACCCGCGCCTTGACAGCCCGTGTTGAAAAATGGCCGCGACCGTTTACGCTCGAAATCGGTCGAAAGAGGGGCTTAGCGGTCTGATAAGGGCGGATGGTTGACTGCGACGACGGCGGCGATCAGGGGGTGACGCTCCGAAAAATCGAGGAATTCCGACGCTGATTGGTGAGCGTTCGCACGGCCGGGACGACTCGTTTCCCGCCGTTTTCGGGCGTCTGCGGGCTTACCGTCCCGATAATAATGGCCGCTTCGCGTGACTTCCGTTTCGAATCGCGGGCCACGACTGTCCGCGACGTGACCAACACATGCGCACCAAAACCAAACTCCTCGCGGCGCTCGCCGCACTGTTCGTGCTCGTAACTACCCTCCGGTCGGACGGCGACGGGGTGCTCTCCGACGAGGACGAGACGACCGTCGATTCGGCTCAGACATGAACCTGTACGTCACGGGCTCTAGCTGCGAGATCGACGACGACGTCACCCTCGGCTATCCCGCGGGCGACGACTCACAGCAGACGATAGTCGGCGACGACGCCCGAATCCGTTCGGGGACTATCGTCTACAGTGACGTGACCATCGGCGACGGCTTCGTCACCGGCCACGACGCGCTCGTCCGCGAAGACACCCGAATCGGCGACAACGTCGTCGTCGGAACCAACACCGTCATCGACGGCACCACGACCATCGGGTCGAACGTGAGCCTCCAGACTCGGGTCTACGTTCCAACCCACACGCACATCGGCGACGACGTGTTCGTCGGGCCGGGCGCGGTGCTCACGAACGACCCGTATCCGGTCCGGCAGGACGTCGAGATGACCGGTCCGACGCTCGAAGACGGCGTCTCTGTCGGCGGGAACGCGACCATCCTCCCCGACGTGACCGTCGGCGAGAACGCGTTCGTCGCCGCCGGCGCGACCGTCACCGAGGACGTTCCGCCGGAGACGCTCGCGGTCGGAACGCCCGCCGAACACCGCCCACTCCCGGCGAAGCTTCAGGGAGCGAACTCCATATGAGCACACAATCTTCAGTCACGACTATCTACGGCTCTGAGCGCCCCGAAGACGAACAGATAGCTGCGCTCACGTCCGGCGACGTGCCGGTCGGCGTCTACGGCCTCGGCAAGATGGGACTTCCCCTCGCCTCCGTCTACGCCGAGACCACCGGTAACGTCACCGGCGCGGACATCGACACCGACGTCGTCCGCGAGATTAACGCCGGCCGCAACCACATCGTCGGCGAACCCGGACTCGACGAACTCGTCGAAGAACTCGTCGAGGACGGCGCGCTCGTCGCGAACACGGAACCGCGCGAGGTCGCCGACGAGGCGAGCATTCACGTGGTCATCGTCCCGACGCTCGTCGACGAGGCGGGCCGGCCGGACCTCTCGGTCATCGAGGCGGTCGCACGAGACATCGGGAAGGGCCTCGACGAGGGCGACCTCGTCGTCTTCGAATCGACGCTCCCGCCGCGCTCCTGTCGCGACGCACTCCTGCCGCTTCTCGAATCCGAAAGCGGCCTCTCGCTCGGCGAGTTCGGCCTCGCGTTCTGCCCCGAGCGGACCTCGTCCGGGCGCGCGCTGAAGGACATCCGCGGGGCGTACCCGAAGGTCGTCGGCGGCGCCGACGACGAGAGTACCCGTGCCGCGTCGCTCGTCTACGACCTGATTTCGTCGAACGAGGTCATCACCGTCTCGGACACGACGACCGCGGAGGCGGTCAAGGTGTTCGAGGGCGTCTACCGCGACGTGAACATCGCGCTCGCCAACGAGCTTGCGACCCACGCCGACGAGTTCGAAATCGACGTGACCGAGGCCATCGACGTGGCCAACACCCAACCGTTCTGCGAGATTCACACGCCCGGCGCGGGCGTCGGCGGCCACTGTATCCCGTACTACCCGCAGTTCCTCATCAACGAGTTCGAGACGGGGTCGCCGCTCATGGAGACGGCTCGCGCCGTCAACGACGAGATGCCGCACGTCACCGCGCAGACGGCGCTCGACCGACTGGCGGCGCGAGGCATCGACCCCGAGGACGCGACCGTTCTCGTCCTCGGTCTCACCTATCGCGCCGGCGTCGAAGAGATTCGCAAGACACCGGCGCTCCCCGTGGTCGAACATCTCGACGAAGCGGGCGCGGACGTGGTCGCGACCGACCCCATCCTCGACGACACCGCCGTCTTCGAGGAGGCGGGCGCGACGGTCATGCGCGGCGTGACGAGTGACGACCTGTCACCGGACGCCGTCGTCCTCGTGACGGCCCACGAGTCGTTCGACCACCTCGACGTTCCCGCCTTCGCCGACGACGACCGCCCGGTCGTCTTCGTCGACGGGCGGCAGGCAGCCACGGAGTACCGCGACCACGACCGCGTCGACTACGAGGGAATCGGACTCCATGACTGACACCGTCTGCGTCGTCGGCCTCGGCTACGTCGGCCTGCCGCTGGCCATCGAGTTCGACCGCGCCGGGAAGTCGGTCATCGGCTACGACGTCGACCCCGACAAGGTCTCGACGCTCTCGGCGGGGACCGACCCCACCGGGGACGTGACGGACGAGGGCGTCGCCGCCTCCGACGTGCTGTTCACGACGGACGCGACGCACATCTCGGACGCGGACTTCGTCATCGTGACGGTCCCCACGCCGGTCGATAGCATGGAGAACCCCGACCTCCAGTTCGTCGAATCGGCCGCCGAGACCATCGGCCAGCACGTCTCCCTGGGGACGACCGTCGTCCTCGAATCGACCGTCTACCCCGGCGCGACCGAGTCCGTTCTCGTCCCCGCGCTCGAATCCGAGTCCGGGTTCGCCGTGGGTGAGGACATTTTCGTCGGCTACTCGCCCGAGCGCGCGTCGCCCGGCGACACCGGGCGGAGCGTGAAGGACGTGGTCAAGGTGGTCGGTGCCAACTCGGAAGCGGTCCGCGAGCGTCTCGCCGACCTCTACGGGAGCATCGTCGACGCCGGTATCCACCGCGCGCCCGACATCGAGACGGCGGAGGCGTCGAAAGTCATCGAGAACGTCCAGCGCGACATGAACATCGCGCTCGTCAACGAACTGGCCATCGCGTGCGACCACATGGGCCTGACGACCAAGGACGTGCTCGAAGCCGCGGGAACGAAGTGGAACTTCCACGACGGCTACTCCCCAGGCTTCGTCGGCGGCCACTGCATCCCCGTCGACCCGTTCTACCTCACCTACCGCTCCAAGCGCGAGGGCTTCTCGCCGAAACTCGTGTTGCAGGCGCGCGAAATCAACGAGTACGTCCCGGTTCACGCCGCCCGCAAGGCGGTCAAGACTATCAACGAGTCGGGGCGCGTCCTCCAGGACACGCGACTGCTCGTCCTCGGACTCGCCTACAAGCCGGGCGTCGGTGACATCCGAAGCTCGGACGTGAGCACGATGATAGAGAAACTCGACGAGTTCCACGTCGACTGCGTCGGCTACGACCCCCACGCCGACCCCGACGAATCGCGGGAAGTCTTCGACATCGAGGTGGTCGAGTCGGTCAACTTCGAGGCGTATGACGGCGTCGTCGTGGCGACCGGCCACGAGGAGTTCACCGACTACGACCTCGACGAGATGGCCGCCGCGCTCGGGTCCGACCCGGTCATGATAGACGTGGCCGACGCGTTCGACGCCGACGAGGCCGGCGAGCGCGGCTTCCACTACGCGCAACTCTGAGATACCGCCGATGGACATCCTCATCACGATTCAGCACCCCGCGCACGTTCACTTCTTCAAGCACGCCATCGACGAGTTCGAGGCTCGCGGCCACGAGGTCCACGTTCGCGCCCTCGACAAGGACGTCGCCGTGGACCTCCTCGACGAGTACGACATCGACTACGAGGTCGTCGGCTCCCGCGGCGATTCGCTTCCCGGCGTCGCGCTGTCGACGCTCGGTATCGAGTATCGCCTGTTTCGCGCCGCGCGGGACATCGACCCGGACGTCGTCGCCTCCATCGGGGGGTTCGAGGCCGCACACGTCGCGAAACTCGTCGGGGCCGAGTGCGTCGTCTTCACCGACACGGAGCACGCGACGCTCTCGAACGCGCTGACGTTTCCCTTCGCCGACGAGGTCGCCACCCCGAAATGCTACCGCGACGACGCCGGTTCGAACCACCACCGGTACCCGAGTTACCACGAACTCGCGTACCTACACCCCGACCGATTCGACCCCGACCCGTCGGCGCTCGACGGCCTGCCGGTCGACGCCGACGACACGTACGCCGTCGTCCGGTTGGTCAGTTGGGGCGCGGCGCACGACATCGGTGACGAGGGTCTCGACGGTCTCACCGAGTTAGTCGGTCGCCTCGAAGACGCGGGCGCATCGGTACTCATCTCCGCGGAGGGCGATTCACTTCCGCCTGAGTTAGCAGACTACGCCATCACCATCGACCCGCACCTCATTCACCACGTGCTCGCGTACGCCGACCTCTTTATCGGCGAGAGCGGGACGATGGCCTCCGAGAGCGCCGTGCTCGGGACGCCGACCGTCTACGTCCACAGCGCGAACCCCGGGCTCATGCGCGACCTCGCCTCGTTCGACCTGCTGTTCGGGTACCACGGCGAACACCGGAACGAACGCGCCGCGAACCGAGCGGTCGATATCCTCCAGTCGGACGACATCGACTGGGAGGCGCGTCGGCGGGCGCTTCTCGAAGAGAACGTCGACGCGACGGACATCATCGTCGAACGGGTTCTCGCGGCCGTCGAGTAGCGGCCGTCGACTAGCCGCACGTCCCCGCGTTTCGCCGCTCGTTCTCGGACCGTGACTGACGCCCCGAAACAGCCGGTTTTCGACGGTTCACGCCGTTTATCTGCTATATAATAAGGGGACCTTGGTGTCTGTCTCGTCTCGATGACACTGCTGGATACAGTCCGACCGTCGAGCCGGGACGGCGATGTGACCGTGCTGGTGACCGGTGCCGGTACCTTCGGCGCTTCGGGTATCATCAAGGCGATTCGCCGGGCCGACGCGTTCGACGCCCACATCGTCGGCGTCGATACGGACCCGGACGCCTACGGCTTCAGCCTCGTCGACACGGCGGAGACGGTCCCCGCCGGCGACGCCGACGCGTTCGTCTCCGAGCTGCGTTCGGTCGCGCGCCGCGAGAACGCCGACGTGATTTTCCCTCTCAACGCGGCGGACGTCGAGGCCCTCTCCGAGGCGAAGCCCGCCTTCGAGCGCGAAGGTATCGAAGTGATGGCCGTTTCGCCCCAGTCGCTCTCGATTACCCGGAATAAAGGGCGGCTGTACGACGAACTCGTCAAGCAGGCCCACCCGATGGCACCCGAGTTCTACCGCGCCTCCTCGTTCGACGAGTTTCTCGACGCGGTCCACGCGCTCGGCTATCCCGACCGCCGCGTCTGCTTCAAGCCACCCGTCAGCAACGACAGGCGCTGCTTTCGCGTCGTCGACCCGGATATGGACCGGTTCAACGCGCTGTTGAACCAGAAACCGGACAGCACCGTCACCACGCTCGACGACGTGCTCCCCGTCCTCCGTGAGACGGCCCAGTTCCCCGAACTCATCGTGATGGAGTACCTCCCCGGCGAGGAGTACACCGTAGACGCCCTCGTTCGCGACGACGAGACGCCGGTTCTCGTCTCACGGTCGCACGCCGCGACCTGCGACGACTCCTCGTTCGTTGGCACCGTCGAGAAGAACCCGGAACTCCTCGGGGACGCCCACGAGCTCTGTTCGCTCTTCGGGTTGGAGTACAACGCCACGTTCCGGTTCAAATACACCGCCGACGGCAGGCCGAAACTCGTCGACGTCCATCCGCGAATCTCCCGGTCGGTCACCGCGTCGGTCGGTGCGGGCGCCAACATCCCCGCGCTCAGCGTGCAGTACGCGATGGACCGTGAGCTTCCCGAACTCGACATCGAGTGGGGAACCCACGTGACCCGCGACTGGCAGGACGTGTTTTACGGCCCCAATACGGACCCGACCACAATCTGACGGACGCTCTTCGAACCACAACTCTCAGCTCATACATGACGATGCTCTCATCGATATCCGACCGCTTACAACGAGCCGAACTCGACGTGTTCGCGGCCGCCCTCGGAGTCGTGCTCGCGCTCGCGTTGTTCCCGCTGCGGTTCCTCTCGTCGCAGATTTTCATCGTGACGCTCCCGATACTCCTCGGCGTCGGGAGTCTCCTCTATCTCGCGGCCGCCCGCGGGAGGGGGACCACGAACGGCCTCCCGACGCTCGCGCCGTCGCTCGTACGGCTCATCTCGGCCGGCGTCTTCTTCGGCCTCGCCGTTATGGTCGTTCTCGCAGTCGTTCAGGGCGAACGAAGCATCCTGTTCATGGACATCGGCGGCGTCGTCGGCACGCTCCTCCTCGGACAGATACTGCTCGCCCCGGACGACGAACTGCGGCCGAGCGTCTTCCTCGCGGAGATTCTCGTGTACTCGTTCGTCGTCCGATTCGCCGCGCTCTACACCGCGCCGGGCTACATAGGAATCGACATCTGGTCGCACACGACGTTCGTCCAGATGATTCTCCAAGCCGACTCCCTGTCGGCCATCGGCGACATCAAGTACTACGCGTCGCCGCTGTTCCACCTTCTCACGGCGGCGTCGACGCACCTCCTCGACCTGTCGCTCCGGAACGCGCTGTACCTCTCACTCGGCGTCGTGATGCCGCTCGTCCCGATTTTAGTCTACGGCACGGCCCGACTGCTCGTCCCGCTCCGCTGGGCGCTCACCGCCGGCGCGCTGTACGCGATGGGCGACCAGGTCGTCCGCTGGGGCATCCACCTCATCCCGACGAGCCTCGGCCTGCTGTTTTTCCTCGCGTGTCTGTACTGCCTCGTTCGAATCACCCACGCCAGCGAGCGATGGCGCGACTTCGGCTTGCTCGTCCTGTTCAGCACCGCCGTCATCCTCACCCACCAGGTGTCGTCGTTCATCATGTTGGTGCTCCTCTTCGCGGGGTTCATCGCGCAGGTGTTGCTTCGGTTCGACTTCTTCACCGAGGACCCCGACCCGCTTTCGTTCTCGGGCGGCGGGTCCAGCCCCGTGAACCTCGCGGGACTCGTGGGGTTCAACCTCGGACTCATCGTCTTCACGTGGTCGCTGACGCCGTATCAGGGCGACACCTTCCTCGAAACGGTCATCAACTACCTCGTGTTGAACCTGTTCAACGCCGGGTTCCTCCAGGGTGTGAGCGGTAGCGGGGGGTCGGCCGGCGCGTCCGGTGCGGCCGGTTCGGCCGGCCAGACGTTCTTCTCGCAGCTCTCGACGTACGTCACCGAAGCCGGCTTCCTCATGCTCATCTTCGCGGGTCTTATCGGGTGTCTCACGGTGCTCAACCGCTCGCGGGCGACGCAGACGACGTACACGTTCGTCGGCGCTATCGTGGCGATGCTGTTCGTCGTGCTCGGACTGCCGCTCGTCGGTATCGAGAGCTTCGTCCCCGGTCGCTGGTTCGCGTACCTCTACGCCCTTCTCGCCATCATCGGCGTCCTCGGGTTCCGCCACCTCGCGAACCGGACCTCGCTCAAGGTGGTCGGCGTCATCCTGCTCCTGTTCGTGCTCGTCTACCCGAACGTGATGCTCATGTCGAACGACGGCGCGATGGACAGTCCGGCGTTCCCGGACCAACACGAACGGCTCTCGTACACCGAACAGGAACTCGCCGCCATCGACACGTACGGTTCGGCCCGCTCGTCGCAACAGGGCGGCGAACTCTACACCGACCTGCCGTACGGGACGGTGTGGGAGCGGACGAACGCGTATCCAGCCGAGCCGTTACCAGCCGAAGAAGGGCGGCCAGTCCCGCAGGGGATAACGGCCTATCGGGAGTACCAATCACAGAGCGCCTCGTACTTCCCGAACGAACAGGACATGGCCACGAACCTCGACCCGTCGAAGACCGAGGTCTGTCCGCCGACGACGAACTACGTCTACGCGAACGGCGAGGTCACGATTTGTTCGCTCCCCGGCGCTAACTGACCGCTCGGCTCGCGGTCGTTCTTTTTTGTCACTCGATAGTGTGGATTAGCACTACATGCCGTCCCGAACTCATTTGTTCACATGAGTGAAAGATGGTGCCATGCCCTCCCGACGCAAATACCTCGCCGGCTTCGCCGTCACATGGTCCATGGGAGTTGCTGGCTGCGCTGGTTTCGGTAGCTCAGACCTCCTCCATCGAGTCGAGATGGACAACAATACTGGCAGAGATATCGAGGCGTTTGTCGAGGTGATGAACGACGCTGACGGGACACTATTTCAGCGGTCGTTCGCCATCGAAGCAGGGAACCAAGACGAAGGTGCCGACTGGTTCGAGGGAGTCCCGACCAAACTCTCGGTCGCAGTGGGTGACGCACAGCCGCTCACCGCGGCGTGGCCATCCAAAATCACCGAAGTAAACGCGGGCGAGCGACCCGAGACGCACGGTATCCCTCCCTGCATTCGTGGGGGAGACTCGATGACCGGTGTTTTCGTTCGCATCGCTTCTGCCGAGAGGATGTGGCTCGAACCAACGTGTGGAGACCCACAGTGACTCACAGCCCCATTCACTGTCTCTCCCTCGTCTGAATGCTCGCTCAAACTCGACTTGAGAGTGATTGGTACGCGCGCTATTCAGCACGCCCGCAGCACCTCGGGCGGGAACCGTATCACGACTCCCTCGGCCGATGCAGGCGGCTCACACCCGAAGAAAAGCCTCGACAGCGTCGCGGAGAACTAGAACGCGTCGTCGTCCGACTCGGTCGTCTCGTTGCTTCCGAACGTCGTCGAACTGTTGTTCGCCGTGCCACTCTCGTTTCCGCCGGACGACGACCCGAATGTGGTGTCGTTTTCGGTCGAGTCCCCGCCGAACGTGGAGTTGTTCTCTGTGGTTCCGCCGAACGTCGACCCGCCGTTCGCGACCCGCTCAAGCTGTTCTCTCGTGGCTTGGGGGTCGACCGTCGGTGCCGTCACCTCGTCGTCGGTGGCGACGCGCGGGACGGTCGTGACGCCGAGTTCGGCCGCGCTGTCGGCGGACAGTTGGACGCTCTGGGCGTACGCACGCGAGCGAATCGCCCGCCGAATCTGGTCGATGCCGTTCGTCTCCGCCACCTCGGCGAATCGGACGAGGTTTTCGGTCGTCGCCCAGTCACGGCGCTCTTGCGGCTGGTTCGCGAAGACGTAGGAGAAGTACGTCCAGAACGACTCGGGGTCGATGTTCCAGACCGCGAGCCCGGCTTCGCTCGCCCGAGGAGCGTCCGGCCCGAGATACGGCTCGCCGTCCATGTACGCCACGTTCCGGAACTCGATGGAGAGGTCCCCGGTCGCGACGAAGTCCTCGACCAACCCGCCGAACTGCTGTCGCACGAACTCCTGGGTGTACGGGCATTTCCAACTCCCGTAGACCGTTACCGTCGTGTCGGCCGTGCCGATGGTCGGATACCGCGCGTCGGTCTGCAGCGACCGGAGGGCACCCGTCTGGAGTTCGAACGACGGGTCGGACACCGTCTTCGGACGCATCTCGACGGACGCGTTCGCGTCGGTCTCGTTACCTGCGGCCGTCCGCGTCTCGGGCTGCGCGGTCGTTGTCTGCTGTTCCGACTGCCCCGCCGGCGTGTCCGCTCCGCCGCTGTTCGCCTGCTTGGCGAAGGTCGCACAGCCACTCAGCGATGCGATGGCCGCGACGCCGGATAGCTTGAGAATACTCCGTCTGTCTGTCTCTCGGTCAACCATACACCACACCTAGTCGTAAACGGCATTATTATCGGCCGTGTAAGCCGTCCCGGCGCGCGCTCTGCGGCCTGTTCGGTGCCTAATTCGTCGTTCGACCCGCCGATGCCACGTTTCCGAAAAACCGCACGACAACGACGCGTTTGTTTCGGTTGTGGCGTCGCCACCGTCCCTTAGCGCGTCTATAGTAATGGCCGCTTCCCCGTATCGTGGTTTCACGGACAGCTCACCCGCTGACCCCACAAACCATGACACATCAGAAACAACTCCTGGGGGAGTCGAACATCTCCGCCCCGTCCGCTCTGAACCGACCACAGCCAACGACGACCGGGACCGCGCGTGTCTCGCAGTCCCCGGAGGGACGCTAACATGTGCGGAATCATCGCTCACGTCGGTGAGAAGCGGGCTATCAGCCCGCTCGTGACCGGACTCGAGAAACTGGAGTACCGCGGCTACGACTCCGCCGGTATCGCGGTGAAAAACGGCTCGGGACTCGACGTATGGAAGTGCTCGGGTCAGGTTTCCGACCTCAAGGACACCATCGACGGGGTCGAATCGAGCGCGACGCTCGGTATCGGACACACGCGGTGGAGCACCCACGGGCCGCCGACCGACGAGAACGCGCACCCGCATACGAACCAGACGAATCAGGTCGCCGCGGTCCACAACGGTATCATCGAGAACTACGCGACGCTCAAAGAGTCCCTCGAAGCGGAGGGCTACGAGTTCACGAGCGACACCGACACCGAGGTCATTCCGAACCTCGTCAGCCACTACCTCGACCGCGGGAACGAACCGCTGGCGGCGTTCCAGCACGCGGTCGATGCGCTCGAGGGAAGCTACGCCATCGCGGTCGTCGTCGACGGCAACGACTCCATCTACGCCGCCCGGCAGGGGTCGCCGCTCGTCCTCGGCGTCGACGAGAGTAGTTACTACCTCGCGAGCGATGTGCCCGCCTTCCTCGACCACACGCGAAACGTCGTCTACCTCGAAGACGGCGACACCGTCGAGGTCCGCGCCGACGGCGTCGACATCACCGACGAGAACGACGAGACGGTGCGGCGCGAAGTCGAGACGGTCGACTGGAACCCCGACGAGACCGGAAAGGGGCAGTTCGACCACTTCATGCTCAAGGAGATTCACACGCAACCGACCTCGCTCCAGAAGACGCTCGAGGGCCGGCTCGACCAGGAGGCTGGCGACATCAACCTCGACATCGAGACCGACCTCTCGGACATCGACTCCGTCCAACTCGTCGGATGCGGTACCTCGTACCACGCCGCGCTGTTCGGTGCGAGCCTCCTGAACCGCTGTGACGTTCCGGCGCGCGCGATTCGCGCGAGCGAGTACGACCTGACGACGAGTTCGCTGACGGACAACACGCTGTTCATCGCGGTCACGCAGAGCGGCGAGACGGCGGACACGCTCAGCGCACTTCGGCAGGTCAACGACAAGGGCGTCGAGACGCTCGCGGTGACGAACGTCGTGCAGTCGACCGCCGCCCGCGAGGCCGACGAACCGGTCTACATCCGCGCCGGCCCCGAAATCGGCGTCGCGGCCACGAAGACGTTCTCGTCGCAGGCCGCGGTCCTCACGCTCCTCAGCCAGCACCTCTCGGACATCGTCGACTCCGGGGTCCCCGCGGACAACCTCGACCGACTCGTCTCCGACATGGCAGACCTCCCCGACGCCGTCGAACGGGTGCTCCAGACGAGCGACGCCAAGCGACTCGCTCGCGAGTACCTCGACATGGACGCGTACTTCTTCATCGGCCGCGGACTCGGCTGCTCGGTCGCCAAGGAGGGCGCGCTCAAGTTCAAGGAGATCACCTACGAGCACGCCGAGGGGTTCGCCTCCGGCGAACTCAAACACGGCCCGCTGGCGCTCGTCACCGACCGGACGCCGGTCTTCGCGGTCTGTACCGACGGCAGCGACAAGACGGTGACAAACGCCAAGGAGGCGAAAACCCGCGGCGCGCCTATCGTCGCCCTCGGTCCCTCGGACCACCAGATAATGGACACCGCGGACGAACAGCTCTACGTCCCCGACAGACATCCCGTCTGTGAGAACCTCCTCGCGAACGTCCAACTACAGCTTCTGTCGTACTACTGTGCGACCGAGTTGGACCGCGAGATAGACAAGCCGCGAAACCTCGCGAAGAGTGTCACGGTCGAATAACCTCACGGAGACCAGCCACCCACAATGAACAAAGAACTGTTTGGCGTCCTCGACGACGACGGGGCGTTCGACGGCCTCGCATCTCGGTCGAGTTTCGACTGGGTCGCCGACGGCGAGCGCGCGACTGTCGCTATCCGCGACCCTGCGCTCGGGTTCCCGGGGCGCTCGTCGACGTATCGAGACGAGCGAGGGAGCTGTATCGTCTGGGGCGAGGCGTTCTCCCCCGATGACGTTTCGACCCCGACAGCGGAGTACACCCTCGAACGGTACGCCGCGGTCGGAGCCGACGCGTTCGGTGAACTCAACGGGTCGTTTCTCGTGTTCGTCGAACTCGACGGCGACGCGATAGTCGCCTCGGACCCCGCCCGCACGTGGCAGTGTTTCTACACCGACACGCCCGACGGGCGGGTGTTCGGTACGAACCCACAGCGCGTCCTCTCGGCGGCAACCGGACTCGAAGTCGACACCCGCGGCCTCCTCGAGTACATCCACATGGGGGTCGTCGTCGACGAGCGGACAGTCTACAGCCGACTCAGCTGTATCCCGTTCGACGGCTACTTCACCGCCGACGAGTCGGGGACGCTCTCCCGGTTCGTCTACGCCCCCGCCGACCCCGACGAGTTCGACTACGTCGACGAGCTCGCGGCGCGCCTCGAACGGGCGATAGCCCGCCGGGCGAACTACCCCGGCAAACAGGGCGTGCTCCTGAGCGGCGGCTACGACTCGCGAGCAATCGTCGCCCAGCACCCCGACATCGACGTCTGCTACACGCTCGGCGCGCCCGACCATCCGGAGGTCGAAGCCGCCCGGAACATCGCGAACCAGTACGGTGCCGACCACGAGACGCTCGTCCCCGACGACGACTACATCAACGTCGACGAGGACGTCATCGAGTACTCGCTCGGCACGCGCGAGTCGGTCCACGTCCACCACGCGGGCTGTGACGAGAAGATGGACGCCGACACCGTCTTTCACGGACTGCTCTTCGATACGTTCCTCCGCGGACACTTCCTCCCACAGAACGTCGTCGAAGTGTTCGGTAATCGGTTCCCGTTGCAGGGTCTGGACCCCGACCCGGACCCCGCCGAGGTGCTGTCGTCGAAGTTCGGCTATCACCCGGCGTGCGACCACGTCTTCCCCGAGTGTTACGACGAGTTCGACACGAGCATGGAGTTCATCGACGACGTCGTCGACGAGCAACTCGACAAGTGGTCGGACCGCTACGACAACGTCTACGACAGTATCGAACTCATCGGAATCCAAAACCAGCCGTCGGTTCCGTTCCACTTCGAGCTATCGGACAACTACATCGAGTCGTTCGTCGCCGCCGACGCCGAACTCATCGACTGGCACCTGAAGACCCCGCCCGAAGAGCGCAACACGAACACGATGATGGCGGCGATGCGGAAACTCAACCCGGACATCTTCCGCCACCGGCCGCCGGACAGACCGCACAACTCGTTCAGGAAGAACCAAATCGAGAAGTTCGTCCGCCGGAAAGTCCCGGGTATCGAGCCGTTCAGTTCGCCGTGGCCCGACATGGAGGCGCAGTACGACCGGAACGAACTCGACCGCAAGCTGTTCCCCGGCTACCCGAGCATCCACGAGCTTCCGGTTCGAGTCAAACTCCGAATCAACGACATCACCACGTGGATGAACGCCGCGGACGACGACAGCGTCCTCACCCCCAACGACGTGCTGTGTCCGCCAGTGCGGATGCTCACCGACTCCTGAACACCCCGTTCCTTCTCCCCGACTGACCGACGACTCGTGCTCGCGATGTCGTCCCGCTCGTTCTCCGCCACCACACACTGCTGTCGGTACTGACACACCTCGACATCGGCGACGACTGACAAGAACATGCGACGGTACGGGAGATTCGGACTGTCCCGAGGTGTCGCAACCGGTGTGAGAAGAAGGCCGTCTCGTCGCTTCCGCCGCGTTATCGGTCGGTCGCCACGGTCTCGCCGGGCATGGTACGAGCGCCTTCGGAGAGTTTCACCCCGGCGTTGAGCGCCGTGTTGATGCCGGTCTTCGCGTCGTCACCGACGACCGCGCCGAACTTCCGGCGACCGGTCGAGACCCGTTCGCCTTTGACCGTCACGGAGACGGTCTCGCCGTCGTGGCGGAGGTTGGCGACGTTCGTCCCCGCACCGAGGTTGACGCGGCGGCCGACGACGCTGTCGCCGACGTACGAGAGGTGGCCGACGCTCGTCTCCGCGAGGAGGACGCTGTTTTTAATTTCGACGGCATGGCCGACCTGAACGTCGGGTCCGACGAACGTGCAACCGCGCACGTACGCGTTCGGCCCGACCGTCGCGCCCGCCGAGATGTAGGCGGGTCCCTCGACGACGGAGCCGTCTTTGACGGTCGCTCCCTCCTCGACGACCACGTCACCTTGGACCGTGGCGTCGTCGCTCACGTCGCCGTCGATACGGCGGTCGAACGTCTTGAGCTTCCACTCGTTGGCTTCGAGGAGTTCCCACGGGCGACCAACGTCCATCCAGCGGTCGAGCGTCACCGGCGAGACGTTAAACTGGTCGATGACGCGGTCGAGAACGTCGGTGAGTTCGCGCTCACCGCGCTCGCTCAGCGGCACGTCGAGCATGTCGCGGGCCTCGGCGGGGAACACGTACGCGCCGGCGTTGACGAGGTCGTTCTGCGGCGCGTCGGGCTTCTCGACGATTTCCGCCACCGCGCCGTCGCTGACGTTCAACACGCCGTAGTTGGAGGGGTTCGGGACGCGGACCGACGCGATGCTCGGTGCCGCGTCGAACAGGGAATCGATTCCGGCGGGGTCGTAGAGGTTGTCGCCGTAGAGGACGGCGAACGCGCCGTCGATGTGCTCTTTGGCGGCGCGAACCGCGTCTGCGGTCCCCTGCTGTTCGTCCTGTTCGACGTACGAGACCGGGACGCCGCGGTAGGACGAGCCGAAGTGTTCGCGCACCGTCTCTTGGCCGTACCCGACGACCACGACGAGTTCGTCGGCACCGGCGTCGACCGCCGCCGCGGCGGTGTGGCCGACGATTGGCCGTCCGGCCACGCTCAACATCGGTTTCGGGACCTCGTTCGACAGCGGTCGCATTCGCGTGCCGCGTCCGGCCGCCAGTAGAATCGCTTGCATACTCCGCCGTAGTCGAACGACGGGCGTTATTATACGCGAGATAAGCGGTCGTTGTCGGCGATTTTCGGCGAGTTGGTCGCGTTAGGCGCGACGTAGTCGCAGCGGTTCACCCGTGGTAGACGCCGTGTTGCCAGAGCAGGTCACGGGCGACGGCAACTCCCCACGTCACGGCGTCTTCGAGGGTCGTCCCCTTGCGGGTCGTCTCGACGATGTAGCCGGGGAGGTGCAGGTCGCCGTACACCTTGTGGATGAACAGCGAGCGAGAGCCGTCGAGGGAGTTCCCGCAGTCGAAGTCGTAGTACGACGGGTACTCCGAGAGGTCGACGTACTGCTCGTTGACGTAGTCGCAGGCGTTCACCGCGTTCGTCGGGGTCGCGCGGGTCGGGAAGACCGCCTGCCCGACTTTCCCGTCGTGCTTGTAGATGCCGCTGGAGCTGTGGAGGTCGACGACGACATCGGGGTCGTGCGAGACGAGTTCGTCCCAGAGCGCCCGCGCGAGTCGGGACGTGGGCTGCGCCCCCGTGGGGAACTGCCGGTTCAGGTCGCCGTCCTCGGTGTATCTGGCCCCGATGCTGATTGCGGGCGCGTTCGCGTAGGGGACGACGACAATCTTTCCGCCGGTCGGGCGGAGATGCCTGAGTTGGTCCGCCGCGTGGTAGCCCTGCGGTTCCTCGCCGTGGATACCGC
The DNA here is from genome assembly GCF_003383095.1 of Haloferax sp. Atlit-12N. Lineage (NCBI taxonomy): Archaea > Methanobacteriati > Methanobacteriota > Halobacteria > Halobacteriales > Haloferacaceae > Haloferax > Haloferax sp. Atlit-12N. The sequence continues at coordinate 293,482 of NZ_PSYW01000004.1, forward strand.
CGACGACGAACGCCGTCGGACCGGGGTTCCCGGAGTCGATGACGTAGACGGGCGTTTCGTACTTCGTTCCCGGAAGGAGCGAGTGGGTGCGGACCGTCCCCGCGTTGACGCGGTCGAGACGAGTCTGTATCCAGCCGAGGACGTCACCGTAGTTTGCGTCCTTGTGGTCTCGAAGCAGGCGAACTTGCGGCACGCCAGAGATGCCGTAGCGTACGGCTTCGTCGGTCCCCGAGCGGACGAGGCTGTCGTAGCGGTCCGCGTAGGCGCGGTTGGCGATTTTCGTGATGTTGCGGACGCCCGCGAGGTCCATGTAGGACTCCAAGCGCGAGTGCGTGTACGTCTTGGTCGTGAAGTTCCAGAACATGAACTCGAAGAACCGCCAGAAGTTCTCCGGTTCGACGTCCCAGACGCCGTGAGCGGCGCGGGCGGCGCGGGCTTCACCCTCGTCGTCGCCGACGAGGTAGGTGTCGATGGCGTCCGGTCTGTACGAGAGGAACCGGAGTTCGAGGTTGAGGTCGCCTGCGAGGACGTACTCGCGGACGATGCGTTCGAGGTTGTGCTGGACGAAGTACTGCGAGGAGTCCGACAGGAAGTTCACGTAAACGACGAGTGTCGGGTTCGAATCGTCGGTGCCCATCGTCGGGTAAAGTCGGTCACTAAGATACGGCGCGGTCCCGACCACGCCCGGCGAGAACCCCGCAGCGGCGGGTCGAGTTCCGACAGCTCCGAGCAGCGCGAGTCCGCCGGCGGCGGTGAGAAAGGTGCGACGAGTAAATTTCGAGTTCATTGTATCCAATTTACTGAACGTCATAAAACGGAGAAACTTCGAGCCTTCACATGTCCAGTCTTTTTATATCTGTGCGTACAGTTAACGCACTAAATCTCGGCGATTTGTAGGTGTGTCACACTCTCTGACGGTCAAATTTAGATATTCCTCGATTCCACGCGGGGACGAGAACGAAATTCACCGAATCTACGCGTCCGCAGCGCTGTTCGATTGGCCAACAGTCCGGCGTCTCACCGCTGCAAGGCGTACGTCTGCGGGGTTCCTTTCCGGCCGTGTCACTCGGTGGTGAACCTCGCGGGACGCTCGAATCTCCACCCCTCTTTAAACGGGAATTACCCCCGATTCAGGCGCGAACGGTGTCGGTTCGAGACTCGACGAGCGCCAGCGCCTCGTCGAACAGTCGGTCGGTCGCCGCTTCGGTCCGACCCTCGGCGGTGACCCGAACGAGCGGTTGCGTTCCGCTCGCCCGGACGAGGAACCACCCGTCGTCGGTCTCGACGCGGAGTCCGTCGCGGTCGTCGATGTCGTCGTACTCCTCGCGCACCGCCGCTTCGACGCGTTCGAGGACGCCCGCTTTGTCGGTCGTCTCGACGCTCTCGCGTCGAAGCGGGTAGGCGTCGATGTCGTCCACGAGGTCGGCTAGCGGGCCGCGCCGAGAGACTAACTCGACGAGTTTGCACGCCGCGAGCGGGCCGTCGGGACAGGGCGTCTCGTCGGCCCAAATCCACGCGCCGGAGGGCTCGCCGCCGAAGACGACGCCCGATTCGGCGCACCTCTCGGCGACGAACACGTCGCCCACGCGCGTCCGGACCACGTCCGCGCCGACGGTCGCGACCGCGTCGTCGACGGCGAGGCTCGTGTTCACCGGAACCGCGATTCGGTCGCCTTCTGACGCGGCCTCGCGCCCGAACAGGGCGAGGAGCGCGTCGCCGTCGACGAAGTTTCCGTCGCCGTCCACGGCCATCATCCGGTCTGCGTCCCCGTCGTGGGCGATTCCGAGGTCCGCGTCGATTGCGGCGACGTGGGATTTGAGCCCGCGAAGCGTCTCGTCGGTGGGTTCGCTCGGGCGGGCGGGGAATCGACCGTCTCGCTGGCCGTTGAGCGTCGACACCGTACAGCCGAGGTCCGAGAGCACGTCCGCCGTGAGGCGGCCCGTTCCGTTCCCGATGTCGACGACGACCGAGAGGTCGTCTTCGAGGTCGACGCTCGATTTGAGCGCGTCGCGGTGGCGGTTTTCGATACTCCGGTGTCGGTCGGTTCCGACGCCGTCCCACGCGGCGAGTTCGTAGTCCTCGTCTTCGATACGCCGCTCGATGGCGGCGCGCTGGGCCGAATCGAACGCCCGGCCGGACGCGGTCCAGAGCTTCACGCCGTTGTCGGTCGGCGGGTTGTGCGAGGCGGTGACGACGGCACCGGCGTCGGCGTCGAACCACTCGACTGCGCGGGCGACTGTGGGCGTCGGCTGCGTCCCGAGTCGGATGACGTCGATTCCGCACTCCTGAAGCCCGGCGACGAGTGCGTGTTCGAGCATCGTTCCGCTTTCGCGCGCGTCGCGGCCGACGACGACGCGCCCGGAGACCTCGCTACCGAGCGCCCTTCCGATACAGAGCGCCACTTCCGCCGTCACGTCTTCGCCGACGGCACCGCGAACGCCGCTCGTTCCAAACATACTCCGCACGTGGTCGGCGGGGTTCCTTACTATGGGATGAGTAAGGAACCGCTGGGCTGGGGCGTTCGCTCTCGGGTGGGCGCAGTTAGCGGGCCGGTCATCGCCCGGCGTCCGCTGGTCGGCAGTCGCGGAACGATGGCGCGCTCGTCCGGGTTTACGTGGTTCCGTGCGTTCGAGCGGTCGGAGCGACCCCGATTTATGATATGTCTATTCACTCAGTCGTCGTCGGTTATGAGAGTAAACTCCGAGAAACGACCGTTTCACCCGTTCTAGGGGTTCTTTAGAACCACAACTATCTCCGAAGTTCATGTAGGGTGCGCCCGTGGCATTCCCTATGTGCGTACACGAATTAACCGCGATTCAACGCGATTTGCTGTTCGTTGTGCGAGGAATGAGCGACTCCTCGGGACAGACGATCAAGACCGAACTCGAAAAGACGCAGGGGCGCGACCTGCTCACGGGCCGCGTGTACACGAACCTGAACGAACTCGTCGACAAGGACCTCGTCAACAAAGGGAGCAAGAACGGACGGACCAACGAGTACTCGCTAACCGACGAGGGCCGCGAAGCGGTCGAGACGCGTCGTCGCTGGGAGAAACGGTATCTCAAGCAGACCGCGTGACCGGCGGTTTAGCGGCTCGATACGTTCGTCGCTCGTAGTCCGTCTTTCCACGCGAGTACGGGCGTACAGCGCTTACTCTGTATATAATAAACCACTACTGCTCAGTACGGTTGGGTGATGACAGAACGACAGTCGAGCCGCAGACGGTTCCTCCAGTTGACCGGTGCAGCGACGATTGCCGGGCTCGCGGGCTGTTCGAGCGGGTCCTCCGAGGAGACGACCACTCCGCCGACGCAGACGACTACCGCTAACGCGACGCAGACGACGACGCAGACGACGACGGCCGCGCCCGAAAACCGGATGCAGGGGCCACGCGAGGGCGACGACTTGCCGACGGACTCCAAGCCCTCGGACGGCTACCCGCCGGAGTTCGACACCGTGCCAGAAGAGCGGTCTATCGACACGAGTTCCTACGATACGCTCACGCGAGAGGTGCACGGCGCGACCGTCGAAGTCCCGCTCGTCCCCATCGAGGACGCGTACTACTGGTACGCGCGCGGCGAGGCGCGCTTCGTCGACGCGCGCAGCGAGACCGGATACGACGTCTCTCACATCTTCGGGTCCGTTCTCAGCCCCGCACCGGACGGTCGGACACTCGACCCCACGGACGACTGGACCGAGGCGGACCGCGTGGTGACCTACTGCCACTGTCCGCACCACCTGTCGTCGCTCCGGGCGGCGATGCTGCTCGCGACCGGCTTCGAGAACGTCTACGCCATCGACGAAGGCTTCCAGGCGTGGCTCGACCGCAACTACCCGCTTGCGGGGTCCGACACGAACCGGGACTACACGGTTCGGACCATCGAAGGCGAGACGAGTCGGCTCGACGCCGGTGAGACGGCGTGGGCGTTCCATCCCCAGACCGATCAGGTCGAGGCGACCGAAATCGAGTCCGACGGCTCCTACGCGCTCGAACTGAAGTTCGTGCAGGTCGACGCCCAGAGCACGATTCAGGTCGAGACGCCGAGCTATGCCATCCAGGCTCCCCTGGGCGAACTAACGAGCGGAACCGTCACGGCCGATACGGGTGAGCCGGCCGAGCAGACGAAGACGACCACAAACTCCACGAACGGGACGACCAACAGCACGACCGGAACGAACGATACCGCGACGAACGACTCGTTCTCGCTGAACTGGCGCATCTGACCGGTCACCCGTCGAGAGAAGACCGAACACCGACCCCTCGGTAATTCTGTGAGTCCCGATTTCGAGTGAGAGGTGAGAAGTGTTTGATAACTGTTTATTTTTGTTGTGTCGTTGTCGTTCGCAGACAATGAGGATTAGCAATATACTGGCTAATTCACGAGATAATCACGTAAATTCCATATCGCTATATAAAATTGAGTATCGAGGCCAACGCCAATTCGGCTCGAACCGGTGGGCAGAAACGCGTTATTCGGACGCGAATCTGAGCCCGTACGTGAAGTAGCGCTCGTCGTACAGGAGGAACCGGCGCCCTGAGTCCGTCTCGACGCCCGCGTCTTTCTCGACGTTACCATCGAGATACGTCCAGTGGCCGAGTTTCTTCAGTAGCGACGCGAACGCGGCGGAGTACGGGTGCGATTCACCGTAGGACTCGCTCGTCGCCTGCCGGAGAATCTCACGCTCCGCTTGCGAGAGATTCTCCTGCGTCACTCGCGCGTCGAGGAGTGACGCTCGCAGTACCGTCTCGACTTCGGACGCCGATTCGGCGACCGGTTCGACGTCGGCTCGGTAGACCGCTTCGTGAAACGTCTCTCGCGTGACTTCGACTTCGTAGACTGCGTCTCGATACTCGACATGGGACGGACCGGCCTCTTCGAGGAGGTCGCTCGCCACCTCTGTATCGTCGGTCCGGTACACGTAGCCGTCGCGCTGGACGAGTCCGCGCGGAACGCCACCGGTGTTACCCCGCGCCCGAGCGGCGAAATACGCGACTTGCACCGCCTGTTGGTCGACCTCGGGAAGCGACGAATGCGTGACGTGGTCCGGGACGGTTTCGAGTTCGTCGGGGCGACCGACCTCGAACAGCCGAAGTACTGGGCGGGTGACGGTTTCCTCTCCGACGACGAGCGAATCGAGGTGGTAGTACGTCCCGTTCCGTCGCGCGTAGGTCGGGGTGTCGTCCCCGCGAGCGACGAACGGCGTGTGATGTTGGGTCGTGTATTCCTCGCCGTCGAGGGTGGTGTTGAATGCCGCTTCGTCCCATGGCGGCCGCGTCTCGGTCAGGTCGACGACGTACCGCTCGCGGAGCGGGCCGTCGAGTGGGGACAGCGAGAGGACGAGTTGGCGAGCGTCGGTATCCGACGCTGGACGGAGTTGCGAACAGCCACTAATCGCCGTGGTTAGCAACGCACTACCGGCCGCTACAAGTCGTCGCCGCGTGATTGTCTCGGAGGGCACGACTAGCTCTCTGCCCGGACTGGCAAAATTGTTCTTTTGTGAAAGGAACTCGGGCAGTCAGCGACTCGCTCGGGAGAGACGACTGGTGGTGTCGTCGCTATCCGGGTCCCAGCGCCGCGATATCGGCACCGACCGTCGCCAGCGCGTCGGCGGGGTTCGGGTCGCTATCGGCCAAATGCGTGTAGTGGTGGTTCGGGACGCTCGCTAGTGCCGTGGCGATGGCCTCGCTGTACGCTTCGACACCCGGTTCTGTCGGGTCGGAGCCGCCCCAAACGTCTCGGATGACGGTCATCGAGTCGATTCGTACCTCCACGCTGTGTGGCTCGTAGCGAGTCAGCAGTTCGGAAAGCCCGAGTTGGAGCGCGACGTACTCGGCGGTGTTGTTCCCCGTTCGGGAGCCGACGGGACGGCCGAGTCGGGCGAGTTGGGTCTCTCTCGAGTCCATGATGACCGCGCCCGCACCCGCCGGGCCGGGGTTGCCGCACGAACTGCCGTCGACGTACAGGATGAACGAGTCGTCGGTCGGCTCAGAGACAGGCGGCTTGACGAGTTCTGACGCCAGCAGTTCATCGAGCGCGTGCCGCAACTCGCTCCGGGTCGTCGTGGGGTCGAACAGGCCGCCGTAACCGGGCACGGCGTCGTCGATGGCGTCGGTGGCGGCGGCCATCTCGTAACCGACCCCTACAAGCACCTCGTCGACGAGCGTGGCGAGCGGCGAGAGGTATTCGGAAGGGAGCGACTTCTCGGTCACGCCACCGGGACCTCCGTTCAGCCTCCGTTCCGAGCCGTCACAGCCTCGCTCTCGGACGCCCTCGCCGGTTCGTCCAATAACTGCATACCCGTTCTCGGTCGGCGAGCGGGATAATCCCTTCAGGTGTACTGGCGAGTCAGTCGACTCGGGGGGCTCGACGGCGAAGACGCTCCCGGTCGGATACTCGGAACGCGGCACACGGTGTCCAAGGTGTGCCAGCGCGCACACCCAAGACTATCCCTCTCGTGGTGGAAAGAACCACTCATGCAACCGTATCCATCGACGCCTCATCTCGAAGATTCCCCCGAGGAGTTGCTGTCGAGCGGTCACCTGTGGCTCCGTGAGTACGTCGCTGGTCCCCGGTTGCGGTTTCAGATGAAGCCGTCGGGTCGCCTGCTGTTCGGCGACCGAGACCGAGTCTTCGATGACGTGCCCCCGCCGTACGAATACGCCGTTCGGCACGTTCGAGAGCAGTTCGACCGCGACGCGTTCCACGACGCGGTCGACGAACCGGGAGCGTACGTTTTCTTCTGTGTGGCACCGTGCAATGTCGGTATCGACTACGACTGGGAGCGACTCCCAGCAGTTCTCGGCTGGACCATCTGGAACGGGACCAAAGAGCGGCTGTTCCCCATCGATAAAGCCGAGCAGGTCTTCGAGCGCCTGGGTCTGACGCCGGTGAACACCTTCCAGAAGGAACTGCACGTCCGAGATTTCCATCCGGAGCGACTCGACATCCCCGACTCCGCGTGGTACGCCGGGCCCGCCGCAGGGGTTATCGTCGAAAACAGACGTGGTGGACGCGCACTCATCGAAGGCCCCGTCCTCGACGAGATAAGCGACTACGAGCCGATACGAGGCGAGCCAGCGGAACTCGCCGACGAGCTCGTCACCGACGCGCGAGTCGGCCGCGCTATCAAAGCCGTCGAAACGTCCCAAAAAACACCCACAACCGCCGAGATTCACGCACGCGTATTCGAGATGATCGTCCGAGAGGAGTACGCCCGACTCGACTCCGGTCGAGTCGATTGGGAGGCATTGCGGTCGGCAGTCGGGTCGGTCGTCGCCGAGAAACGCGGTAAGTTGGCCGACAACTGAGTTGCCAGTCTCCTCGTTCCGAATCCGGTCTTCTCTTGATGGTCAGGTAGAGCGGGCCTCACTCGCGACGTGGAGCGTTGCTCACGGGTTCGACTGACTGGTTATGAGGCCGACCTCGTGGGTCGCGCCGAGCCGAGACTCGGCGCTCAGGAGTTGCGGTCGGCAAAACCATAGCGGGAGGTAGATTTGAACGACGAGAATCTCGCTTCGCTCGGTTCTCTGGTTCAAACTACCTGTCACAACTACCACGGAAAACGGACCGCCGCAGCGCGATAAACCGCGCTGCTTGGGGTGTAGTTTTCAGGATAATAGCGGGAGGTAGATTTGAACTACCGATCTCCGGGTTATGAGCCCGGCGGAATCTCCTGGCTATCCCATCCCGCTACTACATCGAACTCGGTTGCTAGTGGTAAGACTTCTGCTTCAGACCCAGATTGTCAATTCGGTTTAATATTGGTCACCGGGGAGGAATGGTCCCGGTGTGGACCTAGTCGTCGCGGCGGTTAGCTCTCAGACGCTGGGCCGTACTCCTCGTCGGTGACGTGCTCCAGCCAGGTGACGGCCTCGCCGTCCTGCTCTTCTTGAACTGCGATGTGGGTCATCGCTTTGTCCGGCGACGCACCGTGCCAGTGCTTTTCGCCCGGCGGGAACCAGACCACGTCGCCCGCCCGAATCTGCGTAATCTCGCCACCTTCGCGTTGAACGAGGCCACAGCCGCTCGTCACGATGAGGCGCTGACCGAGCGGGTGAGTGTGCCACGCGGTACGCGCGCCCGGTTCGAACGTGACGCTCGCCGCCGCGACGCTGGACGCGTCTTGTGCGTCGAACAGAGGGTCGATTCGGGTGCTTCCGGTGAAATACTCCTCGGGTCCTTCGTACGACGGTAGCGTACAGCCGTCTGTTATCTCCATGTATGTGCCTCATCTGTATTTGTGCGTCCGCCAACATGGGTTCGATGCTAACTGGAAAGTCCATTTAAGTACGCGGTCGGACGGTAGTCGAGCCCTGAGCGAGGAATCGCACCGTATCGAGGCGGCGTGGGTGTCCTGCGACTGAGGCGGGTCAGCACCAAATCCCGACCGATAGCTTATAAATGGACTAACTGGTTAGCACAGTTTGTATGTCGTCTCTTCGCTTAAATATTGGCAATGTCTGAACGCAATGAGTCGGTCGAGTCGGCCGACGACACCGGTGACGTCGGAACGGTCGTGGTGACGGGCGCGAACAGCGGACTCGGCTTCGAAGTGACGAAGATGCTCGCCGAGCGGGGCGCACACGTCGTGATGGCGTGTCGGAGCACCCAACGCGGCGAGGAGGCGAAGCGGAAAATCGAAGCCGACCTCCCCGAGGCGTCGCTAGTCGTTCACGAACTCGACCTCGCCGACCTCGATTCGGTGGCGGCGTTCGCCGACTGGTTCACGTCGACGTACGACGAACTGCACGTCCTCTGTAACAACGCGGGCGTGATGGCCATCCCGCGAAAGGAGACCGAACAGGGGTTCGAGTACCAGTTCGGCGTGAACTACCTCGGGCACTTCGCGCTCACCGGTCACCTCCTCCCCGTGTTGAACCGCACCCCCGGAGAGACGCGCGTCGTCACGCAGAGTAGCGTGGCACACAGGAACGGCGAAATCGACTTCGACGACCTCCAAGGCGAGCAGTCCTACAGCGCGTGGGGCGCGTACGGGCAGTCGAAACTCGCAGACCTCATATTCGCGTACGAACTCGACCGGCGGCTTCGCTCGGCGAACGCGACCGTCAAGAGCGTCGCCTGCCACCCCGGATGGGCCGCGACGAACCTCCAGCGGCGCGGTCCCGAACAGTCGGGGTCTCGGCTCCGCCTCTGGATAATGCAACTCGCGAACGCCGTTATCGCCCAGAGCGCCGAACAGGGGGCGCTGGCGATGGTTTACGCCGCGACCGACCCGAACATCGAGGGCGGCGAGTACGTCGGCCCCGACGGGTTCCGCAACATGCGCGGCACCCCCGAAGTGCAGGAGTCGAGCGAACAGTCCTACGACGTGGACACCGCCCGACGGCTGTGGGAGGTCTCCGAAGAACTCACCGGCGTCTCGTTCGACCAACTCCTGCTCGCGGCGAACTAACAATCGCCCGGTCGTCTCACCGACGCGGGTCGAAGTTACCCTACTGGCTGCCGAGCTCGGTCCCTCCGCTATATCTGTCCCGTCCGGAGACCGCAGTCGAAGCCGTCACCGACTGGCAATCGGATTGAGGATGTGTCCGTTGGCAATCGTCTGACTGATTAGCCTGTGTTCTGCCCGTCGGAGCAGGTCCGAGAGCGCGGGTGCTGAGATACCAAGTTCCGCTGCGACCTCGGCCGTCGATGCGGTCCGCGGCGTGTCGTAGTACCCGAGCGAGAAAGCGAGCCTCATGGCCTCGTACTGTCTGTCGGTCAGGCCGAACTGCGCCCGTTCATCGGGGTGTTCGGGGTCCGAAGAGATGTTGAGGAGTTCGAAGGGAAGCCCGTACACTTGACAGCGGTCCCGAAGCGTGCTGAGCGCGTCGTAGTCGGCGAACATCTTCCGTTCTATCCACCCCTCGCCGGTGATAATCGCTTCCATCAACACCCCCTCGAACTGCGTGGGGTCGTGCGACTCGAGAACGTCGGATGCCCGCTCGGTGATGACCTGATAGAACCAGCCGTCAGGCGTCTCACCGACGGGCCGCACGTCGACGACCTCCGGTTGCTCGACGGCCTCGGCCTCGAACGCGTCTCTCGCGTCCGCTTCGACACTCACCATGAAGATGTACTTCGAGTCCTCGAGCCGAATCATCTGCGAGAGCGAAATCTCCCGACTCGGGAGCGACCGAGCCAGTTTGACGAGCGGGAGGACGTCCGACGATAGGAGAATCTCCGCGACGATAGCCATACCTCCCAATCGGTGCCGAGCCGTATAACCCCTCCTCGGCGATGAGGTGAGAGCTATATACCGGCCGGTTTTGAAATACGCTAACGGTGACACATCCAGACGAGAACGAGGCCGTCGTAACGTGGACCGTGGGGATGGCCGGGCTTCGGGAACTCCCGAAGCGAATCGCGTGCAACGGCATCGATTTCGGCCGCGTGTTGTGGTGGAGCGTGTTCGCCGTCGTCCCCGTCGCGTTACTGATTTTCGGGGCGCTCGCCGGTGACAGCGGCCCGTTCGTGTACAGTATGTACTGCGCGGTGGTACTGACGGCAGTCCTCCAGAGTTCGGAACGGTTCATCGGCATGCGCGTCGCGGTCGACGGCGGCGACGGCGAACTCGAAAGCACCTACCACATGGGCGACCCCTCGCTGTTTCGGAGCGACGAGGACGTGACGACCTCGCTTTCGGAGGTCGAAACTGCCCGGTTCGTGTCGCTCGGAGAACGGACTGCGGTCCGGCTGTACTACGGGAAGTCGTTCGTCAACAAGCCCACCATGTTTCTCGTCCCGGACGAGTTCGAACCCCGGTTCCGCGAGACGCTCCGTCAGTACGACGTTTCGATTTCCACGGATTCGACGCCGAAATCGGCCGATTGGGTGTGGGTTCGGCTCGCCGTGACCGCTCTCTTATTGGGTGCGATTCCGCTCGGAACCGTCTTCGTCTGGCCCGCCGGTTCGGTTCCCTTCCTGCTCGCCGTGGTCGGACACGCCGCCTTCGTACTGCGGCAGGGGTGGTGACGACTGTCGCCTCAGAGCACAGCCAAAATATGTTTATATTCAGATGTTTTTGTCGGTGATGATGCCCTCCACGTCGTCTACTGTCTCGCCGCAGTCGAACTGCCTTCAACACGAACGGGTGTCGTGATGCCCGGCTTCCTGACCCGCATTGCCGACGGATGGAGTCACGCTGTTGATGATCCGCGTCTCGTCGTGGTTCCTATCCTATTTGGGATTCTCAACGTGGACAAGATGTTAGCCGTTCTCACTCACGATGGCGTGTACTTCGGGGTCACCTTCGGTACGCCGTTTTCGCCCGGCTCAGTGTGGGAGTTCGTTGCGGCACCCAATACCGGAGTCAATCTCTCCCCCGGCGTTCCGGTCGGCACGGAGGCGCGACTGGTTGTCCTCGGGGTGGTTGCCATCGTCGTGAAATCGCTCCTCGCGGCGGGATACTTCGGAAGCCTCGCCGACCAGTTGAAACGCGGCGAATTCGAGTTCTTCGATAACGTCCGGGCACACGGGGTTCCGTTTCTGGTCTTGACCGCGGTGCCGTCCCTCATCGTCTTCGGCGGTGCGCTCGCCCTCATGGGGACCGTTCGCAACCCCGGTACGGAGTTGTTCGTGGTCGTCGCACTCTCCGCCGTCGCGTACTTCGTTGCGACGTACTTCGTTTACGCGACGCCGTATCTGATTGTCCTCCGGGATGTCGGGTTGTTTGACGCACTTCGAGCGTCTGTCTCTTTCGCCGTCGGCGGCGGGGCGTACTTCAGTTATTTTCTCAAATACGGGGCGTTGGTTCTCGGCATCTCCTTCTTTGCGACGATACTCGTCGTCAACGTGCCGGGAATCGGACTGCTGGTCGGCGTTCTCGGCGGCGGACTGTTGGGACTCGCGTTGAACGCCACGACGATGCGGTTCGTCGCGGACATCGACTCCGCGTCTCCCTCGCTCGGGTCGTGGGACGACGACGTGATGGTGTGAGTGGAGTCACAAAACCGCCCGGTAACACCGACGCCACCCGCTTTCGGTCACGTCGCCGAGAAGGTATATAGAGTCGACGCGTAGGTGCGCACGTAATGAAAGTCGGCTCCGAGACGAAGCTCTACAAGGCGGAGCGCACCGACGTCTCCCAGAATCAGGGGAAGTTCCGGACCTACTTCAACTTCCCCGGCCGCGCCCTGCCGGACCACGCGGACCACGGCTACGGCCCGCTCGCGACCATCGTCGAGTCGTTCATGGACCCCGACACCCACATCGCGATGCACCCCCACCGCGACGAGGAAATCATCTCGTGGGTGCCCGCCGGCGTGATGCGCCACGGCGACCAAGACGGCAACGACCTCGTCACCGACGCCGACCACCTGATGGTGATGAACGCAGGCGAGACGTTCTGGCACGAGGAGTTCACCCGCGCGGACGACCCGCCGCTCCGGATGCTCCAGATGTTCGTCCGGCCCCACAGCCTCGGGCTGGAGCCGAACATCCAACACGAACCCATCGACGCCCCCGTCGAGGGCGAGTGGCGGCACCTGTTCGGCCCCGAAGGCTCCGACGCACCGCTTTTCGTCCGCAACGAAGTGGACCTCTTCGACCTTCGTCTCGACGCCGGGTCGAGCGCCGACCTCCCCGAAATCGAGGGGCGAGACGCGTACTTCTACGTGTTCGACGGCGCGGTCAAGGCCGCGGGAACGCGCTTCGGGAAGACCGAAAGCGGCCTGCTCGTCGACGACGCCGGAGTCACGCTCACCGCCGAGGAGGACGCCACCGTGGTCGCGTTCTTGATAGACCCCGACGCGCCTGTCACCCGGCAGGGTACCATCGGTCGCTGACCACCCTCCCGCGACTCTCGCACCCACCATATCGAACCCCGCCCCCACCGTCACCGCACCAACGCCGCCACTATCACCCACCACCACTCATCCACTAAGACACTCCGCCCAACTCGATGCTCACAGACACCGCCGGAATCCACCACGTCACGGGAATCGTCCGCGACGCGCAGGCGAACGTCGACTTCTACGCGACGACGCTCGGCCTGCGCCTCGTCAAGCAGACGGTGAACTTCAACGAGAAGTTCACGCGCCACCTGTTTTACGGCGACGAGACCGGCTCGCCCGGAACGGCCCTGACGTTCTTCCCGTACCCCGCCGAGGAACCAGGTCGCCCCGGCACGCCGCAGATTCGGACCGCGTCGCTCGTGATACCACCCGATGCCGTCGACTACTGGGTCGACCGCCTCACCGACCGCAGCGTCGACGTCGACGGCCCGTTCGAGCGGTTCGACGAGACCGTCATCCGGTTTTCCGACCCCGACGGCACCGACCTGGAACTCGTCACCGGCGAGTCGCCGGTCGAACCGTGGGTCGACGGTCCGGTCCCCGCCGAGCGCGCGATTCGCGGCATTCACGGCGTCACGCTCCACTCGACGAACCCCTTCGTGACCGCCAGCGTGCTCGATACGCTCGGGTTCGACCTCGTCGCACAGGAGGGCGACCGCGTCCGTTACCGAGCACCGGACGACCGGGCGACCGTCGTGGACCTCCTCGACAGAGACGGTGAGTTCGGCCGCGAGGGCGCGGGGAGCATCCATCACGTCGCGGTCCGCGTCGAGGACGAGGCCCAGTTGTACGAGTGGCACGACCTGTTCCGCGAGCGCGGCTACGACGTGTCGCGGGTGAAAGACAGACACGTGTTCCACTCGCTGTACGTCCGCGAACCGGGCGGTATCCTGTTCGAACTCGCGACCGACGGCCCCGGACTCACGTTCGACGTCGACCCGGAGACGCTCGGCCAGTCGCTGTACCTCCCGCCGTGGCTGGAGGAGGACCGCGGGATGATAGAAAGCCAACTGCGCCCGCTTGACCTGCCGGTTGGCGTTGGAGGCGACGACGGAGGCGACGGAGACGATGGGGGCGACGGCGACGAGGGCAACGTGGGCGTTGGACTCAGTAGCGACGACGGGTCGAACTGATGTCACCCCGCCCGACCGCGCCCGCGTCCGCGACCGACCCCCACGAGGGACAGGAGATTGCGACGGCCGGCGCGCCTCGGCAGGTCGCTGACGCGGCGGTCGTCGTGCTCCACGGCCGCGGGTCGAAAGCGCGGCACGCCCTCACGCTCGTCGACGAGTTCCTCCACCGCGGCGTGATGTACCTCGCGCCGCAGGCCGCCGGCAGTTCGTGGTATCCGGCCCCGGCCGCCAGTCCCATCGAGCGAAACGAGCCGTGGCTCTCCTCCGCGCTCGGACGGGTGTCGACCGCGCTCGACATCGCCGCCGACGCCGGGATTCCGCCCGAACGAGTCGTCTTTTTCGGGTTCTCGCAGGGGGCGTGTCTCGCCGCCGAGTTCGCGGTTCGGAACCCCCGCCGGTACGGCGGCCTCGTCGCCCTCTCGGGAAGCCTCCTCGGACCCGACCTCGCGAGTCGGACCGGCGGCTACGGCGGCAGCGACAACGATGTCGACCGCGGCGGTCACGCCGTCGATGCCGTCGACGCCGACTTCGACGGCACGCCGGTTTTCTTCGGGAGCGGCCGCGACGACGCCCGCGTCGAGGCCGACCGAGTCGAGGCGTCGGCCCGAGTCTTCTCGGCGCTCGGAGCCGACGCGACGAGCCGACTGTACGAGGGGCTGGGCCACGCTATCAACGACGACGAAATCCGAGTCATCAACTCGTTCATCGAGGAACTCGACTGAGGCGTAGTACGGCGTTTTTACGAGTCTCGGGTCGATAGCCGCGCGACTCCGCTGTGTCGATATCGTAGAAGAAAGAACGAAGGTAGTGAGTCGTAGTCGGAAGATGCGACCGTGGTTGCGCTTAGACCTCGTCGATGAGGGAGCCGTAGACGGACTCGGCGTCGGCGGGCACGTCGAAGTCGTGGTAGTGTTCGCCCTTCTCCTTCGAGAGGATGTTGAGGGCGGCGGCCGCGCCGTCGCCGGCGGAGATGACGGCCTGCCACTCTTCGGCGCGGACCATCGCACCCGTCGCGTAGGCACCCTCGACGCTCGTCTCCATCGTCACGTCCACGTCGACGATTTCGTCGTCGAAGGCGCAGCCGAGCGACTCCGCGAGGTCCCGGTTCGCGCCCGTGGCGAGCACGACGTAGTCGGACTCGTACTCGTCGTCGTCGGTCGTGACGACGAAGCCGTCGTCTCCCTCGCTCACGTCGGTGACTTCCTCGCCTTGGTGGCGCTCCGCGTCGAAGTGGTCGACCTGCGTGCGGAGCGTCTCCATGTAGTCCGTTCCGTCGATGGAGCCGATTCCGGGATAGTTGAACAGATGTGCCTTGTGCATCCACGTCTTGTCCGTGTCGAACACCGTCGTGGAGAGCCCGTTCTTCGCGGCGAAGAGGGCGGTTGTCAGACCAGCGGGACCGCCGCCGATGACGATTACGTCTGCCATGTTCCATGTACTAGCGTACTTGATAAAGAACCCCAGTAAAGCGGTTATTTTGTAGTACTCTCGATTACGTGCTATCGAGGTTCATTGGTCTAACTGCGACTCGGCAAACGAGACGGCGAACTGGTCGCGCATCTCGCGGCGGAGCATCTCGCTCATCACCTCGTAGACGACCGGTTGCGGATACTCCTCCAGCAATGCGGCGAGGTCGACGGCACAGTCGGATTTCAGGGCGGCGAATTCGGCAGTCCACGGCGGGTTGCTCATTACCCGCACATCCCGTTCCGCGTAGTTATGAATTTTGATTGAAACAAAGTACCATAATCGACAGCCTCAGACCCGTCACTCGCCGAAAAATGTGGTTGATGTTCGGTAGAGGGTGCCGGTCTGGCGGGGCGAACTCGCCCCACGGATGCCCTCAATCGAGCACCCTCTCACGGTAACCTGTGGTGGTCGCGCGGGAGCGCGTGGGTTCGTTCTGTTACGCTACGCTACTCGAAGAGTTCGACGGCCTGGTCGTAGCGAGCGGCGGGTTCGTCCCAGTCGACGACCTCGAAGAACGCGGAGACGAAGTCGCCGCGGGCCGGGCCGTAGTCGTGGTAGTAGGAGTGCTCCCAGACGTCGAGCGCGAGGATGGGGTGGGAGCCCCAGAGTGCACCCTGGTCGTGCTTGTCGACGACGACGTTCCGAAGCTGGTTCGAGAACGAGTCGTAGACGAGAAGCGCCCAGCCGCCGGCCGCGCCGGCCGCCGCTTCGAATTCGCCTTTCCAGGCTTCGTAGGAACCGAAGTCCTCCGCGATGCGGTCTGCGAGCGCACCCTCGGGCTCGTCGCCGCCTTCCGGCGACATGTTCTGCCAGAACAGGTCGTGCAGAATGTGTCCCGAGCCGTTGTGGGTGACGTTGCGGAGCGCGCCGGCGGACGAGCCGAACTCGCCTGCTTCGCGGTTCTCGGCGAGGGTCTCCTCGGCCGC